>CAZTGP010000089.1:0-10340 GCA_964613325.1 uncultured Roseburia sp. | reverse complement strand
ACAACGCAGACTAGGCTGCGTAAGCTAAATTTTCGTTTTTAGCGTTTAAATTTAAGTTTGCCATTTAACGCATCGCATGCGACTCGCTTCTCCAGCTGCAGATGCCCCGTCGAAACCTTTACTAGCCCAAATTGCGAACCTTGAAATCTCTTTCAGCTTCTCTTTTTTGGTCTTTCTTTGCAATATCCTGACGCTTATCGTATAATTTCTTACCTTTCGCCAATGCTATTTCCACTTTCACAAGACTTCCTTTGAAGTATACTTCAACCGGTACAATTGTATAACCTTTGATTGCCATCTTGCTCATAAGCTTCTCAATTTCTTTCTTATGAAGAAGCAGCTTCTTCGGTCTGAGTGGATCCTTATTGAAGATATTCCCCTTCTCGTAAGGACTGATATGCATTCCATAGATAATGATCTCACCATTCTCCACACGGATGAAGGACTCTTTAATACTGCACTTGCCCATTCGCATGGACTTCACTTCTGTCCCTGCCAGGCTGATGCCAGCTTCATAAGTCTCTTCCAGGAAATAATCATGGAATACTTTTTTGTTGTTCGCTATTAATTTCTTACTTTCTTTTCCCAAGATTACTCCTCCTTCCCGGAAATTGCTGAAATGAATTCTATGTTCGGATTAGGCGTTTTCCCTTGCCCGAACTATAGAATATATGATTCTGCGAGAAAAAGCAATAAACTGTGGGTTTAATTTTGAAAAAATTAATAATTTACAACAAGAAAATACATTTTCTATGATTTGTTTTCCGTGTTCTCATCCTCATCGCTCTCTGCTGCCAGCACAAAATCGATTGTTCTCATAATCTTATCGGTTGCTGCTAGCTCGACCTTTACTTTCTGTCCCAGCTTATAGCGCTTGTTGGTTACTTCACCTACGAGTTCATAGGTATCTTCATAATAATGATAGAAGTCGCCTTTGATATCTGCTACCCTTACCAGACCTTCTACTGTGTTTGGAAGCTCTACAAAGAATCCCCATTCGGTCACACCAGAGATGACACCTTCGAATACTTCTCCAACATGGCTCTCCATGAATTCTACTTTCTTCAGCTTCACGGTCTCTCGCTCTGCTTCATCTGCTCTTCGTTCCATTTTACTAGAATGAGTTGCAACCTCAGGAAGAATCTTCTCATAGTGATCGATCCGTTTGCCGTTCATTCTTCCTCGGAGACTTTCCTTAATAATTCTATGAATCTGCAGGTCTGGATAACGACGGATTGGTGAAGTAAAGTGACAGTAATAATTAGTTGCAAGACCAAAGTGTCCAGAATTGATTGTGGTATACTTTGCCTGCTTCATGGAACGCAGTGTCAGACGACTGATAAGTGGTTCTTCTGGTGTTCCTTCTATTTTCATAAGAAGCTTCTGCAATTCCTTTGGATGTATCTCATCCTGTCCGATATGAATGGTATAGCCAAAGTTATTGATGAAGGTTCCCAGCTTATGGATTTTCTCAGTATCCGGGTTATCATGCGTACGATATACGAATGGGAGCTCCTGCCAGAAATAATCCTGTGCAACAGTCTCATTGGCAATCAGCATGAAGTCCTCAATAATCTTGGTTGCAACGTTGCGATCGTATGGTTTGATATCGATTGGTTTCCCCTTATCATCTAAGATAACTTTGGTCTCTGGGAAATCAAAGTCAATGGAGCCACGTTTCATACGTTTTTTACGAAGAATCGCTGCCAGTTCTTTCATGCGCTCAAACATTGGCACAAGCTCTTCATACTCTTTGATCTGCTCCTCATCGTGTTCTTCTAAGATCTGCTTCACTGCAGTATAACTCATACGGCGATTCACCTTGATGACCGTCTCTGCAATCTTATGATCAATGACCTCTCCTTTGGGATCAATTGTCATGATACAGCTTAATGCCAGACGGTTCTCACCCTGATTCAGAGAACATATTCCATTGGAAAGCTTATGTGGAAGCATTGGAATTACACGGTCCACCAGATACACAGAGGTTCCTCGATCCAGTGCTTCTACATCCAATGCACTATGCTCCTGCACATAGTTGGATACATCCGCGATGTGAACTCCAAGCACATAGTTTTCATCTTCCATGGTCAGAGATACCGCATCATCTAGATCCTTTGCGTCCTCTCCATCAATGGTAACCATCTGCCAGTCACGAATGTCCATTCGCCCTGCCATATCTGCATCTGAGACTTCGTTGGAGACTCTTTCCACCTGATTCATGATTTTCTCAGAGAATTCCACTGGGAGATCATAGGCACGCACGATAGATAAGATATCCGCTCCCGGATCATTGATATGACCGAGAATCTCTACGACTTTACCTTCTGGTTTCTTATCCTTCTTCCCATAATTGGTGATCTCAACAACGACCTTATGTCCTGCTACTGCTCCCTTCGAGCGTTCTAGCGGAATAAAGATATCCGATCCAAACTTTGGATTATCTGGTACTGCGAACCCGAAATTCTTACTGGATTCATAGGTACATACCACCTGATTCATGCCTCGCTCTAAGACTTTGACTACGGCACCCTCTCTGCGTTTTCCAGTGGTGGTTGGTGCAATGGAGATCTGCACTGTGTCCATATGCATTGCACCATTTGTCTTATCCGCCGGTATGAAGATATCGTCCTCTTCTCCTTCAATGGTTACGAAACCAAATCCTCTTGGATGTGCTGTGTACACACCTGCAATAATCTTGCTCTCTGCCTTAGCATATTTACCACGTTTTGAGATCTCGATTTTGCCTTCTGCCATCAGCTCATTTAAGATCTCTACAAGGTCATCCCTCTGATCTCTTGGAACCCCCAGCACGATACACATCTCTTTAATTTTCATTGGTACATACATATCATCACAGATGAACTCATATACCATCTTTTTCCTTTGTTCAAACATATCTTTTCTCATATTTCTACCTCGCAGAAATCCATAAGGTGAATTATCTGCCATTCATTTGCATTCAATAGTATCTTTCCTATAGCATACCACAAATTGAAGGCTTATATGAGATTATTTCTATTATGCAATTGTTTATTTCTTCTTTTTCTCCATCGCATTTGCAAGCATGTGTAGAAAAATGGATAACGCAATGATGCATCCAACCATCATTTTCCCACCAACGGACGTAAATAAAGAAAAGTAATTTCCCAAATATGGGATGTGTCGTGTTACTTTACCAATGTAATTGCTATATGGGATTGGCTCGCGGTCTTTGTCCTCATTTGCATCGCCTTTTGTGATAAATTGATTCAAATCCGCTTGATTTTCCACAACTCTATGGGTAATCGGAGTACTGGATTCATAATTGTAAAATGCAATGATATCGCCAGCTTGAATTGATTCTGGTGTAGCAGTGCTTGTATATATCAAGCTTCCAATCGGTATCTCTGGCTCCATACTTCCACTTATTACATTGTATATCTGGTGCCCAAAAAGTTTAGGAACAGTCACTGGGATACATAATAGAATTACAAATAGCAGCAATATGGTTCCTGCTATTTGAAAACATACTGCTGCTCTATGTAAATGATTATTTTGTTTCAATTGCTTCTCTTTCGTTTCCATCTATTCCTTGCCCGCATTCTCTTTCTCACTTGTCTCTGCTACTGCTTTCTTACGCTTCATGAGAAGTAATACAAGCATTGCAATCAATGCAAGTGCTGCGACCGCTCCAACAATGATTGGAACTAGCATTCCATTCTCTGCAACACGTCCGGCAAGAGGCACCTTATCCTCTGTAATCTCGGTATCCGGATTGCTTGCTCTTGGAACCTCTGGTTCATCAATATCTGCGCCCTGGTTAATCTCTTCCTCCTGTTGCTCCCCTGCTGGATTGTCCACGCCCTCAGGATTTAGGGCATTCGCATTCTCAATATTAACAACATTTGCCTGCTGTGCTGCTGGTCCTTCTGGATTAACTGCTGGATTCTCTGCTGTAGGGTTCTCTGCTATAGGATTCACCACTGGCGGATTCGGTGCTACTTCACCTGTTCTTTGTGTATAAACAAATTCAAAAACATTCTTTGATGCATCCGCTGCCAGTTCTCTTGATATATTACGAGCGGATGGTGCATAACCTTCGATATAGTTATATGCCATGACCGGCTGATCTCCAACATTTCCATAATAGGTTTGTGAAGGTGCCAGCGTGTTCCCCTGACCATCCGTAAAGGTAACTGTATATTGTGTCAGTTCTCCCTTAATTCCATATGCAACCACGTAGTCCTGGCTTTCTGTCACCACAAATGATGCATACTTCGCAATTGTCCCATTATCACGCCCGCTTAGTCGGAATCCTCTCACATAATACTTACTTGTAGCTTCCATATGTACTGCTTTTTGTGCATTATAAGTAACACGATCCTCATATGACAATCCTGTAATCACAATCTTCGTGCCGTCTTGCGCTATATTGACCTGAGACGGGTTCTTTGAAGCTACTGTCACATCAGCTGAATCCGTGATAGTTCCTTGATTTCCAGTATAGATTCGAACGGTGTACGAATATTCTGCAGCACTCGTTACCATTTTGCCCTGGAATAGGAATATGATAAGTGTACATAATAGGATTCCTATTGCATGTAATTTCTTCATTTACCCACACTCCTCTTCTTCTTTTGACAAAAGTAGCTTATTCCAACGCATATCACACCAAGAACCAATGTGATAACTGCTCCCCATGTCCAGATATCGCCAGTCTTAACCATACTTGTTGAAGAAGTAAAGTCCTTCTTCTTTACGGTCGTTCCACTTGCTAGTGGTTTCTTCGTCTCGTCTGGTACATCTTCCACTGCAAAATTCATCATAAGCTTCGCTAATGTATCCTGATAAATATTGCCCTGACTTTCTCCATCTAGCCCTACTGTAAGCTGTACTGTTCCCGCATCCCCTTCGGACAGACGATCCAGATAGAAGAATTCATCCAGTGAATCCGTTGCTTCATTTAATCCTTTTCCTGCATTTACTGACTTCTCTCCACCAACACGTGCGCTGTCATAAAGGACGATATCGTTTCCAGACTTATCCTTGTAGGTTAATAGATATGTATATCCACCATTTTCTGCTACTGCCTGTGCATCTTCTAAGCTCTGAAGCACAGTGTTCGACATATACCAGTCCGTTGTATAATCCCCTGTATTTGATATTCCTACTGCAAAATCTACTGTGTCTCCCGGCTGCATCTCTGAAACAGAAGCCGCCAGCTTAGAGGACGAAAAGGTGCTAACCATTTTCTTACCATTGAATGTTACGGATTCCGTTTTGGTTGCCGAGCTCTCTGCATAGACTGTATTGGTCATTCCTATGATAAGGAAAGACAATACGAGAAATGTAATCATTTTCTTCATTCTAATCTCTCCTTACTTTAAATTTAATGTTCCATTGTCCTCAATGTTGACATCTACACCCCAGGCACTCATAATTGCTTCCTTGGCGCTATGCGTCTGTACTGCATCCACATCTGCCTGAAGCATAAACTTTACTCCATCATATTCATAGATTGATCGAATAACTGTGTATCCATCTGCATCTGTTGTACGTTCTTCCGATACAATCTGTGCTATTTTATCATTAATCGAGATGGTATCAGCAAATAGCGGACTTGTTTCTCCACTTTTTAGAATATCATGATAATAGAGAACTGTTCTCTCATTGGTACTGCTCTCTTTATCAAGCAGCCATCCATTTTCCTCTAGAAAATGTACTTGAATTAATGTGGGATCTAAGTCCATTCGTTTCTTTGTAGAAGCTTCCTTGGTATCTGGATCTACATCCACCCAATACTTGTTCACGGTCACTCGCACATATTCATCGATTGTTCCACTATTGCGAACAGATAGTTCTTCTTTATAGTTCTTGTTTAAAACAAGCGCTTCGTCTTTTGACAGCATATTGGTAAGGAGTGCTCCCGTATCCTGATTCCAGGCATCATCCTTATGTAAGTAATCTCTCCAGCTTACTGTCTGGTCATTCTCAACTAATGAAACACCGATTGATTTCACATCCATCTGTGCCACATAATCTTCACTATAATAGATAAGTGCTGCACGAACACTTCCCACCACGCTTCCCACGAGCAGTAACGAAGATACCGCAATGAGGATAACAGAAATTCTCTTTTTCATCATTTCGTTTCCTCCTCTTGTACTACCTGTTTCGCCTTATTCCAATCTGCCTGGATCGCTCCTGTTGGATTACCATTCTCATCATAGCTTACTGGAACACATTCCTGAACAACTACAACATTGAAACTGGTCTTCACCTCTTTGGCCACAGTAATCGATGCTTTTAAACTGTCCTCTGTTGTCAATCCCACCGGCAGGACTTCGCTGTAATACCAATATCCGTCACCTGCATCCACCCAGTTATTTCCGGATGCAGCAATCTGAAATTGACTTGCGGCAATAATTTTCACACGGACATAGCAATCTGTATCCCCCGTATTCTCAATTTGAATGGTTTTCTCCCAATTCTTGAATTCCTCTTTCACTCTCGTTTTGGCACCAAGGGTAATTGGAACTCCGCCTTTTGCAGTTGCATACGTTGTAAAATACGCCAGCGTTCCAGGCACGGATGCTGCTGCCACCATAATCAAAGCAAGGAATACCATGAGCTGGATACTTCGTCGATGGTTTATTCTTTTTATGAGATGATTCAAAAATATCTTCATATGATTCCTTTCCAGATTGTATATCCCCTCTTATTTGTCATTTCTATCTCTATCTTACTTCTATTCCTCTGAAGATGCTTCATTCTCCGTAATCGAGTTATCTTCTAGCTGTGTCCAGGTATATCCTGTTCCATCATAATGGAAATGATTCACAATTCCTGTCCCATATTGCTTTTTCCCATTCGTATCATTGGTGAAGGATGCATTGGCAGTCTCACCTGAGACAATCCGATCTATTGTTACAGCTGGATCCGAGGTAAGCTGATAGCCAGCCCCTGAATATACTTCGGTTACAGTCACCTTCGCTCCTGCCGGAATGTCGGTAACTTTGGCACTCTTCTGCCCTGCATTGTCAAATGCTAATGCAATGGTATCACTATATACAGTCTCTCCATCCTTTACCGCTTCAATTGTAAATACAAACATTGGTGTTCCAAGCTCTGGATTATAGGTTTGCAGGGTTTTGGTAATTTCAAGATTGCCTGTTAACGGAGTTCTTGTTGCCTTTAGCATCACTTCCACATCATCATATATCCATGTATCACTGCCTTCTCCTGTGGATATGAATTCATTGTTCGGTAATGACACAAGACCGGCTGTAAACTCATAATGATATTCTTCGGTATCCATAGGCTCTGCTGTAATAAGATATAATCCTGTAGAAATGCTTGAAGATACGCCTTTTCCTCCTACTACCTGAACCTGTGTTGTCGCGCTTTGTCCCTCGATGTCTGTTTCAGCCTGAGTTAACAGGGCCTCCCACTCTTTTGCCTGCTTCTTATCTTTTATTCCATCTAATATGGTCTTCAGATTGGAATATTGACGTAGTGCAGTATAATTTCCGTCCTGATCCACGGTTGCCAGCTGATATATCTGGGTAGCAATCCGATAATTTTTCAATTCCGCGAACTTATCTGCTTCACTGACTACTACCTGAATTGTTCCTTGACGCTTGCTATCAATATATGGATTGGCATGAACCAAAAGCTGTGGCACAATCACGCAGACACAGGCAATTGCCAAAAGAAGCAGTAGATATTTACTTTTTATTTTTCTCGCTGTTTTCATGTTTTCCACTCCTAATCTTTACAACGAATCTGTCAAACATATATTCCCAATTCACCCCTATTAGTATCTTCTTCAAGAGAATATAGCATGCCAAAAGAATTACCATTAATATAGTGGCTTCATGAAGCGGTGGCACAATGGATGCATCCTGTACAATCATATGTGCCTCTTCCTCATTTTCGATCCGATGTCCCCTCACCAATAAACGATGTGTATTTACACCGTATGGCGTGCAGGTTAATAATGTACAGTAATCCTTATTCTCTTCGATCTGAAGTTCATTCAGTTCTTCTGGAAGTACAATATGTATCTGATCAATCTGGTACGTTAAGGTCTCTCCCAGAACACTCAGCTTAAAGATATCCCCTTCTGCCAGCTGATCCAAATCTGTAAAAAGCTTTGCTGATTTCAATCCTCTATGACCTGATATTACTGAGTGAGTTCCAAGCCCACCAATTGGCAGAGATGAGCCTTCTATATGTCCTACTGCTATCTGTAGGATTTCCTGATCAATACCATGGTAAATAGGAATCTGTACATGTAGGTTGGGAATCTCAATATATCCCATAATTCCAGTTCCTGACACATCCAGAAGGCTTTCGTATTCCTCATATTCAGCTTTACTAAGCTCCCAGCGATTTGGCTTTTGTTTCAACGCTTCATTGTAAGCTTCTGCATCTTTACGCATCTGCTCTTTTTCTTCTTCTCCCAACTGGTCTACTGCTTCGGTATATTTCGCAATTGATCTGGATTGGTGATACATATTCCAGTAATCACTGATTGAGGGATACAGCAATAAGGAGAGCCCTGCGACTAATATGCTACATAATAAAATTGTCGTAAAATGTTTTTTCACAGTGTACTCCTTATTGTTGTATCTTAGGGGAGCTTAGGCTCCCCTAAAATAAACATATTTTTTTTGTTTCTTCCTAACTATTTTGCTGCTCTTTTCTTAGCTACTAATACGATTCCTGCTACGAACGCAAGTATTGCACCAACTGTATAGATAAGAACTCGCCCAGTTCCACCTGTTGATGGAAGCGTTGAGCCTGAGAAGTTGATGATATTTCCAGATAGAGTACCTGTTGGAGAAGTATTTCCCTCAAAGGTCACTGCGCTAACAAATACATCACCACTTGCTTTATTACCAGTTAATGATTTTAATTTCGGTTCGTCTGCAGCTGCATCGTGCTCTGCTACTACTGTAAATTCAATTGGATCAATTGTGTTATATCCATCTGGTGTTGCAGTCTCAGTTATACGATAAGTTCCATCGTCAATTCCTGTAAATTCGAATGCATTTTGATCCTCTTTTGCTTCGTATTCTTTTACAGTAATCCACTGATTGGCATTTCCAGCGACGCCCGTAATGGACTTCTCTAATTTGAAAGCTGCACCATTCAGTGGTTCTTCCTTCTCATTAATTTTATTGATATCTACTTTATATGTAAATACAATAACTTTATCAGTAGGTGTCTTTCCTGTCTCGGTATTTCCGAATCCAGAATTATTTGGGTTGTTCGAGAACTCTAAGTATACTTCGTTTGGGTTACCTTCTGAACCAATTACTGCATTCTCATTTAAGGTAGCAGAGTAAACAATCTCTATGGTAGAATTATTGGTTGCGCCAAGCGCTACTACATCATTACAAGCGAATGAAAGCGATGTTCCTTCATAAGCTGGTGTGAAATTTTCTTTATCAACTTCTTTTCCATTGATTTTAACAGTATAGTCAACATTATAGGTAAGTCCAGCGGATAAGGTATCATGGAACACTACTTTGTAAGTAGTATATTTATCCATATTCTTTGGAAGTGTTGCTGTTAACTGGAATGGTACACGATCGCCGATGTCATAATCTGCTGAATCCTGCCATCCTGTAGTTACTGCTGTTGAATCATTGGTATCCATAACTTTCTTGATTACAGTAGGTTTATCAGATTTGGCTGCCACCTCCTGATTCCCTGTTACCTGTAAAATAAATAATGTGTATGCATTCTCGCTATCCTGCATGGAACCATCTTTATCTTTGATAAGATAGTAACCAGCATCCAGTCCATCCATGACATATTTGTCACCAGTTGCTGTATTTACACTTTTTGAAGCAGTGCCAAGGTAGACACTCATTGCTTCTGCAAATGCTCTTGTTTTTGCATCGGTTGCATTTTCAAGTGATTCTGCCTTCGTAGCAGCATTTCCCAGTGCAGTCTGACCAGCAGCTGTTACACCAGCGCCCCATTTCATGTTTGATAACACACCTTCGCTTAAATCCCCTGCAAAGATCTGATATGCCTCATATGTGTGTCCTGACTCTGCGTTATTGATTGTAATAGAGTATTTTGCTGGTGTTGTGTCGTTGTCTGCAAATACGGTCATGTTCATGGCTAAGATCATTACCATGGCAAGCGCAAATGCTAGAATTCTCTTCATTTTCTTCATTCTCTTCCTTCCCTTCTTAAATTCATGAATTTATTCTTTTTATATCTATATATCATGGCTGAAAGTGCCACTATCACAAGCGTCCATCCGCCAATCATATATCCTTTGGTTCCCGTACCACCAGTGGCCGGGAGTTCATAACCTTTCGCAACGGTATTGGTTA
>CAZTGP010000088.1:0-10488 GCA_964613325.1 uncultured Roseburia sp. | reverse complement strand
TGTATTCGCAGTATAAAGTCATTGTGTATTCAACGTGTTTCGCAATTAATTTAAAAAGATGAATTAGGTAATTGCGAAACTCACAATTCTTCAGCTGACTATGTACTACGAATACAAGCAAACATAGGTACTCTGGCGAAGCCGGTCCTTAGCGACCGTATTTTGGTCGCTTAGTACCGCTGCATGAGCCAACGTAGCGAAAGCGTGCCTATGTTTGCTTGTATTCGCAGTATATAGTCATTGTGAATTCAACGTGTTTTGCAATTAACCAAAATCGACAAATAAGTACGAGGAGTAAACAATATGGAAACAAGAGAGAAGATCTTAGAAGCAACTTTGAAGGTGTTTAATCAGAAGGGGTTAAAGTTCACAATGGATGATATCGCAAGTGAACTGTCTATGAGCAAGAAAACAATATATACGGTATTCCGTGATAAAGAGACACTGTTTTTTCAGATGGTTGATTACTGCTTCGACCATATTAAAGAAAGCGAACAGCGCGTACTGAATGACGATTCACTAAAGACAGAGGATAAGATTCGAGCAATTCTTGGAGTACTGCCAGAGGGCTATAAGGATATTGATTTCCGCAATCTATATCTATTAAAGGATAAATATCCTAAGATATACCGCAAGGTAGAGGAACGATTAGAGACGGGCTGGGAGAATACCATAGCGTTAATCAATCAGGGAATTGAAGAAGGCGCAATTCGCCCAATCAACATTGCTGTGTTGAAGACAATGCTGGAAGCTACTTTAGAACAGTTCTTCCAGAGAGATATTCTGATTGCAAATAAGATCTCTTATGGAGATGCCTTAAAGGATGTTGTTGATATTTTAGTAGATGGAATTATCGCAAGATAAACAGGTTTCGGGATTGGCAGGAGAGAACTATGAGTCGTATATATTTAAATGATAATTGGAAATTCACAGAGAACTATGTGGAGGAGATGCTCCAGAGAAGTTATTCCACTGAGGGAATGACAGAGGTTCGCCTCCCTCACACCTGCAAAGAGCTTCCATTTCATTATTTCGATGAACATCTGTATCAAATGATATGTGGATATCGCAAAGAGCTTGAAGCTCCAGAAGAATGGAGAGGCAAGTCTGTAATGCTTACCATTGATGGGGCTGCACACAGTGCGGAAGTATATCTAAATGGTGAGAAGATTGCAGAACACCATTGCGGATACACGGCATTTTCTGTGGAAGTCGGTGACAAGCTATTATATGGAGAGACCAACGTACTTGTGGTACGGGTGAACAGCAGAGAAGATCAGAATATTCCACCATTTGGATTTGTAATTGATTACATGACTTTCGGTGGAATATATCGTGATGTCTATCTGGATGTCCGTGAGAAGGAATACTTAGAGGATGTGTTTGTAAAGACACTTCTACCGGAAAATGTAAAGAGCACACCAGATGTGTTAGAAGAGACATTCTACCCAGCGCATATTGTGTCCAATGTGAGAATCCACTCCCAGTGGGTAAACAGCTTAGAGAAAGAACCGCTTTACATTCGCCAGTCTTATGCAAAGAAAGTGAAAGCTCCTCTGAAAACAGAAGAGATCCTATTGAGTGAGACGGAAATCTCCGGAAGTGACGTGGAAATTGAAGAAGCCGTGGAGCGCATTTTGCTATGGGAATTGAATGCTCCCTGCCTCTATGAGCTGAAAACAGAGCTGGTAAGAGCTGGTAAGGTGATTGATACAAGAATCGATACCTTTGGCTTCCGCAAAGCAGAATTCAAGACAGATGGCTTCTATTTGAATGGAAATAAGGTGAAGCTGCGCGGTCTTAACCGCCATCAGAGCTATCCATATGTGGGCTATGCGATGCCAGAGTCCATGCAGAAGCTGGATGCGGATATCTTAAAATACGAGATGGGCTGTAATGCGGTGCGTACTTCCCATTATCCACAGTCTCATTATTTTCTAAATCGCTGTGATGAAATTGGACTTCTGGTTTTCACAGAGATTCCAGGCTGGCAGCACATTGGTGATGCAGCATGGAAGAATCAGGCAGTGGAAAATGTAAAGGATATGATTCTTCAGTATCGCAATCATACCTCCATCATTCTCTGGGGAGTTCGTATCAATGAATCTCAGGATGATGATGAATTCTATAAAAGAACCAACGAAGTTGCACATCAGCTGGATGATTCCAGACAGACAGGCGGCGTTCGATGCCACAAGAAGAGTCATCTGTTTGAAGATGTATACACCTACAATGATTTTTCTCACGATGGACAGCATCCTGGCTGTGAGCCGAAGAAGAATATTACAAGTGATGTGAATAAACCATATCTCATCAGTGAATACAATGGTCATATGTACCCAACCAAGTCCTTTGACTGGGAAGAGCACCGGGTAGAGCATGCGATTCGTCATGCGAGAGTATTGGATACGGTGGCAGGAGAGGAAGATATCGCTGGTGCATTTGGCTGGTGTATGTTTGACTATAATACCCACAAGGATTTCGGAAGCGGAGATCGCATCTGCTATCATGGAGTGCTGGACATGTTCCGTAATCCAAAGCTGGCGGCACTCATTTATGCCTGCCAGCAGGAAGAGGAGCCGGTTCTTGAATTAAGCTCTTCCATGGATATCGGAGAACATCCAGGCTGTAATCGAGGGACAACCTATATTATTTCAAATGTGGATAGTGTGAAAATGTATAAGAATGATCGATTCATTAAGGAATACACGAAAGCAGATTCTCCATTCCAGAACCTGAAACACGGACCGATGATCATCGATGATTTTATTGGCGATGAAATCTTAAAGAATGAGAATTTCACCAAGTCACAGGCAGAGGGAATCACCTATGCACTGAATTATACAGCCACTCATGGATATGGGCATTTTCCAATGAAGGTGGTAGGCATTGCATTGAAATGCATTCTGGTTCATCACATGAAGCCAGCAGACGCAGTGAAATTATATAATAAATACGTGGGCGACTGGGGAGGAACCAGCACCGTATATCGCTTCGAAGCAATCAAGAATGGTAAAGTGGTAAAAACCATAATAAAAGAGCCTATGAAGACCCTTCATATGAAAGCAGAAGCTTCTTCCAGAGAGCTGGTGGAGACAAACAGCTACGATGTCGCGGAAGTGAGAATTCAGGTGTGCGATGAGAATGAGAACCTGCTTTATTTCTTCCAGGAGCCAGTCATTGCAAAAACAGAGGGACCAATCGAGATTATTGGACCAAGCTGTGTTCCAATTCGCGGAGGAATGACCGGTGTGTATGTGAAAACAACCGGTGAGAGCGGTAAAGCAGTTCTTACACTTTCCTGCCAGGGCATGAAAGATGTGAATATAGATTTTCAGGTTGAGGGCAAGAACGCTTAATCTGATAGGAGGATAAAATGTTAGAGAAATCAAAAACTATTTTTGGAAATGAGATTAGCGGCAAAGCATATAAAAAAGCAGTGAAATCAAAAAAGAAATACGCAAAGAAATTCGGAGATGACTCCAATGTGGATTACAAAGTCTGCATTAAGAAAAATGAGTACATTGGTGATTCCTTAGGGGTAATGAATGTATTGTTAAGCGATGAGAAGAGCGAGCAGGAATTTGACACCGAAAAAGGTATCATTGTCGGAAATATTCGTATGGGATTCGGTCACTACCGTATCTCTATGGCGATGGCTTCTGCAGCAAAGCACTTGGGATACACACCATACTGGATGGACCTAAATGGATATCCACAGACCACCTGTACCAAGGTGATCAGTGCACAGAATGATCTGTATTCCCTGGGCTCTAGACTTTCTAAGAACCCAATCTTTAATAAATTGGTTTGGGAGCCAATGAACTACGAAGGATTTCGTGCTTTGACATATAACGCAGCAGATCAGAAGAATGCAGAGCTTATGGCTCCGGTATATCGCAATGTGCCAAAGGAGATCCCAGTGATTGGAACTCATGTATGGCCTGCACAAGCTGCAATTCACGCAGGAATGAAGCATGTTGTGAATGCAATCCCAGACAACTGGCCAATGGCGCTTCACCTATCAGAAGGAAGTGTTCATACCATTCAGTGCCATAATGCTTATATGGGCTATCGCATTTTAAATGGGATGAATAAGGATAAGGTCTGCAATCCGATGCCAGAGGAAAGCCTTGTATACACTGGACATTACATCGATCATGAACTTGTAAGCAATATCGAGGCAGATTGTGCAGCTCGTATGAAACGAAAAGCGGACGGCAAGCCAATGAGATTCCTTCTTACCATCGGAGGCGCTGGAGCTCAGAAAGAAATTTTTGCAGCCATCATCAAACATTTACTTCCAATGATCAAAGAGCAGAAAGCAACGCTCTATGTAAACGTTGGTGATTACAAGAATGTGTGGGTTGAACTCATAAATGAGATCCCAGAGATGAAAGCAATCGCTACAGAACATTTCAATAACTGGTCAGATACAGAGCACTTTGCGTCTACTGCATTAGAGGAAGCAACAGAGGTGACTGGAATCCACGGCTTCTGGCACGCAAATATCTTTGAAGCAGTATATTGCACCAACCTTTTAATGAGAAGTGCAGATGTACTTGTTACCAAGCCAAGTGAGCTTGCATTTTATCCAGTACCAAAGCTGTTTATCAAGCGTGTTGGAAAACATGAGATGTGGGGAGCAATTCACTCCGCGGAAATCGGCGATGGTACTTTAGAGTGTAGAGATATTCCACATACAATTCAGATGATCGATCTTTTCATGCAGAATGATTCCATCTTAAAGGATATGTGCGACAGTATTGTGACAAATAAATCAATTGGAATCTATGATGGTGCTTATAAAGTAGTAGAACTCGCAATGGGTTTGAAAAATAAATAAGGGGTTTTTACAGGAGGAAAACAAATGGAAACAAAGAAGAGATTATCTGGTGGCGAAAAGTTCGCCTACGGAATTGGAGCGGTAGGAAAAGACATGGTGTACATGCTCTCCGCAAGCTATATTCTGTATTATTATCAGGACATTATGGGCGTTAACACCTGGGCAATGGGTATCATCCTTTTGGTAGCACGTGTATTCGACGCATTTAATGATCCAATTATGGGTGTATTAGTTGCAAAAACGAAAACAAGATGGGGCAAATTCCGCCCATGGCTGTTTATTGGAACATTGACCAATGCAATTATGCTGTTTCTGATGTTCTCAGCACCACCTACATTATCTGGCGGCGGATTGATTGCGTATGCAGCTACCACCTACATTCTGTGGGGAGTTACATATACTATGATGGATATCCCATACTGGTCTATGGTTCCTGCTTTCACGGAAAGCGGCAAAGAACGTGAAGGACTTTCAGCACTGGCTCGTTCCTGTGCAGGTGTTGGATCTGCTTTAGTATCGATTATTACAGTTATGAGTGTTTCTGCTCTCGGTAAAATGTTTGGCGGAACAAATGCGACAGATGTTGAGCGTGTTGGTTATCGTATGTTTGCTTTAGTCATTGCAGTGATTTTTGTGATTTTTACAACAATTACCTGTACGGTAATCAAGGAAAAATCTTCGGTTGATATGAAGACTGCCTCTGTCAAGGATATGTTTAAAGCACTTGTACAAAACGATCAGGCAATGACAATGGTAGTGGCAATCGTTATGATTAATACTGCATTATATATTACATCCAACCTTGTGATCTATTTCTTTAAGTATGATTTCAGTGGTGCGGGATGGGAAGGTGATTATACCTTATTTAACACCTTTGGCGGTGCATTCCAGATTCTTGCAATGATGATTATGTTCCCATTACTTCGCAAATTCATGAATACAATGAAAATATTCTATGTTTGCTTTACAATGGCATTCCTTGGATATATAGTATTATTAGTGTTAGCCTGCAGTGGCATGACCAATGTATATTTCTTGCTGCTTCCTGCTTTCTTAATTATGGCGGCAATCGGAATGCTCAATGTAATTGTAACTGTATTCCTTGCAAACACCGTTGATTATGGGGAACTGAAGAATAAGAGACGTGATGAGTCCGTTATCTTCTCTATGCAGACCTTTGTTGTGAAGCTTGCATCTGGAATTTCAGCTATGATAGCATCGGTAGTCTTAGCTATTTTCCATGTTAGTCAGGATAAGGAAGCTGAGATTACTGTGATTTCACAGAGCTCTCGTACTGGACTGCGTTTATGTATGACACTTATCCCAATGGTGGTACTTGTAATCGCTGTTATCGTATTCAAGAAACATTACATTTTAACAGATGAGAAATTGCAGGAAATCACAGAAGAATTAAAAGAACAGCGCGAACAGGCGTAAAGTAATATGATTCAAAGAACAGCGTGCGCAGACGTAAAGTAATATGATTCGAAGAACAGCGTGCGTAGGCGTAAAGTAATATGAATCAAAGAACAGCGTGCGCAGACGTAAAGTAATATGATTTAAAGAACAGTGCGAGTAGGCATAATGTAATATGATTCAAAGAAGAAAGAAATGCAGACTTATTGCTAGTTAGCGGGATAATTTCTATCTATAAAATACACTGTGTGTACACTTTCTTGTACTTGAATTTGAATAAAAGGAGATGGCTGCAGGAAATGGCATGATATGCTATTTTCTGCAGCTATTCTGGAAAGAAGAGGAATAATTATGATTCGACAGATGAATCCAGTATACGTACTGGATACCAATCACACCACCTATTGCTTTAAAGTTCTACCTACTGGACAGCTAGAACACCTCTATTATGGAGAGCGCATTGACATTGATTCTTCCGAGGAAGCAGAAGTATTAAGCGAAAAGCATGCATTTGCACCAGGCAATGCCAATGTGTATGACCAGGAGCATACGAATTATTCCTTGGAGGATATGAGACTGGAGATGTCATCCTATGGAAAAAGTGATATTCGTGAGCCGTTTATTGAACTGGTACACAAGGATGGCGGAATGACTTCTGACTTTGTATTTTCAAAGGCGGAAGTGGTACAGGGGAAAGAGCCATTTGCAACACTTCCAGGTTCCTATGAGGAGAATGGAAAGGTTGAGCAGCTGGTTGTTACGTTAAAGGATGAGAATTATGATCTTACCTTAGAGCTTCATTATTATGTGTTTGCGGAAAAAGACGTGATTACCCGTTCTGCAAAGTTAATCAATAACAGCCAGTGTGCAGTATCATTAAAGCGACTGATGAGTACACAGCTGGATTTTGAGACCGATGACTGGGTTATGACCACATTCAATGGGGCATGGGCAAGAGAGATGGGCAGAAATGATTTCCAGATCAAAGCTGGAAAACACGTAAATTCCTCTTACACAGGAACCTCTTCCAACCGTGCCAACCCATTTGTGATGCTCTCCAAGGAAGCCACCAGCGAAGATGCAGGTCCTTGCTATGGACTCAATTTGATTTATAGTGGAAATCACTATGAAGCAGCGGAAGTAAATGGCTATCACAAAACAAGATTTGTAGCTGGTATCAATCCACAGAGCTTTTCTTTTGAGATTAATCCGGGAGAAGTATTTGAGGCTCCAGAGGCAGTCATGACATTTTCCAATGATGGTTTTAATGGTATGAGCCAGCATATGCACGCTTTTGTAAGAGAATGTGTCTGCCGCGGAGAATGGAAAGACAAGATTCGCCCAGTTCTTTTAAATAGCTGGGAAGCTGCTTATTTTGATATCAATGAGAGCAAATTATTGAAGCTTGCCAAAGCAGGAAAAGACGTAGGAATTGAATTGTTCGTTATGGATGATGGCTGGTTTGGGCATCGTGACGACGACAAATCATCCCTTGGGGATTGGTATGTCAATAAGAAGAAGCTCCCAAACGGTGTAGAAGGACTGTCTAAGAAAATCAATGATCTGGGATTAGACTTTGGTATCTGGGTAGAACCTGAGATGGTAAACGTGGACAGTGATCTTTACCGCGCTCATCCAGAATGGGTCATGGAAATTCCAGGAAAGCCTCATACAGAAGGGCGTAACCAGAGAATACTTGATTTATCCAACCCAGCAGTTGTAGATTATATCATTGAAGAAATGACTAAGGTATTTTCATCCGGCAATATCGCCTATGTGAAATGGGATATGAACCGCATCTTCTCTGATGTGTATTCCCAATATCTGGATGCCGAGCACCAGGGCGAGACCGCACATCGCTACGTGATGGGATTATATCGTGCCATGAAGACTTTGACAGAGAGATTCCCTAAGATCCTCTTTGAAGGATGTTCCGCAGGTGGCAATCGTTTCGATCTTGGTATTTTGTCATACTTCCCACAGATCTGGGCAAGTGATGATACCGATGCCGCTTACCGTGTGAAAGCACAGACAAATTATAGCTATGGTTATCCAATGTCAGCAGTAAGTGCCCATGTTTCCGCATGCCCAAATCACCAGACACTCCGTTCGACACCATTAGAGACACGGTTTAATGTTGCAGCATTTGGCGTATGTGGATATGAATGTAATCTCTGCGACATGACCAAAGAGGAACTTCGTGAAATTGCAAATCAGATTGCACTCTATAAAGACTGGAGAGGAGTTCTTCAGTATGGACAGTTCTACCGTGGAAGATCTGGCGAGAATATATATGAGTGGACTTGTGTGGAAGAACAGAAGAAAGCAGCCGTTGGTATGCTGATGCAGTACATGGTTCAGCCGAATACACAGTTCGAACAGTACTCTCCGAAAGGACTTGAAAATAAGACAAAATACAAATTCTTTAATCGTGATTTAAGATATAATGTGAAAGGCTTCGGGGATCTTGTGAATACTGCTTCGCCAATTCATATTAAACCAGGCTCACTGGTACACAACCTTGTTGCGAAGTTTGTGACAATGCCAGGAGAATCAGAAGCAGTGACAGCATCCGGTTCTCTTCTCATGAAAGGCGGCGTGAAACTGAAACAGGCATTTGCAGCAACCGGATACAATGAAGATGTTCGCTATTTCCAGGATTACGGTTCCCGTATCTACTTCATGAAGGATGTGGACGTGGAGACCGTCGAACCAGAGGATTTAGTACCAAATAACTAAGGAATAGAGATTGATTTTTTCGTAGAAAAGAAGTAGTCTTAATAAGTAAAATTAAACAAGGGGAGCTCACAAGAGTGAGCTGAGAGGAAGCTGTATCCTGCTTCGACCCATAACCTGATTTGGATAATGCCAACGTAGGGACATAGTAAAGTAAAATTAATTTACTGCGTATACCTGAATTTGGTATGCGCAGTTTTTGCTTTATAGAAAGTATGAAGAGACATTTTTTAGAATCACTTTAGCTGGAATTCTAGGGGAAAAGCGAAAAAAGCGAAAAATGCGAAGAAAGGGCAAAAGCGGAAAATGGAAAGAGCAAAAAAGGGAAAGAGTAAAAAAGAGAAAGAATAAAAAAGGAAAAGAATAAAAAAGGGAAAGAGCAAAGAAAGGGAAAGAGCAAAGAAAGGGAAAGAGCAAAGAAAGGGAAAGAGCAAAGAAAGGGAAAGATCGAAGAGAGGGAAAAGAAAAAAGGGAGAGAGCAAAGAAAGGAAAAGAAAGATGATAGAAGAATGCTTAAAAAATGTAAGAAGTTCAACACCTCTAGTACATAATATTACCAATTATGTGACGGTCAATGATGTGGCAAATGTATTATTAGCCTGTGGAGGAAGTCCAATCATGGCAGATGATCCGAATGATGTGGAAGATATTACATCCATATGCGGAGGATTGAATATCAATATAGGAACGTTACAACAGAATACAGTGGAATCCATGTTCCTTGCAGGGAAGAAAGCAAATGAGTTAGGACATAAAGTACTTCTTGATCCAGTGGGAGCAGGAGCAAGTAAGTTTCGTACAGATACAGCATTGAATTTATTGAGAAAAGTGAAGTTCGATGTGATCCGAGGTAATATTTCTGAGATAAAGACACTGGCAAACGGAACTGGCAGTACACGTGGCGTAGATGCAGATGTAGCCGATAAAGTGACAGAAGAAAACTTAAGTGCATCCGTTTCATTTGCAAAGCATGTTGCAGAAATGAATGATTGCATTGTTGCAATTACTGGAGCAATTGATCTTGTGGCTGATGGGAACCAGTGTTATGTAATTCGAAACGGACGCCCGGAAATGGGACTGATTACAGGAACAGGATGCCAGTTGTCTGGAATGATGACAGCATATCTTGTGGCAAACCCAGATCATCTCTTAGAAGCTGCAGCTGCTTCTGTATGTGCCATGGGACTTGCAGGAGAGATTGGCTGGTCTAACATGCTCCCAACGGATGGCAACTCTACTTATCGTAATCGTATTATTGATGCCATTTACAATATGGATGCCAAGACACTTGCAGAGGGTGCTAAATTTGAAATCCAGTAATCTACTTGTGAATTCATGAAGCACATAGATGAGGGATTGCTTTTGGCTGAAAGAAAATGTGATAACGAATAACTAAATGAAAGAAAAAATAATTAAATGAAGATATAATAATGGAATACACAGTACATGAAGACATAGTACATGAAGACATAGTACATGAAGACATAGTA
>CAZTGP010000087.1:0-10649 GCA_964613325.1 uncultured Roseburia sp. | reverse complement strand
TTATGCAGTTAATATGATTTAGACAAAGGAGAAATAATCATGCCAAAGAACAAATTTCAAGACGTAATTTTTACCATTCTAATGGTATTTATCATGGTGTATGCCATGATCTGTTACAACATCGCAATCGCAAAAGGAGGAATGACCAATGAAATATTCCTTCTTGCTTTCCATGAAATGCTCATCATGTGTCCAGTTGCATTTTTAGTAGAATTCTTTGTAGTTGGTGGTCTCTCAAAGAAGATCGCCTTCGGAATGGTGAATCCACAGGATGCGAAACCAATGCAGTTGATTCTTGCAATCTCATCAGTAACTGTATGTCTGATGTGCCCAATCATGAGCTTTGTTGCAACACTTTTATTTAAAAACGCAGGAAGTGAATTCGTAGCAGTATGGTTCCAGACCACCGTTATGAATTTTCCAATGGCACTGTGCTGGCAGATTTTCTTTGCTGGTCCACTTGTAAGAAAAATATTCGGATTTATTTTCAGAGAAAAATAAAAAGCGAGCAGATTCATTTAATATTCGAATATCTCTTGCCAAACAAAAATAAATGGGTGTAATATGTGGATAAGAAATCGATTCCACATTGCGTCCATTTATTGGAGAAAGTGAGATTTATGAATATCAATGAAATTGCTAAGTTGGCAGGTGTATCAAGAGCGACAGTATCCAGATATTTGAATCAGGGATATGTGAGTGAGGAGAAAAAGCAAGCCATCGCCAGTATAATTGAAGAAACAGGATATGAACCGTCTCAGCAGGCGAGAAATCTAAGAAGTAAAGTGACGAAATTAATCGGAGTTATCATTCCAAGAATCCAATCTGAATCGGTAAGCCGTATGGTCACAGGAATCAGTGAAACCTTGGCTGCGGAGGGGTATCAGTTATTATTAGCCAATACCCAGAACGATGTTCAGGAAGAATTAAAGTATCTGAAAATCTTTCGTAAGAATCAGGTGGACGGAATTCTATTTATGGGAACCATGTTTTCCAAAGATCATCTTCGCCTGATGAAGGAAGTGGATGTACCCATTGTGGTAATTGCCCAGGAAATCACCAATTATTCCTGTGTCTATCAGGATGATTACAGTGCTGGATATGAGGCGGCGAGAACCTTGTTAGAAAAGGCAAAGCACATCGGGTATATTGGTGTTACAACCATGGATAAAGCAGCAGGCGAAGCTCGTAAAGCTGGGTTTATCGATGCGGTAAAGGAAGCTGCTAAGAAGACTCAAAAAGGGAACACTGGGGAACCAGGAATTGTACTTGAAACAGATCGCATGTTTGAATCTGAATTTGGAGTTCTTGGTGGTTATGAGAAAGCGAAAGAACTGATGGAGAAGTATCCAAACACGGATACCATATTCTGCGCTACGGACAATATTGCAGCAGGTGCACTCCGTTATCTCCACGAAGAGAAGATACCAGTACCCCAGCAAGTACAACTGGCAGGATTTGGAGATACCCAGATGGGAAGTGTCGTAACCCCATCCATCTCCAGTGTTCATTTCTATTATAAGACAACTGGGATTGAAGCAGCAAAGATACTTCTCGAGATCCTTGAAACAGGAAAAGATATGAAGAAACAATTGAAGATGGGATTCCAGCTTGTGCCAAAAGAATCCACAAGATAGAAGTAAGCAAAAAGACGCCGTGACTGGCGTCTTTTTGCTTACTCTATAGGAAATGCTTATTAAATAAATATGCATTGTGTATATATTGGCGGATGTGTTCGTTCTACTTCAGGTGTTCCTTAACAAGAAAAGATTATTCTTCTGAAGTTGCGTCCATTTCGATTCGAGCAAATTAATTTCACCGTGAAGAGAGTCGGTGACAGCTTGATTTGCTTGTATCTTATTTGCAATGTTTTCTACTGCAAGATTAAGTTCGGATGCATTTTCGGCAGAACGTGTAATTCCTGTAGTGCTTTCTTCCATGGTCTGAGCAATCGTTTGAATACCGTCGGACATTTCTTTTGAAAAATTTTGTAAAAGTGCAGCTTGAGTATCAAATTGTTCCAGCATCTGTTGCATAACCTGGGCGTCTTGTTTATATTGATTAACTACATCAACGAAGTCATCATATTCTGGAACAATCCTATCTGAAATATATTCCAATAACTCATTTGCATGATTTACCAAAGCATGTACAGCGCTTGTGACATCAGAACTGATTTCGCTGATATTAGTTGCAGTATCTTTCGTGTTTTCTGCTAAACTGCGAATTTCGCTAGCAACAACTGCGAACCCTTTTCCGGCTTCACCTGCTCTTGCCGCTTCAATGGAAGCGTTCAGTGCAAGTAGATTGGTCTGATTCGAAATATTTAGAATATCATCTGTTAATTCCAAAATGCGAGATACTTGATTACTTTCATGGATAGCATGAGCCATTTCGGCACTGATTTGCTCTACTTTTTTCTGAGTGATATCACGATTGGAAGAAGTATCCATATATGCCTGGTTGGCGCGTTCGTAGATGGCACTTACGCGATTGTTACCTGCGGCAGCAGAGTCAGCAATGTTGCCAGCAGCTTCATGAACCTCTTTGCCAGAGATATCCATAGATTGCAGAGTGGAGGTCACTTCTTCAAGAGCAGCGGATAATTCTTGAAGCTCAGCGGATACTTCAGAAGTAGAATCTTGACAGGAATGAACGTTCTGCCCGATTACTTGACTGGAATTCTGTAGAGTATCAGTACTTTTTTTGATCTCAATCATTATACGTTGTAGAGCGAAGATAAATTTATTTACACCATCAATCATTTGCCCGATTTCATCATGATTGTTATGTGTAATTTGAACGGTAAGATCGCCTTGCATATTATCAATATCAGTAATAATTTGATCCAATTCAGAAGTACTCCTTCTTAACGGTCTTGTAATTGTGCGAGCTACTAATATAAAACATATTGCTGCACCAGACAGGAAAAATATTATAGAGATGATTGTAATGTACATGGCACGTTCGGTACGTGATTTTACTAAATTGGATTCGTGGTTGATACAATCATTTAATGTATTTTCAAAGTCTTCTTGCGTTTGATTTAAAATTTCTTTAGTAGAGGTGAGCTTTGAATAATTATCTGTAGTGGAAGCTTGGGGAGAATTGAGAGCGTCAAGATAATCGGATACAGCAGCCTCCCAAGAGGCATATTGAGATAATAATGTGGGATCACCTGTTAGCTCTATGGTAGTATTACAAATCTCATTCATTTGAGAAAGAGAAGCGATGATTTCATCACTGTTTTTAGAAAAATCTGGGTTTTCTTCTGCCAGCATATGAGTTTGTATTGTTGTGTTAATAACACCAATTTCTTTATTATAGTTTGCCAAGCATTTTTCTAATTGAATAAAAGAATTGGTAATAAGGTTACCAGAGAGCTGTACTTGGTTATTAGTAATCAATGTTGCAGTTGAACTGATTCCAAAAATTAGAATTAATGAAAGCAGACAGGCAATTATTCGTTTGGATATAGATTTGTTCATTTGGATATTTCCCCCTTGATTTTTATGTTGAACTAGACAAAAGAACATCGTTCACAAAGAAGTGTTATAACACAAATAAGAATAATTGGGTTGATTTATTCCTAGGTTGCTGCTTTTTGGTCATAGATGGAATACGTAAGGAAACAGTTGGTTAAAATCTACAAAAATGAGGCATGATATTTAGAAGTTATTACTGCTTTACATTTGCTTAAAATAGATTTATATTAAGATTATGAAATGTGAGAACGTTCTCACATAGAACACAATCACAATAGAGGAGATATTTACATAAGATTGTGGCTTGTTATCACTTAAAATAGAACAAAGAGAATTAGGGTAAAACATGAGAACGATTACATGAAGGGTGTTTTACAAAAGAAGGAGGACAAAGATGGATTACCGTAAATCAGCAAAAGAAGTAATCGAGAACATTGGTGGCAAAGACAATATCGTATCCGCTGCACATTGTGCAACGAGACTTCGTCTTGTCATTGCAGACAATTCTAAGATGAATACCGAGGCAGTCGAGAATGTGGATGGGGTAAAGGGCGTGTTTGAAGCATCTGGACAGATTCAGATTATCTTTGGTACAGGAGTTGTGAACAAAGTTTATGACGAGTTTATAGACATCGCAGGAATCTCAGCAGGAACCAAAGAGGAAGTGAAGCAGGCAGCAGCTGCGAAACAGAATATTTTCAAACGTGCCATTAAGACACTGGGAGATATCTTCGTACCAATTATTCCAGCTATCGTGGCAAGCGGACTTTTGATGGGATTGTTAGAAGGATTGTGTAATGTATGGCCAGAGATGGCAAACTCTGGAACCTATACTATTATTCACTTATTCAGTAACGCAGCTTTTGTATATCTGCCAATCTTAATTGCAATCTCCGCAGCAAAAGCCTTCGGAGGTAATCAGTTCTTAGGCGCAGTCATTGGTATGATAATGATTCACTCTGATCTGATTAACGCATGGTCTGTATCTGGAATGAATGCAGCAGATATACCACATGCATCCGCATGGTTTGGTCTTTATGATATCAATCTAGTAGGCTATCAGGGACATGTCATTCCTGTAGTCATCGCAGTATGGCTTATGTCTGTCATTGAGAAGAAGCTGCACAAGATTGTACCAGAGATTATTGATTTATTCGTAACACCTCTTGTAACTGTACTTGTCACTGGATATGTAACCTTAACTGTGATTGGACCAATCTTCTCCACCGTTGAGAACTGGGTATTAACAGGCGCACAGTGGTTAATCACCATTCCATTTGGAATCGGTTCTGCAATCGTCGGTGCATTCTACGCACCAACCGTTGTGGCAGGACTTCATCATATGTACAATGCAATCGAGATTGGACTGATTAGTCAGACAGGCATGAATACCTGGATGCCAATCGCTACTGCCGCAAACGTAGCACAGGGTGCAGCAGCACTTGCAGTAGCAGTGAAAACAAAGAGTAAGAAGACCAAAGCTATGGCTTTTCCAGCATCCTTATCTGCATTCCTTGGAATTACAGAACCAGCCATTTTTGGTGTTAACATCCGTTATATGAAACCATTTATCGCAGGCTGTATTGGTGGTGCCGCAGGTGCTCTGGTAGCAGGAATGTTCCAGATTGGTGCAACTGCATATGGAATTACAGGTATCTTCGGATTCCTGATTACCACACATTACACCGTGCAGTATGCCATTGAGATGCTCGTAGCAGTGGCAGTCGCATTTGTAATTTCCTGGATGCTTTACAAAGATCCAGAAAAGGCACCAGCTACCAAGATGAGCGATGTGGTTGGAGCAGATCAATTACTTGGAAAACGCGTAGAACAGGAAGAAATAGAAGCTACACCAGTGGCAGAAATATCAGAAGCCAATACTATCTACAGTCCACTTACCGGAGAAGCAATTCCTCTGGAAAACGTACAGGATCAGACCTTTGCATCTGGAGTGTTAGGAAAAGGATTTGCAATTATTCCAGAAGAGGGCAAAGTATATGCACCATTTACAGGAACGGTAGAACTTCTCTATGATACCAAACATGCCCTTGGAATAAGCAGCAAGGATGGCATGGAGCTATTGATTCATGTAGGACTCAATACGGTGGAATTAGATGGGAAATACTTCACAGCTCATGTAACTTCGGGTGAAGAAATGAAAAAGGGTCAGCTACTATTAGAATTTGATATCCCAAAGATCAAAGAAGCAGGATACGATATCACAACCCCAGTGATTGTAACCAATGCAGATAACTATAACGAGATTAAGGTAGAGAAAACAGGAACAATCAAAGCAGAAGAGAAAGCTATGGTGATGATGTAGATGGGCTTAGCAGTGACCTTGAGACAAGCGACGAGGGAAGCAGAACAACAACAATTTCAGATAGAGCAGGACCCCAACCGCCTCTGGCTTCATCTGATGCCTCCAGTGGGATGGATGAATGACCCAAATGGATTGTGCCAGTTTCAGGGAACATACCATGTGTTCTTCCAATACTCTCCATTAGATCCGAACGGTTCTATGAAAGCTTGGGGACATTATGCATCCAAGGATTTAATTCATTGGGAGCAGCTGGAAGCTCCGCTGTTTCCAGATGAGAAGTTCGATCAGGATGGTGTGTATTCTGGAAGTGCTTTTATAGAAAATGATCAGATGCATCTCTTCTATACAGGCAATGTGAAACAGCAGGGCAATCATGACTACACCTACACAGGGCGTGAGGCGAATACGGTACTTGTCACAAGCCAAGATGGTATCCATTTTAACAGGAAACAGCTTGTGATGACCAATGCGGATTATCCTGCAGCCTACAGCTGTCATATTCGCGACCCGAAGGTATGGAAAGAGAATGAACGCTACTATATGATTCAGGGCGGAAGAAAGAAGAAGTATCCAGAGGAATTCGCAGGAAAGAATCTAGAACTGACAGATTTCGGGACAGTACTCATTTTCCAATCAGAGGACCTGGTTCACTGGACGTTTCAGAGGGATATCACCACAAGACAACGTTTCGGATATATGTGGGAATGCCCGGATTACTTCAAATTAAAGGGGAGATCGATTCTGTCCGTTTCACCACAAGGACTGGACAGCCAGGAATATCGTTATCAGAATGTGTACCAGTCTGGGTATTTTCTACTGAATCAAGAAGTGGTATCACAGGAAAATGTAGAGGTTGTGCCAGAACCAGAGCAGTTTCACGAATGGGACATGGGATTTGACTTCTATGCACCACAGACCTTCTTAGATGAGAAGGGAAGACGAATTCTCATAGGCTGGGCAGGAATTCCAGACGCAGAGTATGATAACAAACCAACGGTGGAAGCTGGATGGCAGCATGCATTGACACTCCTTCGTGAATTGACTTGGGAGAATGGGAAGGTACTTCAGAATCCAGTGGAAGAGTACAAATCACTCCGTGGAACTGAGCTTCCAGTGAATGGAAACTTCAATGCAGTGAGTCCGGTATTTGAGATGGAAATCAATAATATTCCTGCAGACTTTCGATTGATTATTGGAACTAACGATCAGGGATTCACATTACACTATGAATTTGGAGTCATGAGGTTCAGTATTACAAGAGAAGCGGGACGAGGACGTACCTGTCGTAAGGCAAGAATTGAAGAATTAAGAGATATCCGTATTTTCGTGGACACTTCGTTGGTGGAAATCTACATCAATGGTGGAGAGACGGTATTTACATCAAGATTCTATTTCCCAGATGAACGAAGAGAAATACTCATTCAAGGTGCGCGAGATGCAAAATTATGGTATCTGGGCGGATTGGAGGTAATAAAGCAATGAGACAATTACTAGCAATAGGAGAAGCATTGATTGATTTCATTCCAGAGGAAAGTGGAAAGGCAATGAAAGATGTCTGTGGATTTCGCCCAGCAGTGGGTGGTGCGCCAGCTAATGTTTGTGGAGCATTCCGCAAGCTTGGTGGAGAATCTGAGATGATTACACAGCTGGGGGATGACCCATTTGGAGATAAAATCGTGGAAGAATTTGAGCACTATCAGATTGGAACCAGTCATGTACTTCGCACAAAGGAAGCCAATACGTCACTGGCATTTGTGGCGTTAAAGGAAGACGGGAACCGTGAGTTTTCTTTCTATCGGAAGCCTGGGGCAGACATGTTAATGCCCGCTGATGTGGTGCAGAAAGAGTGGTTTACCGGTGCCTTTGCGCTTCACTTCTGTTCGGTATCTCTTGGAAACTTCCCAATGAAAGAAGCCCATAAGAGAGCAATTGATTATGCCAAGGAAGCAGGCTGCCTCATCAGCTTTGATCCAAACATCAGATTGGCACTGTGGGAGAAGGAAGAAGACCTTCGTAAAGCAATCTTAGAATTTCTTCCAAAGGCACATATCCTAAAGATCTCCGATGAAGAAATTGAATTCATCACGGGTAAGTCAACTATAGAAGAAGCAAAAGATCAGCTTTTTGTGGGGGATGTGCAGATGGTCATCTATACCAAAGGTGCTGGCGGTGCAGAATGCTACACAAAGAAAGCTATGGCAGAGTCCCAGGGTAAGAAAGTGCAGGCATATGACACTACCGGAGCGGGAGATGCCTTTATTGGTTCCTTCCTTTATCAGCTAGAGGCAGATGGCGTAACCGCAAATAATGTGGCGGATGTTAATACTAAGGACATGGAGAAGTATCTGGCATTTTCCAACGCATATTGCGCAAAAAGTGTGCAGAAGGCAGGCGCGATTGCTTCGTATCCTACCATGGAGGAAATGAATTAAAATCAAAGACATTAGTAAGATGAGAATGCCTTAATTAATTGGAAATGATAGGCTATGAAGTTACACCATGTCCTGTATTGGGAAAACACAGAGCGCAAATAAGATCAATGATAAATGCCAGCACCAGCAGCCACAAAAGAATGCGCTGCCAAAGTGCTGGTGTTTCTTTATGCCGGGTGAAGAATCGCCAGGTCAATTCAGAGAGCCAACAGACCCAGATGAGCCCCGCCACTCCAAAAGCAAGTGCAGAGAAAAGGCATATATATCCGTGAAGATTCAGTGGAAGGCCAGAGTAGTCCCAATATCTTTTCTCCCAGAAGTGGTCCAGGAGCCAGCCTGCCAGAAGCTCCAGGCAGGAGCCGGTAACCAGCGACACCACAAACACAAAGATTCTGCGCTTCTCAAACCGATGCAAAAGGGCATAGAAGAACACAGCCCCACAGCCGTACACAGGAAGCCAAGGTCCATAGAAGAAGCCACGATTCCTGAAATGGCCTTCCATAATATAGTAAAGCAGGACTTCCCAGAGCCAGCCGCCTATGGAACCTAGAAAAAAGTAGAAGATGTACTGATAAGTAAGAGCCATGATTCGATTGTGTTTGTGAGAGTGTGCATTTTCCATCATAAGGACAGTATGTGTAATCGAACAAAAGATATGCCAAAAGTGACAGTTTGTGTCTCTCTTAAGGGGGAAAAATACAAGAAGGCATTTTCTTGTAATAATGACGGTTAATTTATAAGAAAATGTAAAGAGTTTATAAGTATTTATCACTTGTTATTATGAATCCTGTATCTTATAATGTTTGTTATAAACGAGCGATTGTGATACTTGGTAAAAGCTCGCACACAAATCAGGAGGAAAATCAATGGATCAGGAAAAAGTAATCGTCATTGACTTTGGCGGTCAGTATAACCAGCTGGTTGCACGACGTGTCAGAGAATGCAATGTTTACTGTGAAATCTATTCTTATAAAACCAGTCTTGAGCAGATCAAAGCAATGAATCCGAAAGGAATCATTCTGACTGGCGGACCAAACAGTTGTTATGCTCCAGACTCACCAAGCTATAGCAAAGAGTTATTTGAACTTGGAATTCCAGTATTAGGACTTTGCTACGGTGCACAGCTTATGATGCACGTATTAGGTGGTAAAGTTATCACGCCAGAAGTTGGTGAATATGGTAAGACAGACATCACATTTGATACTACATCCGCAATTTTTGCAGGAGTGCCAGAGAAAGATGTATGTTGGATGAGTCATTTCGATCGCATCTCAGAAGCAGCACCAGGATTCAAGGTAATTGCTCATACAGGAGATTGCCCAATCGCAGCAACTGAGAATGCAGACAAGAAACTTTACGCAATTCAGTTCCATCCAGAGGTACTTCATACCGTACACGGAACCGAAATGCTTCATAACTTTGTACAAGGCATCTGCGGATGTGCTGGAACCTGGAGAATGGACTCTTTCGTAGAGAACTCCATCAAAGCAATCCGTGAGAAAGTCGGCGACGGTAAAGTGTTATGTGCCCTTTCCGGTGGTGTTGATTCCTCCGTTGCAGCAGTACTTCTCTCCAAAGCAATTGGGAAACAGCTTACATGTGTATTCGTGGATCATGGACTTCTTCGTAAGAATGAAGGTGATGAGGTAGAAGCAGTATTCGGACCAGACGGTCCATACGACTTGAACTTTATCCGTGTCAATGCACAGGAACGTTACTATACAAAGCTTGCAGGAGTAATCGAGCCAGAAGCGAAACGTAAAATCATCGGAGAAGAATTCATCCGTGTATTTGAAGAAGAAGCTAGAAAAATCGGAGCAGTTGATTACCTGGTACAGGGAACCATCTACCCAGACGTTGTAGAGAGTGGACTTGGCGGAGAATCCGCAGTTATTAAATCTCACCACAATGTAGGTGGATTACCAGACTGTGTTGATTTCAAAGAGATTATCGAGCCACTTCGCGACCTGTTTAAGGACGAAGTAAGAAAAGCCGGATTAGAGCTTGGCATCCCAGAATACTTAGTATTCCGTCAGCCATTCCCAGGTCCAGGACTTGGAATCCGTATTATCGGCGAAGTAACCGCAGAGAAATGCCAGATTGTTCAGGAAGCAGATGCAATCTACCGTGAAGAGATTGCCAAAGCAGGTCTCGACAAAACAATCGGTCAGTACTTCGCAGCACTGACTAACATGCGTTCCGTTGGTGTTATGGGTGACGAAAGAACTTATGACTATGCAGTCGCATTACGTGCCGTAAACACCATCGACTTTATGACAGCTGAAGCAGCTGAGATTCCGTTCGAAGTACTTCAGACAGTCATGAGCAGAATCATAAATGAAGTAAAGGGAGTAAATAGAGTATTCTATGATCTCACTAGTAAGCCACCTGGGACGATTGAGTTTGAGT
>CAZTGP010000086.1:1615-10818 GCA_964613325.1 uncultured Roseburia sp. | reverse complement strand
CAATGGGAAACCACTAAAATTATATTGAATTAAGCCTAACTAAATGGCATTGATAATCACAAGGACTCCCAAAGTTGCTTTCCAATCCAAAAAAATCAAAAGAAACGCATTTTTAATTATTGCTTTATTTGGCAATTCCAGAACTGCACTAAGAAAAAATGTATAAGCTCCCATCAAGAGTCCTATCACCGCAAACGCAATTCCGATTCCAATTACCACTGCATGCATTGTTTCTTCCGCGAAATTTCCAGCAAGGCTCATAAGATAATATCCATAAAAGCACAAAAAGCCCGCAAGAATTCCGAGGGGAATCCGCCTTCCAAGCGAAGACTTGAATTCATCCCAGTAATCCGCAAGCGAGAAATCATAACCTTTTTGAAAGATTCGAAACACATAACGATTCAATGCAATAAAAGCTGCTGGTGCTGTCACGATTGGCAAACAGCACAAAAGGAAAACTATATTGATTACAAATAGTTTTCCAGGATAATTGATAATAATGTACCCCACCCGCCGGATTCCTCCGGTAGGTGGTTCTTTCTCTTTCTCATTCCATCCAAAATAATTACTCACTAGCTTCTTCCAAATGTCCATCTTTTTTCCTTTATGCATAATTAATTTTTCATTCCAGTAAGTACAATACCTTCCACAAAGCTTCTTTGTCCAAATATGTAAATAACAATGCCTGGCAGGATTGTCATAAATGTCGCTGCAAGTGCAACTGGCCAGTTCGTACCAAAAGATCCTGTAAAGTTGGTAAGTGCAATTGCAAATGTGAACTTGCTCATGGAATTGATATATATAATTTGCTTCAGCATATCATTCCATATCTGGATAAAAAGCATCATGCCTACCACAACAATCGCAGGTCGAATGGATGGCACTAATATGGTCCACAAAATACGCATTCTGCTGGCTCCGTCAATGGATGCTGCTTCATCCAATTCCTTTGGAATTGTCATAAAGAATTGACGAATCAAGAAAATATTGAAGAATCCACCACCTGTAAGATAAGGAAGTATCAATGGCCAATAGGTATCTCCAAGTCCTAATCCTTTGGTCCAAGCAATATAAAGTGGAATCAAAGTAACCATACCCGGCAGAAGAATCGTGCTGACACATATATTGAAAAATAAACGTTTTCCACGGAATCTAAGTCTTGCAAACGCATATCCACAAAAAATTGCTGTGATTGTACCAAAACCTACAGCTGGAATAATAATTTCAAAGGTATTCTTAAAATAAGTCCAGTATTCAAAGGTTTCAAGTGCTTTTGAATAATTTGACCATAACCACTCATGCGGAATAAAAGATGGTGGGTAGGCATTCAGCTGAGCTGTACTCATAAGTGATGATCGAAAAATCCACCAGATTGGGAGGAGGGCAAGGAGCGCAAAAAATAGAACGATGAGCGTTGCGATAAAATTCATAAATTTTTCTTTTTTCCGTTTGTTCTTCATAATACCTGCGAACATATTCTATTCCCCCTCTCCAAATAGCTGTGATTTTTGTGTCTTAAATAGGAACAGGGTAAAAATTCCCACCAGGAAGAAAAAGATAACCGCATACGCTCCTGCATATCCAAGTTTGTTTTTCTGAAAACCGTATAGATAGATGACATACGACATAAACATTGATTTTTTATTTGGTCCGCCATTGGTGAGCGCAAGTGCTGGATTAATAACTTGCAAATGCGTAATGAGTGCTGTCAAAATATTATAGAAAATAATTGGAGAAATACTCGGAATAGTAATGTTCCAGAATCTCTGCCAAGCATTCGCACCATCAATTTTTGCTGCCTCAATATATACTCCCGGAACATTCTGTAATCCTGCAAGAAAAATAACAATCAGATTACCACTGGTCCAGATTGCGATGAGAACGAGACACCATATCACCTGTGAAGGGCTATCCAAGAATCTCTGTTTTGGTAAACCCAACATTCTCAACACAAAATTAAAAAGTCCGAAATTGCCTTCATACAGCCACTGCCATCCTTTAAATACTCCGATTGCTGGAAGCAAATACGGAATAAAAAAGATGGAACGGAACAAGGTTCGACCTTTAATATTCATATTTAACAATAACGCAATAATAAGTGAATATACCACAGATCCAATCACTGCTAAAAAAGCATATATTATGGTTGCTTTTACCGAATCTGCGAAATAGATATCTTTTGTAAATATCTTAATATAGTTTGCGAAACCAATAAATTTAGGATTAGACAGACCATTCCAATCAAAAAAGCTCAATACAAACACTGCAATTGTAGGTATGTAACTAATTAATGTCACTCCAAGAAAAGCTGGAATCAGGCATAGGTATGCTGTTCTTTCTTCTTTCTTTCCTGCTCTGGATGAAGGTCTGTTCTTGGTTTTACTCTTCATAATAGTTCCCCTTTTACCCTCTATAGAAACAGGTGGTCCACTTCCTATCCTTTGGACCACCTATTTTCTTCCTTATGTCCTTCTCATCTTGTATCTATTTACTGCGGATTATTCTCATCAAAAATATCCTGCAATTCTGATTTATTCTGATCAATTGCCTCTTGCATTGTCATATCTCCAGACCATACTCCAGAGAACGCTGAATCCAAAGTAGAATTGAACTCTTCTGTACCATTTACATAGTACCATGAGGTTGATACTGCATCATTCATAGCGTAATCTACAACAGCTGATTTATACATATCTGCATCTGGATAGTTTGGATTATTAATCCATTTGTCTGTTTTCTCTTTGTCAGTATACCATGTATCCAGAATAGGCATCCATGTTCCCGCTTCAATCAGTGACCATGAATTTTCTTCCTGATAATACCATTTCAACCATGTCATTGCTTCTTTTGGATGTTTTGTGGAAGAGAATACAACGTTTGGACCACCGGTACAGATGGTAACCTTCTTCTCCATATAAGGAAGAACACCTACGCCATATTCAAAGTCTGCATTTGGTCCAAGGAAAGTTCCAACATTCCATGCTCCATCGGTTGCCATAACCACTTTTTTACTTCCAAGTGATGACTCAAGTGCATTTGCAGCACTGGTTACTGGTGGTGCACAATGATATTTATCAGACAAATCTGCAATTTTCTGAAGTGCATCCACAGTTTTTGGATCATCTATTGTGCATTTGCTTCCATCTTCATTATAATATCCACCACCGTTTGATTTTGCCCATACTTCCAACTGCCAAGGCAGCGTATTAATGGTACATCCATAGACATCAATATTATTTGCATCAAATTCAGGATCCAGTGCATTATGTCCGTTTACATCCAAGGTTAATGTCTGTGCTGTCTTTACAAACGTATCCCAATCCCATGCATCCGTATCTGTTGCCGGCGGAGTAACTTCGTCAATATTCAAGTTCTGTTTCTCACATACTTCTTTCAGTAGATCTTTGTTATACCAAAGATTTAACACTTCATTCGCTGCTGAATATGCAACTGGAGTACCCTCATATTTGAAGGTCAGGCAATCCAATGGCTTAGCATCGCCTTCTCCATACATATCACTGATGTCTGCAAGAAGTCCGTTTTCAGCAAATTTCAGAACCCCTGCCTCACTCATGATCCCGGTATCTGGGAGTTCTCCCGCTGTAGCCATAGCATTTAGCTTCGTAACATAGGTATCATGATCAATCTTTACTACTTCTACTTCGATTTCATCCTGTTCACTGTTGAACTTATCCGCAACCGCCTGTGTAGCTGCAGTCTCAGTCTCATTCCCCCACTGAGCATAAGTAATTTTTACTTTATCCCCAGAAGACGAGCTGCCTCCTTCACTGGACTCTCCCCCGCCTGATCCGCACCCAGTCAATGCCATGGATGCTGTCATAGCAGCAATCAGTAGTGCACTCAATACTTTTTTCTTCTTCATTTCCTCTTCTCCTTCTCTTTATTTATTTTAGCGGCGTAAAATGCACCGTCGTTTACACATTACACAATGAGCTTCTGCCATACAAGCATTTCGCCTTCACCCCTATTATTCCAGAAGCAATATGGAATAGCGCGGAGCCTTACCTGCTGTCTTTCTATCTGTACTTCATTATAAAGGCTGTTTTCTGTTGAATCTTTATTATGAATTCGAACACCTTCATAGCCCAATACAGGAATTTCGCCATAGAATGACTTATCTGGTTCCTCTTCACAAATCTCAATATTAGGTTTCACGTACACTTCTGCTAATAATGATCCGTTGTCTATTTGCTCCAGACAATAGACCATTGGTCCTTTTACCAATGCTGCCTTTCCGACATCTGCCCGAACCTGATTGTTTGCTGCCATCCATTTTGCTTTCACATCCAATTGAAGCTCGATAGTGGTATGACCCTTAACAATTTCCACAATACAATATCCGTTTTTCAATACCGGCTGTATTTTTTTCTTCTGTACCATAACACACCAATTGCCTGCATATTTAGGGATTCGCAGTCGTATCTTTCCACTTTCTTCTGCCTCTATTTGGATTGTAACATTTCCCGTCTGTAACAAATTCGACTGCATATCAATCTCTACCAAGCCTGATGCAAGCTTTATCTTAGCCTTAGATGAAATATATTGATGAACAAACACGCTTTCATCATCTGAAGCATATATGTACTGCCCCAGCGATGCCAGGGTTCTTGCCACATTAGGTGGACAGCAGGCTACGGAAAACCACTTTTGCCGAATCGGTTTCACGTGCTCCATGTAGGTATGTTCTGTACAGAATTCCGGGACAACTTCAAGTGGGTTGACATAGAAATATCGATTCCCTTCCATGTTGATTCCCGCCAACACCGTATTGTACAGAGCTCGCTCCACCACGTCATAATAGGAAGCATCTCCTGTCACTGCTGTCATTCGTTGTCCAAACATCATAAGTCCAATGGATGCACATGTCTCAGAATAATTGGTATTATTCGGCAAATCATAATCGGTAGTAAATCGTTCCCGATACCCGCTGGAACCAATCCCCCCCGTAATATACATTCTGCGATTTACCGCGCTATCCCAGATTCGTTTGCAAGCCTCTAGCATATTGGAATCATTCTCTTCCTGTGCCAGATCCGCCATTGCTGCGCACATATACATTGCACGAACTGCATGCCCTTTGGCAGCACTCTGCTTGATTGGTTCTTCAGCAGCCTGAGAATATTCCAAATCATAATTTTTGAATTCTGGAAAGAATTCCCATTCCCCATGCTTCTTTATCTCTTCAAGGAAAAAGGAAGGCTTTTTCCCTCTCTGTCGAATAAAATAATCCGCTTGTCTTAAATATTTTTCATCACCAGTTATCCGATATAGCTTCACAAGAGCAAGTTCAATCTCTTGATGTCCTGGATATCCTGGGATCTGTTTCTCTCCTGTTCCAAATATCTGGCAGATCAAATCTGCATTTTTCATTGCAATCTGTAGTAGCTTATTCTTCCCAGTCGCACGATAATAAGCAACCGCTGCCTCTATCATATGACCTGATGTATATAATTCATGACCTTCAACAAGATTGGTCCATTTTTTCTCTGGGGCATTAACTGTAAAATATGTATTCAGGTACCCATCTGGTTCCTGTGCCTTTCCAATCAGGTCGATCACATTATCTGCCAGATTTTCATACTCAATTCCCTTTCCATTCATCAGGCAATAGGATACTGCTTCCAGCCATTTATATACATCTGTATCTTGAAAGACAACCCCTTCTCTGGTTCCCTGCTTCTCTCCTGCTGCAATTCTGAAGTTTTCAATACAGTGAGTAGGTTCTGCATCTTCCAACTGATCATTTAGGATTCGCCACTGATGTGGAATGATAATCTTATAGACATTTTCAACATACGCCTGAAATAATGAATCTGTTATTGTGATGTCACTCAAATCCACAGGTCTCATACATTTTCCCATAAAGTTCCCCTTTTTCAGATTAAACGTTTCATTTTTCTTAAGTTAGAATATTAATGTATATGCTTGTTTTTCGGTGTTATCTGCATTTTTATTTTTCTTTTTAGTTAAACGTTTTACTTCTCTATGGGTTTATACTAGCACTAGCTATTTTAAATGTAAATAGTTTTTTGTATATTTAGCATTTCGCAACATTTACCCCTTACATTTTTGTGCATATTGTATATTCTCTCTCGCTAGTTAATCGTTTTTGTATGTGTAAAATGTCGTATTTTTGTTTTTCTAGCATTCGCATATAGTCTTTTCCATCTCTTTTGTAAGCATCTCTGCCATTGCTTCAATTGGTATTACCATTCCATCTTCCACCCATTTGGCAATCATGCTTACCACTCCTCCAAAGAAATATTCAAACAAATATTCCCTTTCTTCTTCGGATCGCCCCGTGCAGGTATTCTCCAATACATGCATCATATATGGTTTAATATAGGTAATGATTTGTTCTACTACCTTGGAGATTCGTCCCCCTTTTCTAGAAAGCCATACAAGCTCACTGTTTTCAGAGATCATATCCAGCCCTTTTTTTAGGTTCAGTTCCAATTCCTGTGGTGTAAACTCTCCCCGTGGTGACTCTCCATCATCCTCAAAGATTTGTTTTATCTGATCCAGATAATCATTCTCCATATGTTCAAACAAATCCATCACATCCTGATAATATCGATAGAAGGTTCCACGATTCACGTCTGCTCTGGTACAAATATCTGTAACCGTAATTTGATCCAATTCTTTTTCATCTAATAATTCTACAAGTGCAGTTTTCATCATCTGCTGGGAATACTTTGTTCGTCTGTCTAAATGTGAATTTTTCATAAACTTCTCCTTTTTTCAACACTTTTCCGATTTTCTGTACAACAAGTAACAAATGTAAGAAGCATTGTTTCTTGTTATTTTTCTATTGGAAATTATAATAAACATGTAGTTTTTCGTCAACACTTTATCTTTTTTGTACAAGTGTTCATTATTTTTGAAAGGATGTGTAGTTTTGAATTTACTTGCACGATTTATCACCAGACACCGAAAGGGTATTCTCCCTGTATTTGCAATACTATCTCTTCTTGGTACCATACTCTTTTTTTGTACTCCCATTAACTATAACATGATGGATTACCTGCCTACCGAAGCTAATTCGACCAAGGCCTTAACGGTCATGGAAGAGGAATTCGAACAGCCAATGCCCAACCTCAATGTTATGGTAGAAAATGTATCCATTCCAGAAGCTCTGGAGATCAAAGATACACTGAGCTCTATCGAGCATGTGAGAGAGGTCATCTGGCTCGATGACAGCATTGATCTAAAACAGCCAATCGAAATGGAAGATTCTTCTACCATAGAAACCTATTATAAAGATAACAATGCTCTTTATATGGTATCCGTGGAAGACGGAGAGGAGCGAGCCGCCATTGCCTCTATTCGTGAACAACTTGGCGACTCTTGCAAGATATCTGGCTCTGCAGAGGATCAGGCTTCCGCTCAATCCATGGCTGTCAGTGAAGCAGTACGTTCTATGTGTTTTCTAATTCCAGTACTTATCATGATTCTTGTACTGGCAACAGAGAGCTGGATTGAACCAGTCTTCTACCTATGTACTTTGGGAGCTTCTGTATTGATTAACCTTGGAACCAATTTCTTCTTTGGAGAAATCTCCTTTGTAACTCTCGCGGCTGCTCCAATGCTTCAGATGGCAGTATCCCTTGATTATGCAGTATTTCTCTCCCACAGCTTTGCCGAACACAAAGACCATGGTATGGAGCCAAAGGAAGCCATTCGTCTTGCGCTGATCAACTCCGGCACCTCCATATCTGCCAGTATGCTGACCACCTTATTCGGTTTCCTTGCTTTGATGTTCATGAAATTCCGAATTGGATTTGACATGGGTATGAGCCTTGTTAAAGGAGTCCTGTTAAGCTTCATCTGTGTTATGACACTCTTACCAGCCTTGCTTCTCGTTGGCAATAAACTGATTGAGGAAACGCACCATCGCAGGTTCATTCCTACCTTCGCTGGTATTGGAAAAGTCATTTTAAAAATCCGTATTCCAGTATTTCTGTCACTCATTGTCATCATCGTTCCAGCTTTTCTAGGTCAGTTGAAGAATAATTTCTTCTATGGGAACTATGATTCCACGCCTGTAGAAAGCGAAGCCTATGAAATTGAAGAAATTTTTGGTGTAAATAACAGTATTGTTGTCCTTGTTCCAAGTGGTGACAGTTCCAGAGAAGTCATGCTCTGTAATGAACTGGATCAGCTGGATCACATCACGAGCATTCTCTCCTATGCCACCATGGTAAGTAACAAAATTCCAACTGCTTACCTGGATGATACCACTGTATCCACCTTCTATTCTGAGAATTATGCTCGAATTGTATTGTCCACTGATCTTCCATCCGAAGGGACCGAAGCCTTCGCTCTGGTGGAAAAAGTACGAGAAGTAACCGACTCCTACTATCCAGACACCTATTATACCTGTGGTCAGAGTGCCAATATGTATGACATGATGAATACCGTTCAAAGCGATAACCGAACGGTGAACCTAATTACGATCATAAGTATCTATCTAGTTCTTGCGGTTATGACTAGAAGCTGGCTTACGCCTCTCCTTTTGATTCTAACAATCAAATGCTCGATCTGGCTAAATATGTGCGTTCCGTATTTCACAGGAAGCAGCCTAAGCTACCTGGGCTATTTGATTGTCAGTACCGTGCAGATGGGTGCCACTGTCGATTATGCTATTCTTCTGACAGATACCTACCAGGAGAAACGCCTCTCCCTGAACAAAATGGAGGCTATGAAAGAGACGCTCGGAAGCATATTCAGCTCCATTTTAATATCAGCAGCTACCTTAACCCTTTGTGGTTTCTGCCTGAATTGGTCCTCCAGCAACTCCGTAGTTCAGGTTCTTGGAGAGCTTATCGGCCGTGGAGCAATTCTTGCAGTACTTATGGTTATGCTGTTATTACCGCTATTACTCCTGATTTTCGATAAAATCATTCCATATACCGTAATTGGTTTTAAGCGTAAAAAGTCAACCAAGAAACAAGAATCACAGAACAATATTTAGAAAGGATCTCAAATCATGAAAAATAAATATGTATACATACGAAACATTACCGCACTAACACTCGCCAGCTCTCTTGTCATTTTCGTTCCAACAACTGGATTTATGGCTGCTGAGCTTACCTCTTCGAAGACTGCATCATCCGAAACTAATTTTGCTGCCACTTCATCTTCCGCCGCAGCTGCTTCTGTTGGAAGTACTTCCACCCTGT
>CAZTGP010000086.1:0-1515 GCA_964613325.1 uncultured Roseburia sp. | reverse complement strand
GCTGCCACTTCATCTTCCGCCGCAGCTGCTTCTGTTGGAAGTACTTCCACCCTGTTCCAGAAAACAGAAAACATCTACAGTAAGCTTGCTTCCAACGGTTCCGCCCAAAACGCATACGTGGTGAATGCCTTTTCTCTGGATTCTGCCTGCGACATTACCGATTACGGGAACTATTCTGATGTGAAGAATCTCTCAACGCTTTCTAGTCTTAATTCAACGAACGGAAGTGTAGCCCTTTCTTGTGAAGAGGGGAATTTCTATTATCAAGGTACCATTGACCAGGTTCAACTACCTTGGCTGTTCACCATCGAATATACACTAGATGGGAAACCCATTGATGCCCAAGATCTCGGTGGTAAAAGCGGCGCACTAGCTATTCATCTTGGTGTGAAAGCGAATCCAGATGCAGCTTCCATTTTCTACGAGAATTATGTAATGCAGATATCACTAACTCTTGACAGTACCTTATGTAAGAATATTATTGCTGAAAAAGGAGCAATCGCTGATGCTGGTGCCAACCAACAAGTCACCTTCACCCTTCTCCCTGAGACGGATGGCGATTTTACCATTCAGTCTGATGTGAATGACTTTACCATGTCTGGCTTCTCCATTGCTGCTGTTCCATACAGTATGAGCATGGATACCGAAGACCTTGGAACCGATGAACTCACAAGCCAGTTCACCGAGCTGACAGATGCCGTTTCCCAATTAAATGATGGAACAGGTCAGCTGGCAGATGGAGTGCATGAATTGAACAATGGAAGTTTGGCTCTCTTTGATGGTTCTGCTAATATTCAATCTGGACTTTCGCAGCTTAGCAATAGTTCTGGCAGTATTGTAGACGGCTCTGCACAGATTAATTCTGCATTACAGGCAATCAGCTCCCAGCTCGCCGCTGGCTCTTCAAGCAATAGTGCAGACCAGTCACAGCTTCCATCACAAGAATCCTATACCTTAACAGATAGTGAAATGGCAGATATCCAAAACGCATTTGCCAGCCTGTCTCCAACTCAAAGTGCTGCACTGCAAAAGCTGCTAGTGCATTACGGCTACTCCAACGGTGTCATGGCATCCATCGAAGACTCCATGAATTCCTTGACCCAGCTACAGTCAGGTCTTACACAGCTAGCAGATAACTACAATACATTTCATAAAGGGCTTGTCTCTTACACCGATGGCATCAAGCAGCTTTCCACGGGATATGATGAGTTCCACAATGGTCTGCATTCTTATTTAGATGGCGTTGATCAGATTGATTCTGGTGCATCTGAGCTTGCCGATGGCATGGACGAATTCAACAATGGAGTCAGCGATATGCCAGATCAGGTACAGACCAACATCGATGAAATGATGTCCAAATATACCAGTGATGATTTTGAAGCAGTATCCTTTGTAGATTCCCGCAATACCAATATCAAATCTGTACAGTTTATTCTTTCCACTGAAGGAATCGAGCTTCCAGAGGAATCCGTGGAGGAAGTTACTGAGAAGAAGCTCGGATTCTGGGAACGACTC
>CAZTGP010000085.1:0-10904 GCA_964613325.1 uncultured Roseburia sp. | reverse complement strand
GGGACGGGGTTTTTCTCATTTCGGGACGTGCACTTTTCGATTTCGGGACGGGGTTTTCACACAAATACTCCGTCCCGAAACCGAAAATACTCCGTCCCAGAACAGAAAATACTCCGTCCCAAGAAAAAAACGACCGCATTCGCGGCCGTCTTCTTGCTTCATAAGTTATGTAATTTTTTTATAAATCCTGTAAGAAATGCATACGATTTCTATTTGGGTCCTGTGGCTCAGGCTGCTTTCTCTGCTGAGGTTTCTTTATTGCACTGCTCAAGTTGTCTGTCATCTCGCCTTTGCACGCTGCACAGAAACGGCCTGACTGAATTGGTGTTCCACATTTCTCACATGTAATACCGTCTATGCATGCCTCAGAAAGGATTAACCTTTCTTCACGAATCCATTGTCTAATCTGTTTGACAGATACCTCTGTCTTGGTTGCTGTCTGATCAATTCCAGCACTTGGATTGTCACGAAGAAATGCTTTTACTTCCTGGAATTTATCTTCCAGCCCTTTTACACATTCTGGGCAGAGCTTTGGCCCTGATAAATAGTTAAATAAACGACCACAGCCTCTACAGTTCGTTACTTCCATGAGATCCCTCCTAAATACCTTTTCCGATACATATACTCAAGAAATAGATGTTCTGAGTTCCAGTCTTCTTAATTTCTGATGCAATTGCATCTATCGTACTTCCAGTTGTATAAATATCATCGACGATTAATATTTGTCTATATTTTACAATATTTTCCTCTACTTTGAAAGCATTTTTGAGATTATTTTTACGTTCCACATCATTTAATAGCTTTTGTGGTTCTGTATTCTTCGTTCTTTTGACCATTTTCTTGCTATAGGGAATTCCCGTTTCCTTTGAAAGTGCTTTTGCAAACGTTGCAGCTTGATTGTAGCCACGCATTTTCTCCTTTTTTCGATACATGGGAACCGGAATAATCAAGTCTATTTTTTCCTGCTGTATCCATTTTCCATAATACTTATTCGCCTGCATGGCAAAATACCTCGCATACTCTGGTTTGCCACCATATTTGAACCGATACATAGATGTCTTGATTGCTCCTTTATATAGGAAAACACCCTTTCCTTGTATGAACGCGTGGCGTTTTCTCCCGCAATCAAAGCAATACTCGCCCTGAGGATCGTCTATCGGCTGCCCACACTTCATGCAGGTGGGTGAAGACACAATGTACAGCTTCTTTTGACATTCTGCATGAATACCTGTCGAGGATGCAGCAATGCGGCGAAGTGTAGCATGGGCGGCAGTATGATGAAGTTGTATGTTGTCTTCCGGTTCAAGCAGACCATCACATATCGGGCAACGCCCCGGAAATAGCATATCTATTATAAACATAATTCTCCTTTCTAACTTGGGACGGGGTTTTCCTTGTTTCGGGACGGGGTTTTTCTGCAAATACTCCGTCCCGAAACAAGAAAGTGCACGTCCCAAAACGTAAAATCCCCCGTCCCGAAACAAGAAATACCCCGTCCCAAAACGTAAAATACCCCGTCCCAGTTCAATATAAGCGTTGTGAATACCACCTATGCCTTTTTCCTATAAGGAAGGTTGTGTTCTATGATTGACTTATTTTAATATTGAGCATATAATTTATTCATTCGTAACATTAATGTGTTAAAGTGTTAATGTACAAGGAGGACGTATTATGAAAAAAAGAACAAAGTTTGCTTCTTTACTTCTTTCAGCAGCCATGATGGTGTCGCTGGCTGGATGTGGAAGCGCAGGAAATGACAATTCACAATCATCATCTGGTGACAAGGTATATCAGATTGGTATCTGCCAGCTCGTTCAGCACGACGCTTTAGATGCTGCAACAGAAGGATTTAAAAAGGCTTTAACCGATAAGCTCGGAGACAAAGTGAAGTTTGATGAGCAGAACGCTTCCGGTGATGCACCTACTTGCTCTACCATCTGCACCAAGTTTGCACAGAACAACTATGATTTAATTCTCGGCAATGCTACTGCATCATTGAATGCCGCAGTTACCGCAACCTCTGATATTCCAATTCTTGGAACTTCAATTACCGATTATGCTACTGCACTCGGCATGTCCGATTGGACTGGTACAACTGGTAAGAATGTATCCGGAACCACTGATCTTGCCCCACTTGATGAGCAGGCCAAATGCATCAAAGAGCTTTTCCCAGATGCAAAGAAAATTGGTATCATCTACTGCTCTTCTGAGGCAAACAGCCTGTACCAGTCAACTACCATTACCGAATATTTGGAAAAAGAGGGCTACACTGTAAAAGAATACACATTCACAGATTCCAACGACATCTCTGCTGTTACCACTACTGCCTGCGATGAATCTGACGTAATCTATATTCCTACAGATAACACTGCAGCATCTTGTACCGAGGCAATTAATAACGTTGCAAAGCAGGCTAAGACTCCTATTTTTGCAGGAGAAGAAGGAATCGCAAAAGGCTGCGGCGTTGCAACACTTTCTATCAGCTACTATGATCTTGGATACACAACTGGCGAGATGGCATACGACATTCTTGTGAACGGCAAAGACATTTCCACCATGGAAGTGAAAACTGCTCCTAAATTCACAAAGGAATACGTTGCTGACCGCGCAAAAGAGTTGAACGTGACTGTTCCTGATGGATATGAGGAACTGAAGCTCGACTAATGTAAGCAATCGCAGTTGACAGATCAAAGGTCCGATGGGCCTTTTTTCTGTTTTATAAAAAGTATTGGAGGTAACACTCATGTTTCTAATTGATTATTTTTCTTCTCTGAATCCAGTGGCATTCACCAATGCCTTACCTGGAAATATCGCCCAAGGTCTTATCTGGGGTATCATGGCACTAGGCGTTTTCATCACATTCCGAATGCTGGATTTCGCGGATATGACTGTCGATGGCTCTTTTGCCACCGGCGGTGCTGTGACCGTTATGATGACCATCGCAGGATTTAATATTTGGATCTCCCTTCTGTGCGCATGTATCGCTGGCTTGCTGGCTGGTCTGTGCACCGGACTTTTACATACGAAGCTTGGCATTCCACCAATTCTGGCTGGAATCCTGACGCAGATTTCTCTTTATTCCATCAATCTGAAAATCATGGATCGTCATGCGAACCAGGCGCTTAGTATTGACAAATATCAACTTATTTTATCCTCACGCAATCTGACCTCCGCCATTGTAGTTGGCGTGATATTCTGCGTGGTACTCATCGCCCTATTGTACTGGTATTTCGGAACCGAGCAGGGCTCCGCAATCCGTGCCACCGGCTGCAACCCAGCCATGAGTAAAGCGCAGGGCATTAGCATTGATAATATGAAGCTCATCGGCCTCGCGCTCTCCAACAGCGTTGTTGCGATGTCCGGCGGGCTCCTGTCGCAGTACTCTGGATTTTCCGACGTAAACATGGGACGTGGCGCCATCGTCATCGGCCTGGCGGCTGTCATCATCGGCGAGGTTCTCGGTGACGCCATCCTTGGAAAACGCATGGGCTTCAAGGGACGCCTGACCTTCGTTGTAATCGGCGGCATCATTTACTACATTGTCATCGGCATTGTCCTTTGGTTGAAAATGCCTAGCGACGACTTAAAGCTGTTCACTGCAATCATTGTTGCCATTTTCCTTGCGTTTCCTTACTTGAAGGGGCAGAAAAAAGCATCGTTCCGCAGAGCTGGCAAGCGCTCCGCAGCTTTGCTGGCAAGCTATTCTGGCACCGCGGACGGCGATGTGGATACTGAGAAGAAGGAGGATTAGCACATGTTAGAGATTCGCAATATACATAAAACATTCAATCTTGGAACGATCAATGAGAAGCACGCGCTAAACGGCGTGGACCTGAAGCTGGAAGAGGGCGATTTCGTCACTGTCATCGGTGGAAATGGCGCTGGAAAATCCACAATGCTCAATGCTGTTGCAGGCACCTGGCCAGTGGATGAAGGTTCTATCTTGATTGATGGCGTTGACGTCACCGGTCTTCCAGAATACAAACGTGCGTCCTTCCTTGGCCGCGTGTTCCAGGATCCAATGACTGGAACCACTGCTACCATGCAAATCGACGAAAACCTTGCACTTGCCGCTCGACGCGGTCAGAAACGTGGTCTCCGCTGGGGCATTACGAAGCCGGAAAAGGAACAGTTTCACGAGTTATTGAAGGAGCTTGATCTGGGTCTTGAAGATCGCATGACTTCAAAGGTTGGTCTTCTCTCCGGTGGTCAGCGTCAGGCCGTAACCCTCCTCATGGCCTCCCTCCGCAAACCAAAGCTGCTTCTTTTGGATGAGCACACCGCTGCACTTGACCCAAAGACTGCCGCAAAAGTGCTTTCTCTCACAGATAAAATCATCTCTGAGAATCACTTAACAGCCATGATGGTTACTCACAACATGAAAGACGCCATCACCCATGGCAACCGCCTTATCATGATGAACAACGGTCAAGTCATCCTAAACATCTCCGGCGAAGAGAAGAAACGCCTCACTGTCGAAGACCTTCTCCAGAAGTTCGAGGAAGTCTCCGGCGAGACCTTCGCCTCCGACAAAGCCCTCCTCGGTTAAGTTGGGACGGGGTTTTCTTCGTTTCGGGACGTGCACTTTTCAATTCTGGGACGGGGTTTTGACGGTTTCGGGACGGGGTTTTCACGCAAATACTCCGTCCCAGAACGCAAAATACCCCGTCCCAACTTTAATTTAAAAACTCATCTATCATACATTTCACCACTAACGTCTTTGGAACAAATAGTTTTTCTGCAATCTTACTTATACAATCATTTTTCAAAATATCCTTCTTAATCGTAAATATCTTTGACGAATCAATATATTTATGCAGTTCCAGTATAATCAATTCATATTTCTGTTGTGTAATTTCCTCCTCAGTCCCATAAAACCAGTTTTCCTGTTCATTTTTATTAGAAAACGCCACGAATTCCTGAAGATCACCAAAGCGCGCCTTCATTAATTTGATAGATTTCTCAGTAATACGCTTTGCATTTTCCTTAGAAAATTCATCGTAACTGGAATATTTGAACTTCGCCAAATCATCGACTATATGCGCTTTCACCGGATTATTGTGAATATAATTCACACAATTCCAAAATGTGTTCTCATTTTCAATAACGCCGCTATAGAATCTACCTTGAAACAAGTGACCATTTCGTTTCATTTTTTGATTGTAGATCACAGCATATATGCTTTCCATTTCACGTACACATTTTGAAATATCTTTTATTTTTCCCTGCAGTAGTACATGTAAATGTGTTGACATAACACAATAACAATAGAGTTCCACCTCGTGTTCCTCAAATTTCTTTTCCAGCAAATCCATTATCGCTTTTTTCTGCCAGTCCTTCTCGAAAATAGCCTCATGATTCACGCCTTTAATTACTACGTGATACATCCCCGTGCTAGAAATCTGCCTTGCCTTTCTTGGCATTTGCATCCCCCTTTTCCTTATTCAATTTGTTTCTTACTTGGAATTTGTTTCGTATAACTAAAAGATAAAAAGAATTATTACGACGCTCGCTTTGCCTATGCTCTGCCATATGTAAATCGGGCAATTGAATTACTTATGAAACTATTATAATAAGTGAATCGTGTCCTGTCAAAACAAATCGTTTTGGGGACAGGGACTTTTTGAGTTGGGACGGGGTTTTCTTCGTTTCGGGACGGGGTTTTCACGTAAATACCCCGTCCCAGGATTGAAAAGTGCACGTCCCGAAACGAAGAAAACCCCGTCCCAACCTGAAAATCCAAACGAAAAAACGGTGCATAAGCACCGTTTTTTCAACACCTTCTTTTTCTTCTCCCAAAAGATAATCGAAAGATCTTTTATATCATCAACGACCCCCATCGCTGTTGATACCCACTGATTCTAGAGTTTGTCTTCTGTTTCGTCGTCTGGGTTCTCTTTTGCCCAGCCGTAAGCATATTTCACTGCTTTGTTCCAACCTTTTCGCTTGCTATCACGTTCTTCCGGATCAATGTTTGGCGTGAATACACGACTGATTGACTGATTTGTGATAACATCCTCTTTATTCTTCCAATAGCCAACTGCAAGACCTGCTAAGTAAGCTGCACCCATTGCTGTAGTTTCTACACACGTTGGGCGTTTTACCGGGACGTTTAACATGTCGGACTGAAATTGCATTAAGAAATTATTTGCACTTGCTCCACCGTCCACTTTTAATGAAGTGATATCGATTCCTGCGTCGTTTCGCATTGCATCGATGACATCGCATACCTGAAGCGCAATGGATTCAAGTGTTGCACGAATAATGTGATTCTTGTTTGTTCCACGGGTGATTCCCACGATGGTTCCTCTGGCATATTGATCCCAGTGTGGTGCGCCAAGTCCCGTAAATGCTGGGACTACATAACATCCGTGTGTACCTTTTACCTTTGTTGCCATGTATTCGGAATCCGATGAGGAATCGATGAGTCGCATTCCGTCTCTCAGCCATTGAATCGCCGCACCTGCCACGAAAATGGATCCTTCTAAGGCATAGTTGACTTTTCCATCTAATCCCCAGGCAATTGTGGTAACTAGACCATTCTTGGAAAACACTGGCTTTTCTCCCGTATTCATGAGTAAAAAGCACCCTGTACCGTATGTATTTTTCGCCTCACCCTCATTAAAGCAAGTCTGTCCAAACAGCGCCGCTTGTTGATCTCCAGCAGCACCTGCAATCGGGATCTCCTCGCCGAGAAATGACGGATCCGTGTATCCATATATCTGACTAGATGGCACGGGCGTCGGCAACATGCTCTCTGGGATATTAAGCTCTTCAAGTATTTCCTTATCCCATTCTAAGGTGTTAATGTTAAAAAGCATTGTTCGCGATGCATTGGAGTAGTCGGTTACATGGACTTTTCCTTTGGTGAATTTCCAAATAAGCCAGGTCTCGACGGTACCGAAGAGTAATTTTCCCTCGTCTGCAAGTTCTCGCGCACCCTTTACATTTTCTAATATCCATTTGATCTTCGTTGCAGAAAAATACGCATCGATAATCAATCCGGTCTTCTGTCTATAGGACTCCTGAAGACCTTTCGCCTTCAGCTCATCTGCAATGGCTGATGTACGGCGGCACTGCCAAACAATCGCGTTGTATATTGGCTCTCCAGTCTCTTTATTCCATACGATGGAAGTCTCACGCTGATTGGTAATTCCAATTGCAGCGATATCCGAAGCCTTCGCATTGATCATGTTCATTGCTTCAACAGCTACCCCCAGCTGCGTGGACCAAATCTCATTCGCATCATGCTCTACCCAGCCTGGATTTGGGAAAAATTGGCGAAATTCTTTCTGCGCCATAGAACATATCTGTCCCTTTTCATCAAATAAAATGCATCTGTTGCTGGTTGTTCCGGCATCCAATGCCATAATGTACTTTGCCATACCCTTATTTCCTCCAATATTTATGTGTCTATCTTCCTGCGGGGAGTGGTCTCCGGCATTTTAAGTATTTCTAACACATGTGGCAATAAAAAAGCGGACATCAGATGAATACCTAAAGCCCCTCTGCTTTAAGCATATCAAATCATCTCCACTCTCCGATTCCACTTTATGAAATTTATTACCTGTCACTAATGCTTATTATAACATGCTCGTTGTCTTATGAAAACTGGATTTTACATTTTTGACATAATGTTCAATTTATCATTGTCTTTTTTGTGCATTATTTTTTGGGACGGGGTTTTGGCGGTTTCGGGACGGGGTTTTTATGTAAAAACCCCGTCCCGAAACCGCCAAAACCCCGTCCCAAACTTAAAAAGTGCACGTCCCTACTCAGATAAGAGGTGGTCGATGAGGGTATGGCCTTCGGCGATGAAGTTACCGGATGTTGCGCCTTCACGCTCATTGTAGTGCCAGCTGTTGTGCTGTGGCTTAGTTGAGTCGTACAGAAGATATGGTACATTGTCTGCACTATGGGTGCGGATTCTGATTGGTGTTGGGTGATCCGGTAGGATTACAAGGCGGAAATCTTCCCCTGCTGCTTCTAATCCTTCCACAATTGGTTTGATAATGCGGGAATCCAGGTTTTCGATAGCTTTGACCTTTTTCTCCACGCTGCCCTGGTGTCCCATCTCATCTGGGCCTTCTAAATGTACATATACAAAGTCATAGTTATCTTTGGTCAGCACGTCGATTGCTGCCTGGGCTTTGCCTTCATAGTTGGTTTCCAGTCCGCCGGTGGCCCCATCTACTGTGATAACTTTCATACTGGTGCCTACTGCGATTCCTTTTAATAAATCCACGGCAGAGATCATGGCACCTTTCTTATGCATTTTCTCCTCAAAAGGGAATAATGCAGGTTTCGTGCCTGCGCCCCAGAACCAGCAGGAGTTCGCTGGATTTAAGCCTTTTTTCTTACGCTCGATGTTGATTGGATGGTTCACAAGGATGTCATAACTGCGTTTCATCATTTCGCGAAGCTGTGAATTTTCCGGCAATTTATCCCCGATGACCTGGCCAAGTACGTCGTGTGGCTGTACGAGATTCACCACTTCGCCCTTGTCCCAAATCAGGCAGTGGCGATAGCTGGTGCCTACGTAGAATTTGAATTCGTCTGTCTCCAGCTCTTTGCGCACTGCCTCCAACAGGATTGCGCAGTCTTCGGTGCTGATTTCGCTGGAGCTGTGGTCGATGATGTGGCGCTCCTCGTAAGTGTCCTCTTCCTCAGACAGTGTTACGATGTTGCAGCGAAGCGCAATGTCCGTATCCTTCATTGGGATTCCGATGGATAACGCCTCCAGTGGGGAGCGGCCTGAGTAGTACTGTCTTGGATTATATCCCAGCACAGACAAGTTGGCCGTGTCGCTTCCTGGCTTCATTCCATCCGGAATCGTGTGCACCATGCCGAGCTCGCTTATAGCTGCCAGCTCGTCCATCTTTGGTGTTGCAGCATATTCCAGCGGTGTCTTGCCGCCAAGTTCATCGATTGGCAGGTCAGCCATTCCATCCCCAAGTATCACTAAATATTTCATTGATTCGTCCTCTTTTCCTTATTTCGTTAGAAAACCCATAACGCTTTCATACATTTATGCAGTAAAGTGTTTCTTTACAAAATTAGGAAAGCATTTACGCTTTCCTAACTGTTTCTTCTCTATCTATTTTATCCGAGACGGATACGATTCAGCACGCCAAGCTCTGCAGCTTTTTCTTCAAAATCAGCTTCTGTCATGGTGCCTGTTGTGAATCCAATTTCGCCAGGAACGCCAGCTTCAACGTATTCCACTGTGCCAAATACTTTTTCCACGTCTGCCTTGCTTGCAACTGTTCTCACGAAGAATGCATTTTCACATGCCTTATAATCCAAAAGCTCCATCTTCTGCTCATCCCAGTCGATTACAATGTTCACATGTTTGTGTTTTGCCATGTCGACCACGTCAGCTACCACTGCGCTGGCAGTTGGGAGTTTTCCGGCACCGCTGCCGTAGAACATTGCGTCGCCGAGCACATTCCCATGTACGAAAACGCCGTTGAATACGTCGTTGACGTTGCAAAGTGGATGTGTTGCTGGAAGCAGGAATGGTGCTACCATTGCCACATAGCTATCGCCGACCTTGCGGCTGGAAGCCAATAGCTTGATAGCGCGGTTCATTGCTTTTGCGTATTTGATGTCAGTTGCCGTGATTTGGGTGATGCCTTCGCAGTGGATATCTTCGAAGTCTACCTGTTTTCCACAGACAAGTGATGTTAAAATAGCGATTTTACGGCATGGATCATGGCCTTCGATGTCGGCAGTTGGGTCTTTCTCTGCGTAGCCCTTTGCCTGAGCATCCTTCAGCACTTCATCGAAATCAGCACCTTCGTCTGTCATTTTGCTTAACATGTAGTTGGTTGTTCCGTTTAAAATGCCTGTGATTTCCTCGATCTCATCAGCTGTCAGACAGCAGTTTAATGGACGAATGATTGGAATTCCACCACCTACGCTGGCCTCAAACTGGAAGTTCACATTCTTCTCGCGTGCGATGCGAACAAGCTCTGCGCCTTTTGCGGCTACCAATGCTTTGTTTGAAGTTGTCACCTGTTTACCAGCTTCGAGCATTGCTTTTACAAATGTGTAGGCTGGCTCAACACCACCCATTGTCTCAACTACGATGCCAACCTCAGGGTCGTTTACGATCGTTTTGTAATCATGTACGATTTTATCTTCCATTGGATCACCAGGAAAATCCCTAAGATCCAGTACGTATTTTACCTCAACAGTCTCGCCGGCACGTCTTGCAATTCTCTCTTTATTAATGTCTAAAACTTCAACTACACCGGAACCGATTGTTCCATAACCCATAACTGCTACTTTCATTCCACTTCTCACTCCTTGGCTAGTATTTTTGCATAATGTATTCCCTGTCCTGCCTCGATGGCGTTTACCATCTCGCCGATGTCACCCGTTTCTGGGAAAACGTCTAGGCTGAGCGTCAGGGATGCGATTCCATTTACTGGAATACTTTGATGAATGGTCAAAACGTTTGCATGAAAATCTGCAATTGTTTTCAGTACCGTTGATAAAAGACCAGGCTCGTCATCCAGCTGAATCACCATGGTAATTGTCTTTCCCTTTTCATTTTCATGATATGGGAAAATGTCATCTTTGTATTTATAAAATGAACTTCTGCTGATGCCGACAAGTTCTGTTGCATCCTGCACGGAAGCGGTCTTGCCTGAATCGATAAGTCTTTTAGCTTCAATCACCTTTAATAACACTTCTGGGACTGCTTTCTCCCGTAAAACGAAGTAAGATGTCTTTTCCGCCATATGTTTCCTCCTTGCCCGGCATGTTTGTCTCACGCCGACAATTGTCCTCATGTGGAAGATAATAACACAACAAGCCAGCTTACGCAACCTCTTTCTCTATGCTAATATCGAATACCACCGATAACCAACTGATTTGGGACGGGGTTTTGTTTGTTT
>CAZTGP010000084.1:0-10921 GCA_964613325.1 uncultured Roseburia sp. | reverse complement strand
CTTCGAATTGCATCCATGCATTCTATAATTGCAGAATCAAACTGTGACGTATTTTTAACTAGATATCTTATTGGTTCAACACTGTATCCTTCAAGTGCATAGGATACATATGCTGTAACAAACACAATTATCGTTGATGTAGATTGTTCTCGAATTCTCTTTGCTGTTTGTATTCCGTCTATTCCCTGCATGTTGATATCTAGAAAAATCACATCATATAACAAATGGATTTCTGATTGATTCAACAATTCTTCCCCGGATTGATAGAACTGTATATTGAATGAAATACTTTTTTGATTCAAGTATGTTTCAATATTTTGAGCCAAATAGTTCTGATAGTATTTCTCATCGTCACAAATCGCAATTCTCATAATTTCCCTCACTATTAGCATTTTGATACATTGAACTTTATTTTTTCATTATAGCATTCTTGTAAGTGCTTTGAACATTAAATATGTGTACAAAAACACCCCAAAGTTAGATTTGAGTGTCTAACATCTGGGGTGTTTTTCAGTTTCTTCTTATGAAATTCTATAATTCAGTATTCACTCTTCTTAAATAATTATCAAACTCTGGAACTGTAAAATCTATCTCTGCTAACCCAGTTGCATATATTAGCCCTTTATTTATTAATTGGGCACGTATTGGAGATATTGCACCAACACTCTTTCCCATTATGTTTGCAACATTCGTTATATTACAAGGTAAGCTTCCACACTTAACCATAGCAAACATAAAATCTTTTTCGCGTTTCGTACTTCTTTCATATCTTACTTTAAAGAATCCAGTATCAAGTGCATCATAGAAGGCTTGTTCATTCTCCATAACCTCTTGTTCGGTTATAATGTTATTCTCAGTATTTTTCCATATGATATCACAATATTGCTGTATAAAGAATGGGTATCCTCTTGTTATTGCAATAATTCTGTCAACCGCCCTCTCCTCATACACTACACAACTATCTTCAGGTAATTTTGCTGGCTCTGTAATTGCGAGCCTTGCTTCCGATTCTAGAAGTGCTCCAATCTCCACAAAATGAAATAATCGTTCTGAATAAGACTTAGCATCCCCTAATTCTTTGAAAACCTTTGGCAATCCAGCCCCAAATATCATAATCGGTAATCGCTTTTGATTAACACGATGAATTGCATTAATCAAAGATTCTAGCTCATCCTTTTTCATATACTGTATTTCATCAATAAAAAAACATATTGTATCCTCTGATTTGTTAGCAGCATTTCCTAATGCTACAAACATATCTGTTAATTTATCACTTAAGCTTGCTTCTACATGGAATTCTGAATCTGCTGATATTTGAGCACTTACATTCCCTTGTGTATCCATCGTCGCCTTAAAGTTAAATGATCTTACAGCTTCCATTGCCTTTCGAGCCAGATCCATTGCAGCATCTTTTCTGCTTATCTTTCGCAGAAACTTTGCCGATGAATTTGCCAGCTGCTCGATAAAACCATCTTTCTCTTTTACTTCAATATGTTCATATAGAATATCTAGATCTTCAGCAGTTTCTTCAAGCCTATTTAATAATACAGTTTTACCCACACCACGCAATCCGTAATAAATAACTGATTGTTGCGGAAAACGGCATTTTAAAGCTGCTATGCTTGCTTCTGCTTCACGAATAACTGTATCACGTCCTGCTAAATATGGTGGCACAAATCCCGCCCACGGGGTATATGGATTTACATATCTGATCATTTTTATTACCTCTTTATCTAATATTACAATATACACGTATCTTAATCAATAAAAACGAGCCATTACGATATTAACATCCGTATATTTATGTATATATACCTATATAGCTATTTTACGATAGTTTCTACTTATTTGTACATTTTTTCTCTATATGTTATCTGTATTTTCACAATACTCACTTCTTTTTTTCACTTTAAATCATTCATATTATCATATTGATTGACACTTTTTCAAATCAATACTACAATAAAATTCATATCAATCAAATACAGAATTTGTTCATCATCGGGGATACCAAATGAATAAGTGAACTATTTGAACAAGATTTTGATTCGTCAAGCTATGAAATCGGAGGATAATAGAATGCAAAATTTATCAAATTTTCAAAAGAGAAAACTGCTTTTGCGGATCGGCACAGTTATCATAGTCATTTTCGGTATTTTGATAATATGCAAGATGATTTTCTTTTTAAAATGTAACAAGCAGCCCATTCCTCCTATAAATGAGTTGAGTGAGATGAATGGTTCAGAGTGTATTGATTTATTCAAAGAATATGGATTAGTCTTACCCACAGAATACCAGGATGATACCGAATTGGCAGAACAGGATGTAGAGTACATTCTAGATGAAATGCAAGATACTTCCAGTCCATCTGAAATCATCGCTATTAACAGAGCAGGCATTCATGAATTAGCTGATCAGATTGAAAGAATATTAGACTTATATGGTACTACAACTACTGCAGAAGAATAGCCGCTGTCCAAAGCTTTTCTATTACTCTGGCAATAAAAAATGCTCAGTGTCTCAATCCATTTGAGATACTGAGCATTTATCGTTTAAATTAGCACAGACATCACACGTTTACGTGTACGATTTTCCAGCTTAGCCCATGCTGGCTTTCTGCTCGATTTCTGGGCAGCCACGCATCATAATCTGTGGTCCACCTTTCTTCTCGATGTATTCTTTGGTGATCGTTACCATTCCGATGTTATCATCCTTTGGAATCTCATACATGATATCCAGCATGAATTCCTCAATGATGGCACGAAGTGCTCTCGCTCCTACCTTCTTCTCTTTGGCGCGCTGTGCGATGGTGTGAAGTGCTTCCTCATCAAATTCAAGCTTCACTTCGTCCATTGCAAGAAGCTTCTGGTACTGCTTAATAATCGCATTCTTTGGCTCCTTTAAGATCTTCACCAGCATATCCTCTGTCAGTGCTTCTAAAGAGAATAATACAGGAAGACGACCGAGGAATTCTGGGATCATTCCAAAGTTACGAACATCTTCTACCGTTACTTGCTGTAACAGATTCTCTTCTTTATCATATTTGTCCTTCAGATCTGCTTTGAATCCGATGGATGCTTCTTTATTCAGACGCTCTTTGATGATTTCTTCCATATCTGGGAATGCACCGCCACAGATAAATAAGATATCCTTGGTATTCACCAGTGTCATTGGCACCATGGCGTTTTTGCTGCTTGCGCCTACTGGTACTTCCACCTCTGCACCCTCCAGGAGTTTTAACATTCCCTGCTGTACCGATTCACCGCTTACATCACGCTGGTTGGTGTTCTTCTTCTTGGCGATCTTATCAATCTCGTCGATGAAGATGATACCATGCTCTGCACGCTCCACGTCGTTATCTGCTGCTGCAAGAAGCTTACTTACTACGCTTTCGATATCATCACCGATATAGCCCGCCTCGGTTAAAGAGGTGGCATCTGTGATTGCAAGAGGTACATCGAGGAGTTTTGCTAAGGTCTTAACCAGGTAGGTCTTACCAGAACCTGTAGGTCCGATCATCAGCATGTTGGATTTCTCGATTTCTACGCCGTCCTTCATGTCTGCCATAATACGCTTATAGTGGTTGTATACCGCAACAGACATTACCTTCTTGGCATAATCCTGTCCCACTACATACTCATCTAAGCTTGCCTTAATCTTATGAGGTGCTGGAATCGAATGAATATCAAGCACTGGTGCTTCCTTTGGCTCTTTCTTCTCTTTTTTCTTTTTCAACCGCTGACTGTTTGGGACAGCTCCCTGCAAATCCGACAAATTGATCATGCTGATATTTGGCATGTTGCCGAAATTCAGATTCGACATATCATTCATGTTGAATCCAGTGCTGTTCATGGAATCAAAGGTCTTCTGCATACAGTCGTTACAGATGCAGATATTGTTCGGAATATGTATCATTTTACCCGCAACACTCTCTGGTCTGCGGCAAATGTAACAGATATCCTCATATTCGTTATCTTTATTATCCGTTGGAGTATGGTCCGTTGTATTCGATGGATGTGAAGAATCTGTTGTATGATCACTATCCTGATTCAGTTCATCTATCATATCTACGTCCACAAATTTATCATCTGACATATATCATCCTGCCTTCTCTTATTCTTCCGAATCTTCCAATCGACAATCCTTCATGATGTCGCTCCCCAGCTGTCTTGTACAATTTATTTCATTGAGAAACTCTAATATTTCATGATGCCTATGTTTGCTTGTATTCGCAGTGCATAGCCATTGTGATATGGGGTTTCTCAATGAAATATTGTATCAATGTCATAATATGAAGTTCAGACTACTTGCAATTATACGTCACAGAAATATGAAACTCAACCAAATTCCTCAGTTTTTATAATTCTTTCATATATTCAAGGAATTTTAATATTTCATGCGAGCATACTAGAATTCTTTCTTTTCCTTTTGAAGATGTTCTTTATAGATATGAAAACAGAACTTTGCATCCTCTTCGGGCAATTCTCTGTTATCATAAGCCGCTTTTCTTGCAATATTGAGATAACGTTTCCATTCCTCCACATCAATCTGTGGATATACCGCAATCAGCTCTCTTATATATTCTTCGTCTGTCAGATTCTTCTTCCAGCCAATCTTTTTTTTGTCTTTTCGCAGATCGTGATAAAGGCTCTGATTGATTCTGTTTACTGCCTGCTGATAACGACCGCGTTTCAGATTTGACTGAATTGTCTTTGTGTTGCGCAATATCTGTCTCTTTGGCCGTATGAATATGAGATAGCCCGCCACTACCAGTGCGGCAAGTATTCCCGCAGCCGATGCCAGTATTCGAAGCAGCGCAGCAGTATTCAGTACATGAGCTCCTTTTCCACTTCCTGACTGTCCTAATCCAAGCCCATCACCTGCCCCTGTTTCTTCTGTCTCTGTGGCAGCTATCTCGGAATTTTCCTCCTGCATCGTGTCTGCTTCGCTGTCACTTGGAAGATTATCCGCTTCCTGATTGGTCTGCTGGCTGTTCTGATTCTGTTCGCTTGTATTGTTGGTTGTATCTGTGGAATTATATTCTGCTGAATCCTTCGCCACCTCCACACGGCTGTCCCAATATTGGGAATTACCAGGCGTCACTTCAATTGGCACCCAGCCGAACTCTTCCATATAGATTTCCACCCAGGCATGGGCATTACTGTCCTTTACCGATAGCTCATATTGATCGGTATCCTTATTGAATTGAATTGCATCCTCTTTTCCAACATATCCGGTCACATACCGGGCTGGGACTCCCATCGCCCGAATAATAAATACCGCCGCTGACGCAAAATGCACACAGTATCCTTTATGACTGGTGGATAAGAAATATTCCACTGGGTCTTCTCCCTTTGGAAGTACGTCCAGATCCAAGCTGTAGCTTTCATTCATAAGAAGATATTTCAGTACTGCTTCTGCCTTTAGCTTTCTAATATTATTCTGTCCATAGGCTCCATACTCTTGAACAAACCACTCTTCATCGCTTTCGTCAAAATCATAGGAGAGTGTATATGCAATCTGCTTTGCTGTTCTCTGTTCATCTGGCACTGCTAGATACTTGTTTTGTACATAGCGATCGTACCAGTTGGTGAAGTTGCTATCATTGTTGATGATATATGTTTCACCATTTTCATCCCATCCAAGCTCCGGATATGCGCGCTCTTCCAAAAAGGCGTCTCCATCGTTGCCCACAATCTGAATTTCATCGGTTCCCCTATCTTTTCGGAATTCATAATCTCCATTGATTACAAGGTCACCATTGGATTGAGACGCATCTACTCCATATGGCAAATAGGCGTATGCATCCTTAATCCCCGTATAAGTAATGTCATAATTTTTCTCACTGCCAGGGTACTCACTGTAATCATCCTTTGCCATTTGCTCACTTCGTTGTGTAAACTCATATGGAAGCTTAGATACAATCAATGCTGCCTCATCCGAACCGATGTCATAATTGTCACAGCCCTGTTGGAAAGCTTCCTTATCACTAGACCAGCCATGATTGATATAGTCTGTACCATAGAATCCACGAAGATAGATCTGCCCTGGATTTTCATCCGCTGAAACGTGAATTACTTCTTTATTCTTATAGGTTGGTTTATGATTATCCACACTTCCATCCTGGAAATTAACTTCAAACAAGGAGAAGTTCTTAATACTTGTCTCCAGCTTCAGCTGAAACGCCATCATCTTATTTTCCGCAGCCGCTACTGCCTTTGCTGGTCCTTGGAAAATGCATGATGTGGCAAAAAGCACCACCGCACACAATGCCACCAAATATAATACCTGATCCACCTGTTTTCTTCTCTGCCAGGTACGCGAGAACACCATCAGCATTCCTGCGAAGGTGCACGCAATTGGAAACCATTCTGGTGTATATCCAACCATGAGATCTGCGGCAAATGCCAAAAATGGAAGAATCGTCATTATCCACGGTCTTTTCGTTGCTGCTGCAAGAAGCTGTACCACTGCCACAACCGCAATCATGAGGAAGCTAAACGCAATATCGATATATTCCTTATTCCATGTATCCAGATAGAATGCTGTATGATAATAATAATTCCATTTATCGAGATACTGCTGTCCAATGGCCAGCCATCCATCCTGAAGGTTCAGGCTATTGGAGCCATAATATTTCAAAAGGAAAAAGGCGATGGCAGCGCCCATAAGCAGGTTGCCTGCCTGACGCCAAGCGCGGTACTTTCCATTTTCTAACAAACCATTCCAAATCGTTATCACAAGAATTTCCAGAAACATGAGAAACATTCCGTTTGCTGTAAACTGATACTTTGGGAATACATTGTTTAACATGATGACGGCAGAAAAAGCAAAGAGCATGCTAAGAACGCAGCGGATGGCTGCGTACGCAACGTTTGAAAGCTTCACTGCATATTCATTTATCGGTAATCCCTGGTCCGTCTGTCTCCATTGGACTGTTTGATGGCTTCTTCTCATGTCTGCTCCCTATAGGATAAATTCTGTATCCGAAAGTTCCTTCTCCAAATTATCGCTGTGAAGGGTGGTTATGGCTTTATCCCCCTCCGCTAACACTAATCCCTTATTCAGCACATACCGATGCAATAGGAATTCGGAATGATATTTCTGTTTGTACAATTGATATACATCTACTGTGTCCTTACTTCCACCCTCTGATAGAAAATAGGATAAGAACTGGTAGAAGCTCTCCTCATCATCCACCCTCATGCGGACTACATCCTTCTCTTCCCCGCTGTACCAGGCCACATAATGCGGACAGCCTGCGTCCATCATGGAAAAGGAGATGCTGGCTGCCGCACTGAAAAATGCATCCAGCTGTATTCGGTCAGAGTGTTTGCCTTTTACCTTGGTTCCCGTTTCTGCGGCATCCAATATAAGTACCACAGAGCAAGCCTTTGGCATACTGCTTTCCTTTACCATAAGCTCGTCTGTTCTGGCACTGAGCTTCCAGTGCACACTCTGGATTTTATCGCCATTTTGAAATGGGCGAATCTGAAACACCTCGTTCATATCCTGTCCTGGGCGTTTTTCATCATATACATCTGCATCTCCAAAGAAATTCCGTGCCCGCTCTGTCAGGCGAACCTGCACTTCATGGATATCTGGCATGATTTCTACATTGCCAAAGCCTTTGTCCCTTTGCGTAAAATAGAAAAGACCTGTCAAATCATAGATTCGTACCTGTTTCAGTCCAATCTCATAGTTCCCTGAAGCCTGAAATGAAAGCTCGTATTGATTGCGGCTTTCCTCTTTCGAATCATATTCTCCGCTTAACCACTTTTTCTGCATTTTCTTCTGAAAGCTGCTGCGAATGGTAACCAGATATTTCACCTTCGATGAGGCAAACAAGGCATGTCCACTCTTCGCGATTCGCACATTAACGGACTGTCCACGCTCAGCAAGGGTGATTGGTACTTCTATTCGAAATTGCAGATGCTTCCTCAGATACAGGAGATATCCAAATGAACCCACGACAAACACTGCTTCGCCGAAGCCAAGCAGTGCAATTGAAGTACTTCCATATATCATTGCCATATAAAATGTAATTGCGATTCCAAGAATCGCGGCTATAAAATGCCCCATCCCATTCTCCTACTTACTCCATGGATTCATGAACAATCTTTTCCATATAGGTGGCAGGCTGATGAACTTCACTAAGAATTTTCTCAAGAACTGCTTCCTCTGTCACATGAGAGACACGAGCCTTTGTATTCAATACAATACGATGCTTTGCCACATCTAAATAAATATCTGCAACATCCTCCGGTATTACAAACTGTCTTTCTTCTAAGAACGCTTTTGCCTTCGCCATGCGTGCACAGGCAATGGTTCCACGAGGGCTGATTCCAAGATCAATGTATGGATTTTCTCTCGTTGCTGCTGTCAGTTCTGCAATGTACTGATAGATGTTGTCGTGAATAAAGACCTTGTCCACCATCATCTGAAGCTGCAACAGATCCTGGGAATGAAGAATACTGCTCACCTGCTCTACTTCGGTGCGAACGCTCTTGCCCTTTGCGATGGCGATCTCGTTCTCCATGTCCGGGTACCCCATGCTCATGCAGATCATGAAACGATCCAGCTGGGATTCTGGAAGAAGCTGTGTTCCTGCACTTCCCTTCGGGTTCTGGGTAGCCATAACAATAAAAGGATCTGGCACCTTCCGGCTGACACCATCCACAGTGACTCTGCCCTCTTCCATTACCTCAAGAAGAGCTGACTGTGTCTTAGGGGAAGTTCTATTAATCTCATCTGCCAGGAATAGATTACACATGATAGTTCCTGGATGATACTGGAAGGTTCCGCTTTCCTTCTGATACATAGAGAAACCAAGAATATCCGCTGGAAGCACATCCGGTGTGAATTGCACCCTGTGATTCTCAAGGGCCATTGCTCTGGAGAATGCGATAGCAAGGGTCGTCTTACCCACACCTGGCACGTCCTCAATCAGTATATGTCCCCCTGCAAGAATCGCCGCAAATGCCTTCTCGATGCAATCGTCTTTTCCCTTAACCGCTTTCCGCACTTCATCCATTACTGCATGCGCCATACGATAGGCCATAGCACTATCACTCATTCCACTTTTGTAGTCCATACCCTACTCCTTTTTCCATATAAATATCACTTGTAAAATCATAGCACTTTCTCTTCCCCCCTGACAATATCTACACCTCGAAATTTATGAAGTCTTAAGAATTGAAAAAATCCCGTCCCAAATTACTTAGTTGTAAAATAATAAGAAACAGCTATAATATTGGAATGAGAAAAAGAGGGTCCTATTCGATGAGAAAGAAAATAAATTTCCAGAAAAAATATATAAAATATGTATTGATTGTGCTTGCGTTTGCCATGCTTTTTCTAGCATCCTTCCATGACGCATTCTACAAGCAAACGATTGTGAAAATCAAACAGGTAGAGAACACTTCTCTTGGGGATAAGGAGAACAGCTTTGGCCAGACGGAGCAGACCTACGACCAGTCCATCACCGCAGTCATCACCAACGGCTCTTCCAAAGGAAAGACCGTTACATTTTCCAACCGATTTTCCACCTCGGAAACCCTATCCGATGAATATAAAAAGGGCGACAAGCTCTTCGTGAAGCTAAAGGACGACTCTGACTCCCCTGCCATCTCCATCCTCTATGAGAAAAGGGATAGCTACATTTACTTATTTGCAGGGATTTTCATTCTGATGCTGGTTCTGATCTTCCAGAAGCAAGGCGTCATGACCTTGCTTTCCTGTGGTGTCAACATTGTGTTCTTCTTTTTCTGCCTGCAGTTCTATGAATCCGAAGATTTCTTCAACTGGCTCTGGATGCTTGAAATCGCATTCTTTCTTGTGGTAACTCTGCTGTTTGTCAGCGGCTTTCATAAGAAAACCCTTGGCGCGATTCTATCCTGTTTTGTTACAGTTGCCCTGGTGTCGGCGCTCTATATGTTCACCATCTCACAGGATGCGGATATCTCCTACGAGATGATGCCATGTATGCTGCCGAATCTCCCCCTGGCAAAGGTATTTATGATCAGCACGGTCATCGGAATGCTTGGGGCCGTTATGGATATCGCCGTAACAATCAACGCCTCCGTCAGCGAACTTATGGTAACCAGCCAGCATTGCACTAGAAAATCCATCGTAGACTCTATTGTTGAGATTGGTCATGACACCATGGGTACTATGGTAAATGTCCTGTTCTTCTCCTATTTGAGTGGTTCCTTTCCGCTAATTGTGCTGAAATTCAGCAACGGATATGGACTGGACACCATTGTAAGCGTGGATTATATATTCGACATTATCCGTTTTCTCACTGGTTCCATCGGCATCGTCCTTGCGATCCCGATATCTGGCCTGATTGCAGTAATACTATTTCGGAAAGGGCTGGTGAAAGAAGCATGAAAATGATCGTTGTACTTATTGTTATTCTATTTCTATCCATGGCAATTATCGGCGGAGAGCGCGGAACTAAATCCTTTATGGCACTTATCCTGAATGTCTTTATCGGACTTGCAAGTCTGTATTTGATTCCACTTGGTGTTCATCCGTTGGTCGTTATGATACTTAGTTCTTTCCTGTTTAGCATGGTAACCATTGTCTACCAGAATGGCTGGAACTCGAAAACCCAGGCTGCCCTGCTTGCCATCGGCGTTGTCATTCTTATTACAAGTATCTTAATCTATGTCATTTGCGTGAAGTCCCATATTTCAGGCTTCAGTGAAATTGAGCTTCAGGAAGAGGATACTCCATTCCTTAGCACCGCTGTGCCTTTTAAAATGCGTTATCTGCTCCTGCTCTCTCTTGTATGGTGCCAGCTGGGTGCCATCTCCGACACCAGCATGGCGATTGTTTCTGCCTTGAACGAGATTCACGTGCACCATCCAGACTTTAGCCTCAAGGAGTTGTATCGCGAAGGCATGATTATTGGAAA
>CAZTGP010000083.1:0-10933 GCA_964613325.1 uncultured Roseburia sp. | reverse complement strand
CAAAATCTATATCAAAGTCATTGAAAAAAATGACTTTTGACACCTACATCATATATATATATATATAATGGATTTATGGTTTTTCGTGATATAACATTTGTTTTGTATTTTAAATGTGTTTCAAAAAGAAATAAAAGGGGAACATAGAAGTCTTTAAAATGCAAATGAAATATTGCGTACATTAAAAATGAAAAATATGAGGAAAGGGATTGTGATAACTTCTATCACAGGAAAAACGTATGAAAAAGACGAAATGGTTTTTGGGAACAGGAATCGTAATGGCATTGTTGGTAGTAGTAGCAGTGTTTACAAAGCAGCCAACTCAGGCAACAGCAGCAGAGGATGCAAAAGAGACGTATCATTTAGAGCAGATTGGAACAACAGACTATTCTCAAATAAGTAGTCAAGGTTCAATGAAATTATTAAAAAACTCAAGCAACACAAGCTATACAATTGTAACGAAAGATGGTAAAATCGCAACAATTGATAATACACAAACAAAGTATGCAGATGTTTCATGTGTTACATCAGGCTCGTACTATAATGTAGTAGGTGCATATAATGATGATAATCAGATGAAACTTGTTACTGTTACAGGAAAAGAATATGCCAATGGAACAGGCTTCCATGAGCGAGTTCTTTTTACAGATAATTTAACAACTGGAGATTTTGCAGGTTCATTCTATACAGTAGATGGAAATACTGCTGTGGTTTATGATAAAGCAGGAAATAAGATTGCAACTTATACTCAGCAAGATAATAAGAAGTTACTTAAAGTGGTTTGTTTAGAAAATCAGGTTGCTTTCATTTATGATAATGCACAGGGAACTGGAACTTCATCAGTGGATTTTGGAACTGTTGTATCTGTTGATAGAGCAGGTACAACCAAGATCGTTCTTACAGAGGTCTTTGGCATTGGCACTTGTAATGAAAAAGTCCTTCGGACATACACACCTTATATGGGAGATAGATCAACTATTTATTTAAATGGGAAGCTCGAGGTGATTTCGAACGAAGAAGGAAGCGCTTTGGTGGATGCAACTTCTTCTACAAACACAAAGCCTAATTACAATGGATCAGGAAGTATCTCAGCAAGTGAAGCTCCTGAATTGGAAGATGGATATGTTGCAAAATCAAAAATAATATTTGGCAGATTTACTTTATATGTAGGTTATAAGTTTGATGGACAAACAAAATCAGCATGTTTCAGTCCATCAGGAAAGATGATTGCAGATAATATTTATACACGCATAGAAGATGCTGAGATGGTAATTACAAGAGATACCACAGGCACGAAAACTTATGTTTACAAGTTATGCAAGTTACTAAAGAGCGGTGAAACATTAAAGGTTGAGCAGTATGTAGAACCTGGAGAATCACAGACTACTGTTGCCAATGACGAAGTAGTTAGTGCAACGACAGAAATCAAGGAAAAAGAAGATGGTTCAGTTGCTGTTGATATTGCTCTTGATGATGTAGATGGAAGCAAAGAAGTGATTGAGGTTGCTGCTGCAAAGGGCGTTATTCCAGCTGGCGCAAAGATGAACATCTCTAAGATTAAGAGTGGAGAAAAGTACGAAGAAGTACAGAAGGCTGTTGAGAATATTGCTAATAAAGCAGTCGTATTTGAAATCGATTTATTCAATTCAGAGAATGTCAAGGTTCAGCCAAATGGAAATATTCAGTTTACATTAGATGTTCCTGCGGGATTCGCAACAGAAAAAGTAAATGTATATCGTGTTGAAGAAGATGGAACATTGACAAAGATGGAACATTGACAAAGATGGAATCCGAAATTGTTGATGGCAAGGTCGTATTCGTAACAAATCACTTCAGTACCTACGTAATTACAGAGGATAAAGAAGCAGCTGCTACATCAGATGATACAGTAGCGACAGGTGATAAAGCACCAGTTGTAATTTATTTAATTGCAGCCTTAGGAGCTCTTTCATTCTTACTTGTTGTTTCAAAAAAGAAAATTGTTAAGTAAGATATAATTTAAGAAAATCTATATAGCAATCTGCTCAGAGCCATGCAGAAATATTAGAAATCACAGCGATTTCTGAGTGTGGCTCTGAGCATTTTTTTATGGATTGAGGTGAGCATGGGTAGAAAGATTTTGAAGCAGAAAAAAATAGAGAATACAGAGTGTAATATATTATTCTCTAAGATCATGGGATATTCTCTCTGTGGGTTTTTGTTGTTTTTTCCTTGGATAACATATGCTGTAAATCGAACGATTTCTGACGAAGAGCATGATGTGTATATTCAAAAAGTTGAAGGAATCATTGATAATTGTTTGTTTAGTAAGATGTATGTTCTTCTTGTATTTGCATTTTTTATCGTAATTTGTTTGGAATTTCATATTTTTATGGATCGAAAAAAACATTTTCAAAAAAACCTGGGGAATGGAACAATCACAATTAGAGATATTGTTTGTGCAGCAACAGCATCGTTTATTGTATTAGCAGTTCTATCGACAATAATGTCTGAATTCACACAAATCTCTTTATGGGGGAGCTATAATAATCCAGAAGGATTGTTTGTTATTCTTGCTTATATTTGTTTAGCAATTGCCGCATATATTGCTTTTCAGAATAATCATCTGTGGCAGGTTTTAAAGTATATCATCATTATATTAGCGATGATTACCATTGCATTGTCATATGTGGAATTCTTCTATAAGCCGATTACTCAGATTCTATATCCAGACGGTTGGCAAAGTGATTATAAGAACATGGTCGCATTGACCTTCTATAATTCTGGCTATTTTGGTGGATTTTTGATTCTTCTTTTTCCGTTGATGATTGATTTGTTTGTGAAGTCAAAAAAATTATATGAAATCTTGATACTTGCATTTGAAAGTATCGGATTAGTTGTATGTGTGCTGTTGTCCAAATCAACAGGAGCTTTTTATGTTATGCTTTTTGAGATTCTTGTAATGATGATTTATAAAGCGTACAGTGCTGTTAGATATAAGAATTTCATATGTCGCTGGAAGATGAAGGCGATAGGAATTATGGCGCCAATAATTCTGTGTTTGATGATCAATGTGGTTTCGAGTGGAAAACTTAGCGAACAGTTGTTTTCTACTGCGAATAATGAAACAGAGTCAATTCATCGAAATGATTATCATCAGATTACAGATATTTCGCTAGAAGGAAATGTAATTAATATCACTTCAAAGCAATCTGACCATGTGAAGAAAACATTGAAAGTGGAATTGAATGATACGCAAATTATGTTCACAGATCAGGAAAGTGAACAGTCTGTTAATATGACGCAGGATAGTGGAAATATATACTTTCATGGAGACTATCAGGGAATATCAGCGAGAATAGAAAATAGCGCATTGATTTTCGATTACGGATATAAGGGGGAGATTCGTTTTTATATTTATGAGAAAGCATTCTATCCAATGCTTTCTGATGGAAGCCTTGTTCAAGATATTAGCGGGAGTGGATTAAGTGGCGGTGATTTTATTCATACAGCGACAGGAAGAGGATATATCTGGATGAACACATTGCCTCTATTAAAAAAGTGTATAGTAATAGGACAGGGACCAGCCACATTTGGCTTATACTTTAAGCAATTTGATTTCGTGGGCTTGTTGAATTCGCAGGGGATGGTAGATTTATTTATTGATAAACCTCATAACATGTATCTGCAGACTGCGGAACAAACAGGGGTTATTAGTGCGCTGGTTATGATAGGGATTTTGATGATTCTTATCGTTCATGCGGCTATTAGTCAAGTGAAATATCTAAAATTAGATAAAAGTAATTTTGACAACGCAGACACTTTGAAACAATCTGAATATAGAGAGGATCTGACTGGACTAACGATTGCTGTTTGTGGATTCGCGATTTTGGGATTGGTCAATGATAGTTGTATCACTGTAAATCCTATATTCTGGATTATAAGTGGAACCCTTTTTGCACGAACTAGGGTTATGAATGAATTGATTATGACAAAAAAAGGAGTTCAAAAGTGCCTGAAAAAATAAAAAAAACATCTATGAAAAGAAATTGGAAGAAAAATTTGATCATAACCGCGGTTGCATTGTTATTTATATGCATGGTGTTAATTGGGACGTTATTGGTTTTAAAAGAAATTGGACAATCTTCGCTAAGGAACGTGAATAAAGCAGTAATTACTGGGAGAAATATTGATGGCAAGGACATTACAGAAGCGATTCAATATAAGGATAGCCAATTTGTATATAATCAGGATTTGATCAATATATTAGTTTTAGGTGTAGATAATGCGGAATCAATTTCTAGGGAAGTAGTACCTGGTAATTTAGGCCAAACAGATGCAATGTATCTTGTAAGTTTGGACATGAATACAAAGGATATTCATGTTATGGGAATTCCTAGAGATACAGTTGCTCCAATTAGTATTGTGACAAAGGACAATGTAGTTGGAGGGATTGTTCCTATGCAGATTACACTTCAGTATGCCTACGGAAATAATGTAAAATCAGGTGCCAATATGTCTGCACAGGCAGTATCAACACTGATGGAAAATATTCCAATTCAAGATGTATGCGTTATCAATTGGGATACGGTAGCGGTCTTAAACGATGCCATAGGCGGAGTGACGGTTACAATACAGGATGATTTTACGGATGAGAGTGGAGAAGAGGTTGATCCGGAATTTTATCAGGGGAATACGGTTACTTTGAAAGGGGAGCAAGCATGGCTGTTTGTTAAAGAACGAGATTGTAATGTTTTTGGAAGCGCATTGGAGCGAGTGTCAAATCAAGAGCAGTATATTGATGCATTTATCAATCAGACAAAACATCAGTTTAAAAAAGATATTTTTCTTCCAGCAGAAATGTATATTAAGATGTTGACCAGAGACTGTTATTACTCTACATTGAAGGCATCGGAATGTGTTTACTTGGTATCGCAGTTGCAAGAATTTCATATTTCTAAAGAAAATATAGATACATTACCGGGAAATGTAGAAAAAGGTGTTATATATATGGGTGAGAACAGTGATATTGAGGTAGAAACAGGGTATGAAGAATTTCATGTCAACCAAGACGAACTTCGTGAATTGTTGATTTCTCGATTTTATGTTAAGAAATAAAATACGTACATTATAATGAGTAACGTGTTTAAAAATGCACGAAAGTGTATTGATTGATTTTATTTAATTCATTGACATATTTATGTCAGATGGTAGAATAAAATCAAGTTGTATATTTATAAACGAAGCATTTACATATTGTATGGACTAAGAATAGTTCCAGGAAGGGGTAGTTTATGGTAGTAGCAATTGTTATTGTAGTTTTACTGATTGTGATTATTTCATTGTCACTTCGAGTAGTGCCAGAGTCATCATGTGCAGTCATCGAGTTTTTAGGAAGCTTTAAGGTTGTATGGGAGAAAGGATTACATTTTAAGATTCCAGTATTAGAGAGAATTAGAAGATATGTGTCATTAAAGGAACAGGTGGCTGATTTTCCACCACAGCCAGTTATCACAAAAGATAACGTAACCATGCAGATTGACACGGTTGTATATTTTAAGATTTTTGATCCACGTCTTTATACATATGGGGTTGAGAATCCAATTAATGCCTTGGAAAATCTCACAGCAACAACACTTCGTAACATTATTGGTGATTTGGAATTAGATGAGACATTGACATCTAGAGATACAATCAATGGAAAGATGCAGACAATTCTCGATGAAGCAACAGATGCATGGGGAATTAAGGTGAATCGTGTGGAATTGAAGAATATTATTCCACCTAGAGAGATTCAGGAAGCCATGGAGAAGCAGATGAAGGCAGAGCGTGAGAAGAGACAGACTCTTTTGGAAGCAGAAGCTCATCAGCAGTCGGTTGTAGCAAGAGCAAAGGGTGATAAGGAAGCTAAGATTTTACAGGCAGAGGCAGCAAGAGATGCACAGATTGCTATTGCAACTGGTGAAGCAGAGAAGATTCGCCTGGTGTATGAAGCAGAGGCAAATGGTATTCGCAGATTGAAAGAGGCAGCTACAGATGAGTCAGTTCTTGCATTGAAGAGAATTGAGGCAATGAAGGATATTGCAAATGGCAGAGCAACGAAGATATTTATGCCAACAGATATGACGAACTTTGGAACACAGATTGGTTCTATCGCAGATTTGCTTGGAATGCCAGCAGCAACAAAGGATGATGGTCCTTTACCAGATGCTCCTAAGCCAGAGGATATCTGTTGTGATGATGATGAAAAATCACCTGAAACGAGAGCAATGGCGAAGGAATCATAAGATAATAAAATTATATGATTTCTTAGTAAAATGTAGCGTGTATACAAAATATCACGTATAATAAGGAAGTACAATGAGAATATAATCATTGTACTTCTTTTTTTAAGCAAAATATTCGCAGTTTACAGCAGGAATGGAGAATAATATGAATCAGGAGAATTGGGAAAGCCAAAATCAAGTAAATCAAAATCAGATAAATCAACAGCAAATGTACATAAATCAGAATATGGCTCCGGGAATGCAGGTTCAGGGAATCAGTGCTTTTGAAAATGAAAAGAACGAAAGAAAAGCAAAACAGGTCATTGTAGGATTCGTGATTTCAATCATCGGGTTGATTCTTTCGTTTTTCGGGGTTACATATGGCTGGATTCTACTTGGATTAGAATTCTATCTTGGAGTGAATGGGTTGCAGACAAGACAAAGAGGTCTGGCAATAGCGACGATTGTAATAGCAAGTATTAGCATCGCAATATTTGTGCTGGCATTGATTGTTGGTTTTGCAACAATATAGATTTACAGAAGAAATTTTATTATAGATTTTGGAAGGAGACAAGAGAAAATGATGGGATGGGTATTGTTCGCAGCATTTGTTGTGATTCTTGTTGTGCTCGTTGTGTATATATCTAAGGTGATTGTTCACAAGCATAAAGGACGTAAAAAAGTGATTCATAAAAGTGATTTCACATAGTTTCGAAATGATATGGATGAGGTTGTTCATGATTACAGTTAAAAAGATGAGCAATTCATCAGACATTTGAGGGGAAAGAAATATCTGATTAAAGGAAATGTTTGAAGTGATTGCGAGGAAAGTGAGAGGAGAATAAATATGCATCTAAGATTTTGGGTACAGCCGAGTTTAACCGCAACAAATCAAATTTTTTTTATTTGTGAGCCTCGCGAAGCGTGTTGCTGTAAACAGAATGAACAGTAGAATTGTGCGTTGTTTTAAATAATGTTTTAAATAATATTTCTTTCATTGACTTCTGTTTATAAAAAAATTATAATTTAATAAGAAATTTGTCGAATTATATATTCTACAAAAATCAGAAGACAGAAGGTGGTAGAGGAATGGCATTATTTAGTAGTGACAACCCAAAAGAGAAGCAGCATAAAGGAATTTTGGGGGCATTTTCGGTTGATGTAATCAAGTGGGAACCAGAGACAGATCAGGAGGCAAGTCTTGTTGTTCATAAGTTTCAATATGAGGATTTTCCAAATGGTTCTTATTTAATTGTGAATCCATCACAGATGGCGATTTTTACCAATAATATGTCAGCGGGTGACTCGATGGATACTGATGGGACAGGACAAGCACAAATGTCCATATTTGTTGGTCCATGTAAGATTAAATTAGAGACAGGGGATAGTAGATTTGCTCCATTTAGAAATATCAGTCATTCATTAACTGGTGGTGAGTCTGCATTTCATAGTACAGTTTACTTTGTAAATACAACGTATATGAATGAATTGAATTGGGGAACTCAGGCACCAATTGTGATACAGGATCCAGAAGAAGAGATTAATGTACATGTACGTGCATTTGGTTTGTTTGGGGTTCATATCGAACAGGTTGATACAAGTATCTCAGCAGTTCAAGCAAGAAAATTCTTACAGAAAGTAGTAGGAACAAGAGCGGATTATACAAGGGATGAACTTGTCATGTTCATGCGGGCAAAAATCTTAGAATACGTTCCAGATTTACTTGCAAAGAGTATGGTGGATCAAGGGATTGGCATATTAAAGATTAGTACACATTTATCTGAATTCTCGGAGATTATTCATAAGAAACTGATTGAACATTTTGATGATTTTGGCTTAACATTGGATAACTTTTCTTTCCATAATATTAATGCTCCGGATGAAGATCTTAGGGCAATTAATGAGATGAAGATACAAAGGAAGAGAGATCAGTTAGAGGCGGAAGGTACGGCTAAGAAGATGGACATTGAATCCGCTGCAAGAGCACGTATGAGGGAAAGAGAAGGCTATACATATCAGCAGGAACAATCTTTTGGCGTGATGCAGTCTGCGGCATCTAATGAAGGAACATCATCCAATCTTATGGGCGCAGGAATGGGCTTAGGAATGGGTGTCGGAGTTGGAGGAGCAATGGGGGTAGGAATGGGAGCGTTAGCACAGGCAACAGTTGGTAACGTGAACATGATGCAGAATCCAACCGCTCAAGCTTCAAATATCCATACAGCGACAGTAGAAATAGTAAAATGCCCAGCATGTGGCACTGATAATCCAGCGGGTGCGAAGTTCTGTTTGAATTGCGGACAGCAGATGGAGAACGAATTGCACTGTCCAGATTGTGGGGAACCAATCGTGAAAGGCGCAAAGTTCTGCTTGAATTGCGGTAGAAAGTTACAGAATACCTGCCCCAATTGTGGTAAGGAACTTGTTGAAGGCGCAAAATTCTGTCCAGAATGTGGAACAAAGATGTAGGGGTATGAAAGATGAAAAAAAATAACAGTATAAAAAAGATATCTATTATTGAACTACTCATATTTGCGTGTTGGTGTGTTGTTGTTCTTGTATTTGCTGATTATAATCATGCAGGATTTTATTTATGGGCAGGCTTTGGATTCGGAGTATGTCATTTTGTTGTGGCAGCGTTGTCATTATTTTTTGTCAATACGAAAAATAATCGCAGTACAACAGAACTCAGTTTTATTCCAGTTTACTATACAGCAGCATATTTATTGATTTCCGTATGTATTGATACATATTTTATTTTCCGAGTATCTGGTGATTTTAATGTCCTTTTAGTTGGAATTAATTTGGTGGTATTAGCATTTTTTATAGGGATTCGTATATATACAGACAGCTATGTGGATCGCGTGGATAAGCAGACAAGACATATTGCGGAACAGACTGGAGCGGTTGCATCGGTTCAGTCATTATTATCAGTGATTATAGGAAGTGTGAATGATCCTGATTTGAAGAAACAGTTGATTAAGCTGAAGGAGACGGTAGATTATAGTTCGAATATGTCACAACAGTTTACTATGAATGCCCAGAATCAGATGATGTCAGTGTTAAATCAGATTCAGGTAATGGTTTCACAGAAAGAAAATAAGCATGAAATAATTGAGAAAATAAACGAAGCTTCGTCTATCTGGAAATCGAGAAATTCACTAGCATCTACAATAAAATAATAAAACGAGGGAAGAAAATGGAATTAGGAGGTCTGCAATGCCATGGGTGTGGCAGCAGTAATGTGGTTTTTGATTCTAAGAAAAGAATATTGATTTGTAATCAGTGTGGAAAGCAAGAATATTATTCAAGAGCTACATTGAATGCAAATGGTAAAGTACTTTTTAGTAAAGAAAATGCAATTAACTTCTTTGTTGAAGGAAAGTTTGAAAATGCGCAGCACTATGCAATGGAAGTTCTTAATATTTCAAAGGACAATGCGCCAGCACTTTATATCATGGCATATTATGATGAATATGTAGTTCGAAAAGATGGGGCAATGCGAAAGTTTTTTAAGGAGATCACAGAGATTCCATTAGAGTATGATGAAGTGCAGGAAATAAGGAAACTGATGATTGCGTCCGCATATAATATAGGTGACTATGAAGTGGAAATTATTACAATTTTAGCTTTAAATATGCAAGCAGAAGAAGATTCAGTGGAATTAGGGGAATTCATTGATAAATTATGTCCGTACTTTATAAGTAAAAGACCATCAATGGATTATTTGAACAAGGAATTGGTTGATATATATATAGAAATTGCAGGACATTGTGATATTCCAAAGACATGTTTTGCACTTTTAAAATCAATTAATGAAAATCCTGATTCCCCATATATAAATAATTGTTTTTATTTACAAGCCAAAACAAAGCATTTTTATGAGAATTATGTTTTACCAATCGGAGAAATTATTAATTCAATGAAAAACAACGAAATCAAGCAGAAATTTGTGGGTTCATATTTAAAGAAAAAAGAAAAATATGAATTAGATGCAAATAATAATTGAGGGGAGAAAAATAATGGCAGAGTTATCAAAATCTGATATTAATGATTTGGAAAATAAGATCAATGCATTATCTCAGCAGACAGCAACGATTAATAATCGCATTGATAATATGAATTCATCTATTCAACAGGTGGGTGGTCAATTACAGCAATTGGTTGATCGTTTTGAAGAGATGATGAGTGAACAGAAAAAATCATCTGCGCTTCAGCAGGCGGCAACTGAATTGGTAAGGGTTAGACAGGAATTGGAAAATAATTTTGGAAACTATAAAGTTGTCAGAGAAACGATGTTAGGTGTTCTTCAGGCAACAGATTTAGCTTTAGTAAAAAAGACTACGATATCTAGAGTTTCAGAGGAATTAATGCTTTCTACACCGAAGTATTGGTTGGCTCCATGTCTGGTTGCTGTATCTGCATGGATTGGAAATGATCGGGATTTGGCAGAAAGAGCAATTGCAGAAGCAGTGAAGAGAGATGAAGAAAGAACCGCACTAACAATGGCTTTGGTTTGTCGCAGAAATAATAAAGTTCAGACCTGCTATGAATGGTTATCAATTTACTTTGCAAAGCAGAATGCATCTGATTTTTCAGAAGGAACATTTACATATCTTGATGCTTATGTAAATGGAGTATTTGGACCGGATGATAAGCATGTATGTGATGATTATATTAATAAATGG
>CAZTGP010000082.1:0-11075 GCA_964613325.1 uncultured Roseburia sp. | reverse complement strand
AAAATACAAAAGCTGTATACATTGAGACTTTAGGAAATCCAAATTCCGAAGTGGCAGATATCGAAGGAATTGCAGCAATTGCACATGCACATCAGATTCCATTGGTCATTGACAGTACATTTGCAACTCCATATTTGGTTCGTCCAATTGAATATGGGGCAGACATTGTAATTCATTCCGCAACCAAATTCATTGGTGGCCATGGAACCACGATCGGAGGTGTCATAATCGAAGGTGGTAAGTTCGATTGGAAAGCATCTGGGAAATTCCCACAGCTCACAGAGCCAAACCCAAGCTATCATGGAATTAGCTTTGCAGATGCAGCAGGACCAGCAGCATTCGTTACTAGAATTAGAGCAATATTGCTTCGAGATACCGGAGCTACCTTATCTCCAATTCACAATTGGATTTTCCTGCAGGGATTGGAGACCTTATCTCTTCGTGTAGAACGTCATGTGGAAAATGCGTTGAAGGTAGTGGAGTATCTAGAGAAACACCCTCAGGTAGAGGCAGTACATCATCCATCTGTATCCAAGGATCCAGAACAGCAGCGTCTTTATAAAAAGTATTTTCCAAATGGCGGAGGATCCATCTTCACATTTGAAATTAAAGGAGACGCAGAAACAGCAAAAGATTTTATTGATAACTTAGAATTGTTCTCATTACTTGCAAACGTTGCAGATGTGAAATCACTTGCAATTCATCCGGCATCTACGACACATTCTGAATTAAATGCGGAAGAATTAAAGGATCAGGGAATTAAAGAGAATACCATTCGTTTATCAATTGGAACCGAGAATATTGTAGATATTATTGAAGACTTGGATGAGGCATTTCGTGCCATTGGTTAATCATGCAAGCTCCTCAATAGAATAAGAAGTAGATTAGGAAAGTAGAGGAAATATATTATGTCAAAGATTTATGAAGGAACTATAGGTTTAATTGGAAATACACCACTTGTAGAACTTGTTAATATTGAGAGAAAATACGGATTGAAGGCAAAACTCCTTGCAAAACTGGAATATTTTAATCCATCAGGAAGTGTAAAGGATCGTATTGCAAAAGAGATGATTGAACAGGCAGAAGCAGACGGAAAATTAAAGCCAGGTTATACGATCATCGAACCAACCTCTGGTAACACTGGAATTGGTCTTGCAGCAATTGCAGCAGCGAAGGGATATCCAATCAAGATTGTACTTCCAGAAACTATGAGTGTAGAGCGTCGCAATATCATCAGAGCATATGGTGCAGAGCTGGTATTGACAGATGGAACAAAGGGGATGAAAGGAGCCATTGCAAAAGCAGAAGAGCTTCATCAACAGATCCCAGAGAGCTACATTCCAGAACAGTTTGAGAATCCAGCGAATCCAGCAGCTCATAGAAAGAGCACGGGACCAGAAATTTGGGCAGATACTGACGGAGAAGTAGATGCATTTGTAGCAGGCGTTGGAACCGGTGGAACGATTACAGGCGTTGGTGAGTACTTAAAAGCAAAGAAAGAAAGCGTAAAGGTAGTGGCAGTAGAGCCATCTTCATCTCCAGTATTATCCAAGGGAACCGCAGGTGCACATAAGATTCAGGGAATTGGAGCAGGATTTGTTCCTCAGACATTGAATACCAAGGTTTATGACGAAATCATTCCTGTATCGAATGAAGCTGCTTTCCAGATTGGGAAAGACATCGCACAGACAGAGGGCGTACTGGTAGGAATTTCAGCAGGTGCTGCTGTATGGGCAGCAATTGAACTGGCAAAGCGTCCAGAGTATGAAGGGAAAACAATTGTAGCACTTCTTCCAGATAGTGGAGATCGTTATTACTCAACCGACTTATTTAAGGAATAAAATAGGTACAAAAATATTGGAATGAAACAAGAACTCCCCGCATATATTAACTACGTAGCGAAAAAAGTAAGAGGGAAGTACGGTGCGTAGAATGTTTATCAAACTTGACTCAGTAGAAAAGGTGAAGGACTTTGTAAATCATATAGAAAAATGTGAGGGAGAAGTTGACTTAATCTCGGGAAGACGAGAGGTGGATGGGAAGTCTCTGCTAGGTGTTTTTAGCCTAGATTTGAGGCGCCCCATTGAAGTACGAATTCAACAGGATGACCAGTCTGGTCAGCTAGAAGAAATGTTATGTCGGTATAGTACATAATATTTTATGTTTTTTTCATGTAATCTTAATACTTCTGGACGCAAAAAAAGGTATAATATTACCATGATAAAGAAAGCGAAAGAGAAGATGTATTGGAGTATAAAGAACATGAGAATAGAAAAATTTCTAGAACAGGCCAGAGAACAATTCATCCGGGAAAGTCTATTATCTGATGAATTTTTGGATCTGCTTCAGACAAATATGGAACCAATTGAGAGTCGCATGGCATTTTATCGTTGTGCCATTATGGAGATTGAGACAAAATTCAAAGTACTGAATGAACAGTTTTCCCTTCAGTATGATCGCAACCCGATTGAATCCATCAAGAGTCGTACCAAATCTATGGAAAGTATCTTAAAGAAGGTTCGCCGTAAGAATATCGCACTAAGTCTCGATGCAATAGAAGATGAAATTCAAGATATTGCGGGAGTGCGTGTGGTATGTTCCTTCCCAGAAGATATCTATATGCTTGCGGACTGTTTGCTGCAGCAGGATGATATCACCCTAGTTGAACGTAAGGATTACATCAAGAATCCAAAACCAAGTGGATACCGAAGCCTTCATTTAATCGTAGAAGTACCTATTTTCTTGGAAAATGAGAAGCGACAGATGAAAGTTGAGGTCCAGCTTCGTACGATCGCAATGGATTTCTGGGCAAGCTTAGAGCACAAGCTTCGTTATAAGAAGGATATTCCAGATGATGAGGCAGAACAATTAGCCATTGAGTTACAGGAATGCGCACAGATTAGTGCGTCCTTAGACCAAAGAATGGAGAATATTCGCAATCGAATGAATAGCCCAGAATTTCGTGCCAAGGCAGCTGCACAGAAGCAAGTGTCCATGCAGAAGTTAGGTGCGGGATTGTCTTTTCCTAAGTTGTTAGGCGGAGAGGTACATGACGATTACCACAATGATGAATGTTAAATAGTACAGTCTATAAAGCAGCAGTATGAGATAGAATTCATACTGCTGTTTTTTATGTAATATGATATACTTTCATTAGGTATAACGTCATAGAAAACGAAAGATAAATTGCGTGAAAGGCATTTTATGAGAAAAAGGATTACGGAAAAACAGAAAGCAGTACTTCTTTATGGGTTCGTATTTGGATATGTATTATCCTTTGTTTTTGAAGGTAGAGTATATTATCAAATAACAGAAATGTTAGACTATAACTGGTCAAAACAGATGCTTATCGCAATGATATGCCAATTGCTAGGATTGTTGACGGCTGGTCTATGTGTACGTTCGGGAAAAAAAGCGAAGAGGTTGATGAGCGAATTAGTTGCAGGATGCATTGTGCTCACTCCGTTTTTCTTGATATCAAACTCGATTGTTGGATATCTGGTTATTGTGGGGGTAGCCTATATTTCTGGAATGGCGGTGGCTTGTTGGGGAGCATATTATAAAGAATATGTTCAGCCGGAAGAACGAATGCAAGCAATTACAGAAGCTCTTATTGTGGCAAACTTGCTGATGATTCTGGCAGGACTAGTAGCTACTTATGTATCTGCGATAGGCGGTTTGGTGTTAATATTGCTTTATTTGATCTTAGGACTAGGTGTTTTAATTAAGGCGCCATTAGGAAACAGTAAGGAAGAGATTTATGAGCGAAATCAATTCAGTCATCTGGAGAAGGTTGCGTTACTACTGTTTTTCATATTTATAGTGGTGGCAACGATTGATTCTGGCTTAATGTACGGTGTGTTTAACACAAGATATCGATCTTTTGAGAAATTGACTAGTTGGTTTTGGGCAGTGCCATATATTATTGCACTTATAATTATGAAATCATTCCCGAAACGAAGAGGAAGGACGGTTCAGCTGTATATAGCTTTTTTCATGATAGGGATAGGCTTCGTTTTGAATATGCTTCTATCATACTCAGCTGTAAGCTATATCGTGATTGATACATTACTGCTTGGGGCAGCAGGAATTATTGATTTGTTCTGGGCATCAACGGTCGGAGAGAGTTTTGAATATATCAAGAATCCTGTCCGAGTATTAAGTATCGGATGGGCAGCAAATGTTCTTGGCGTTTTTATCGGAGGCATAATCAGCCAGTGGATTCTTCAGTTGGATTTGAGTAATAAGGATATGGCAGTAATTGCATTAGGAGTTGTTTGTGTTTCCTTTGTAATTTTACCGGAAATGTTGAAGCACCTATATTTACTTCTGGATTCATCAAAGTATATCAATATATATCAAGAACAAACAGAAAAGGAACATCAAATTTTTGAGACGCAGATCAGTGGTTTTGATAAACTAACGGAAAGGGAACAGGAGATCCTGCAACAAATACTTTTGGGACAATCAAATAAAGCGATTGCTATACAACTCTGCATATCAGAGAATACAGTGAAAACACATGTGCGTAATATTCTGTCAAAATATGAGGTCACAAACAGGGCACAGCTGATTAGTCAAATTTGGCAAAAAGAACATTAATTGTATAAGAATCATCCCTAAGGATGATGCGAAACAGTCTTTATTTTTCTATTATCAATATAGGACTTTGCTACTATTAAGTAGAAGCCTATATAAGAAAAGAGAAATGGAGGCTGTTTTTATGTTTAGGAGGAATGACAGAATGACAAAAGTAAAAAAACGATGGATTGGAATGCTATTGGTTATGTGTATGATCATACTTCAGATGTCTCAAGTGGTAATGGCAGAAGACACAAGAAACATCTCAGTATCATATGGATCACACGGGAATCACGGGATGGTAACATACAAATTAAATGATACCGGGGAGGGAATAAGTATAACGGGTAGCTCATTCACAATTCCAGCGAATACCACTTCAATTACAATTTCAATAACACCAGATACAAATTATCGGGTGGATTCTGAGAGTGGTATTTATATTAATGGAGCCAAGACCAATGTTAATAGTGAAAATAAAATCATATATAGTGGGATTGCGGCGTTAAGTCCCGAAGCGAACATACAGGTTTCGATAGAATATCAAGAAGACAATGGAGGCCAACAAGGCGGCGATCCACAGGGGGGAGGTCAGCAAGGTGGCGAACCGCAACAGATAGCAACATTGTATTTGGTTTGGGATGGTGGAAACCAGAAAATAACAATAAATGCACCAGAAAACCCACAAAATGTTTTTATAGTTCCAGAAACCTGTGATGTATCAACAGTTAGGGTTTATGCAGTAGAAGAAGCCGAACAGGTGCCAGGACAAAATGATTTAAGCTTAAATGGAACAAACGAAGCAAACAAAACAAGCAATACAATTCGTAGCTGGCATGTTACTGATTATTGGCAACCACCAATTTTAGATGACGATGATCCAATGAATGATCATCCAATCACAGATACAAATGTGAATTGTTCAATAACAATCATAAAAGCGAATGCCAATCCAGTCTCAATTGATTTCCCTAGTGGGGAGAAGAGCGCAGATGGATGGGAATTTGGAAATGTTCAGATAAATGATTTGAAGAATGCAACAACACTAGATACCGCAGCAAAGTTGAAAACCTATTATGAGAATAAGCAGATAGCGATTGTAGATCCAACTGGAAATGGATTTCAAAAAATTGAAACATTTGATATACCTGGTGGTGCTGTCACAACTACGGGAACGGGGACTGATTCGGATCCATTTGTAATAACAATCAATTCAGACTTCTTTGATACCGTTAATTTGAAAGTCACATGTAACGATGACGCAATAAGATATCTTAAGGTGATACGAAAAGGAATAGAGATACACTTATATTCATCAGATTACAGTGGCGCTGGTAATTTTTCAGATACACTCCATGGCACACAGCCAGGAACTCCTATTGATTGGACTGATGGAACAAAAGAGAAAATAATTGCTACATTCTACTATGATGCATCAAAAACAAGCATTGATTTTGAGATGGTTGCTACGATAAAATATCAAGATGGTTCTTCGATAACAAAAGTTATTCCTGGAACAGCAGGCGTAGAAAGTACATGTGTTGGAAATGCTACAAAAGGTGGCGATTATGTAATATGGTCAGGCGAAACAGGCGCAAGACCAGTATCGGTATCTGTAACAGCAGTTTCTGCAGGATCTTTTTCAAAAGGATCAGGTCAGTTTGCTGGTGCCAAATTTGGATCAGGTGCGGGTGTGATTTGGACAGGGGATAATGAATAGGAGGCTATGAGATGAATAGAAAAAAGAAAGTAAAATTACTTTTGAGTATTGCAATTTTATTAGGACTGTTCCTATTACCACACAGCAATGTAATGGCAGCAGAGATTACTACAGCAGAAGGAACAATAAAAGATCAAGTGTTATCTATATCGGGAACGACAGAGTCATCTGTGGTGGCAGCAGTAATTCAGGTGTACAATAGCGATGAAACTCAGTTGTTGGCAATGCAAAGTACTGCAGTTACAGATGGAATGTATCAAGTACAATTTGCAGATAAGAAATATAAAGAAAATACTTATGTTGTGAAAATCGCGGATTACAGTGGAGGGACATACAAAATAATCTCGGTGGAAAATGAAAAAATAACTCCTACAGATACGGGTGATACCAAAAAGTCTCCTCAGACAGGTGATTCATCATCAATTCTTCTCTGGCTAGTTATCATGGGGGTTCCTGTAGTGGGGATTAGTGGATTGATAATAAAAAGAAAAAGAGAACAGAAGAAATAATTAGATGCAGCAGTAGTCAAGTAGCGAAAGCGAAGACTACTGCTGTTTGTTTTAGAGAAGCGTTATTTCTTAGGAATTAGTTCACCTAGATGTCTTTCAAATTCCACACCGTCGTTGGTACTGGAATCTGTATATAGTGTGTCGCGGATGCTGTTCATGAGAAAATGCGAAGCAAGCACAATGGATTTTTTGGTAGAATATCCGTTCAAGCGGCTGCCACATAGAATGGAAGCGAATAAGTCGCCTGTTCCAGAATAGCTCTTTGGAACAAAAGGAGTCTCCACATCGTAATCGCCTTCAGAGGTGACAGCCAGATTGCAGATAGAGGCAGTAGTAGCATCATGGTATTTGATGCCAGTGATAACTACATCTTGTTTCTGATTCGCTTGCTGAAGCAGTTTGTGACCGACTTCTTTGGCAGCAGCCAAAAGATCGGAAACAGAATGATATCCTTGAAGTTTTTCAAAGGAAGTTCCAGTAAGAAGACATGCTTCCATTAGATTGGGGGTGATGAGATTGGCCTGGGCAGTCAATATTTTCATCCCATCTAATAATTGTTCAGAATAAATGCCGTACACATGTCCATCGTCTCCCATGACAGGGTCAACTAAGAGGAAGGTGTTATCCTTACGGAATTTAGAAAGAAAATTCATTACCTGTGTAATTTGTTCTGGACCAGTCAAATAGCCACTGTAAATACCATCGAAACTGGCGTGGTTTTTTTTCCATGCATCGGTATACTGAGGCATCATATTTGTTAAATCCATAGATTCGTAATGCTCATATCCAGTTTGCCCGGTTAGAACAGCAGTTGGAAGCGGACAACACTGAATGCCCATGACAGAAAGTACTGGGATAGCAGCAGTAAGCGAGCATTTTCCAAATCCAGAAAGATCATTGATAACTGCAACTTTTTTCGCCATAATAACTCCTATTTTGATTACTACTTAAATAAAAGATACATTTATATCATGCATTTATTCCAAGTGTAATATCGATAAATGTTTATAATGTTTCAAGATAAGTATATATATGAACATTATTATAAGCAAAACTGGTACGATGTACATACCCAAAAAGAAATAACATTATAAGTCCAGAAAAAAGTTATCATATTTCACTAATTCTATGGTAAAATATAGAGGACACAAGGCGTAGCGAACACAGATATCAGCTGCGACAAAATCAAAATTGCATATCAGCAAGGGGGAACAGTAGATGTTTCAGAAGAAGCAGTATATTTACAGTGAAACACAAGGCGTCTGCCAGGTTGAGAATATTGTGCAGCTAAGAAGTCAAAAAGGAACCGAAATGTCTTACTATGTCTTACGACCAGTATTTGAAGCAGGAAAGGTGTCGTATATTCCGGTCAAGGGACATCAGGTAGAATTGAGAGAATTATTTACAGTAGAAGAGGCAGAAATTCTTGCCAAAAGCGAACAAGTGAAGAAAGATTATAAATTACAGGATGCAGTTGACTTCGTGCTGCAGAATAGAGAGGAAGAAAAACATGCAACCAAAAGGACAGGCAATCAATAAATTTGTACTTGGAGAGAAAGAAGTAGAAGGGAAAAATGCACGCTTTACATATGATCGTGGGAATTATGCCATCATCGAACTCGTAAGTGAAGAGGAGCAGAACGTCATATACAAATCCAGAAATTCTCAGGAAGCATACTATAAATGGAATGTTTATATTGGAAGAAAAAAGGAACGTGTACCACGTAACCAAGAGAATAAGAAACAAGAGAATAAATAGTAGATTGTATAGGATATGCATGCGTTAAGAATGTAAGCGACAAGCGGTGATGAAGTTACTGCTGGTGACTTGCGCTCTTAACGCATTTTTTATTACAAAAGGCTTCCATTACTTTGCTTCGTTTACATTATGACTTAACCGGTACTGTTTAGGAGTGATATGATATTGTTTCTTAAAGCTTCGAATCAGGTGACTACAATCTGCAAACCCGGTTTCATTGCTGATAAAACTTAAATCATAATCCGTAAATAAGAGAAGATTCTCTACCTTACAAAGGCGGATAAATTCAATGTATTCCTTACAGGAGCGACCATAAAGTTCATGGAAGGTTCGGGCAAAATAGGAATAGCTCATGTGGCACATCTCTGCAAGTTCCGTTACTTTGAGATTCTCATGGCTATGGGAATCAATGTATTTTAAAATGTTGTGGATGGACTGTGACTGCTTCTCATAGGAATCAACGGCTTGTTCATAGCCTAGAGCACGCCAACAACGAAGAAGTTGGAGCATAAATAGCGAAAGAAGATGATGCAGATAGGAGTCATATCCGTATTGCTTGGTTTCCATTTCATTTACGCAGGTAAGGAAGAAATGATCAAGTTGAAAATCTGTGAGATCTTTCTGTGAGAAAATGATTGGTAATGTTCGCTCAAATTTGGGACTACGAAAAAAGTCGCTCAGACTTGGGATATAATCAGCGGAAAAATTAATCCTGTTTGCATCAAATTTAAGTACCACATATTTTGCAAATTGTGATGTGGTGGAATAAATGGCGTGGATTGCTTGAGGAGGAAGAAATATCATTTCACCATGGGACAACAGATAGGTGGACTCATTACAAGTAACGGAAACGGTTCCTTCTATCATATAAAGAACCTCTACAAAATAATGCCAATGGGATTCTACGGGAAAGGATTTGTCGCGATTATCCATAATAAAAGCTTCAATTGGAGAATTCAGAGTATCTGTATATTCATATAGTGTGTTCATAGCACCTCCATGATAATAGATTTGTTCTATTTTTATACTTTATTATTATAGTATGATTATAGTTTCGTTGCTATAGTAAGTTATAAAAATTAATCCATGAATTTTAAGGAGAATATTCGCATGAAAAGCCGTTATGTATGTGATATGACGAAAGGAAATGAAGTGAAATTGTTGTTGCAATTTGCAGTCCCAATGCTGATTGGCAATATATTTCAACAATTTTATAATATGGTGGACTCCATCATTGTAGGCCGCTTTGTAGGTGCCAATGCACTGGGAGCAGTGGGCTCTGTAGGTAGTCTCAATTTCCTTTTTTTCTCACTATGCATGGGCCTTGGTGCAGGAATTGGAATCCTAATTTCGCAGTTCTTTGGTGCGGGGCAGGATGATTATGTCAAGAAAATTATTGCCAACGCAATCTACATTACACTTGCAGCAGGACTTCTTATGAGCTTCTGTGGATTTTTCCTGGCAGACCCGATTCTAAGTGTGATGAATACACCAGAAGAGAACATGGCAGATGCGTTGGTTTACATGCGGATTGTATGTGGTGCTACAGTAATTGTTGCAGGATATAATACGGTTTCTTCTATATTAAGAGCACTAGGAGATTCTAGAACACCTCTTATTTTTCTGGTTGTATCCTGCTTGATTAATATTGTTTTGGATTTACTGTTTGTCTTAGTGTTTAAGATGGGAGTAGCAGGCGCTGCTTGGGCAACTGTAATTGCACAGATATGTGCATTGGTAGGCTCACTTCTGTTTGGACTTGCCAAGAATCCTTATATGAAGTTAGAGAAACATCATTATGAAGTGGATAAAGATATCTTGAAAAAGAGTTGTCAGATTGGATTGCCAATTGCGGCACAAAACGCATTGATTGCATTTTCCTGTGTGGCATTGCAAAGTGTAGTAAACCGTTTTGGATCCACTGTTATGGCCGCCTATACTGCAACCAGCCGTGTAGAACAGCTTGTACAGCAGCCATATGGTTCACTTGGAACTGCGGTATCTACTTTTGCGGGCCAGAACGTTGGGGCAAATCGTTATGATCGTGTACATACTGGTATGAAAAAAAGTATCATCGTTGTTGCAGCATTTAGTGTCGCAATGCTAGTGGTAATGTTCCTATTGGGAAGACCAATTGTAAGTATTTTCGTAGACGATCCAGAAGTAGTGCGAATTGGAGCAATTGGACTTCGCATTACATCCATCATGTACTTCTTCCTTGGACTGATCTATGTCCTTCGAGGAATGTTAAATGGTGTTGGCGATGCAACCTTTGCGATGATCAATGGAATTACAGAAGTTATTGGACGAATTGGATTTGCATGGCTTCTCATGATGATCCCAGCAGTAGGCCTCTGGGGTGTATGGTGGACCAATGGATTGACCTGGTGCATCACAGGACTAGCCAATGTAGTCCGTGTAAAGCAAGGCAAGTGGAAGACCAAAGCAATCGTTCATAAATAATTCGCTCAGCCTTCTATGTTGAGTAATAAGAAAAAGCATGTCA
>CAZTGP010000081.1:3330-11184 GCA_964613325.1 uncultured Roseburia sp. | reverse complement strand
AAACCATATTTTAATGTATCCCATAGTGGAACTTGCGTGGTACTTGCAATTGCAGATTGTGAGATTGGTGTAGATGTGGAAGGCGTGAGGAAATATCATCCGTCTACTGCCAAAAGAGTGTTTTCGGAAGAACAACTGCAAGCACTACTAGAACTGGAAGGTGATGCGCAGAATAAGGCATTTTCTAAGATGTGGACTGAATGTGAAGCTGTATTGAAGTTACAGGGGACTGGATTTACGATAGATTGGAAACAAATCAGAGAGTGCAAAAAGGGCTGTATTGTGGAAAGCATGTGTGTAAATGATTACTATATTTCCTGTGCAACGCGAGAAGCAATCACAGTTCAATTGGAAAAAACCAAGATGGATTCAAAACGAATTCAAAATGGACTTGAGTTGGGAAAATGAGAGCAAAAGGATTCAAATATATCCTAAAATGGCTCTAATTATATTGTATAATAACTCCGTTAGTGGTAGAATGGTTGTAGATGAAGGTGTGACGCTATCTGGATAAGGAGGACCTACTATGACTTTAGAAGAGATGAAACGAATCAAGAAACAAAAAGGATTTAGTAATCAGCAGCTTTCGGATTATACAGGTGTACCACTGGGAACACTTCAGAAGATTATGTCTGGTGCCACTGAGACTCCCCGCTACGAGACAAGACAAGCAATTGAGCGAGTTCTTGGTGCAGACGAGCGAGTCAGCTATATGGAGAATCCGAGACACAAGAACCAAGATTCGGTAGTAAGAGAAGCAGCATATGCATATGAGTATAAGAAGAAACAGGGGGAATATACCCTTGAGGATTATTATACAATGCCTGAAGACTGGCGAGGAGAACTGATTGATGGTGTGCTCTATGATATGGATGGGCCAACCTTTGCGCATCAGATTATTGCGGGGAACATTTATGCGCAGCTTTTGAGCCAGATTAATGGACGGAAAGGAAAATGCATGCCAATGGTTGCGCCAGTAGACGTGCGTTTAGATTGTGATGAGAGAACGATGGTTCAGCCGGATGTTCTGATTATCTGTGACCGTAGTAAAGTGGAGAAGTGGGGTGTTATGGGAGCTCCAGAGTTTGTCTTGGAAGTATTATCTCCTACGACCAAATGGAAAGACTGCATGACGAAGCTTGTGAAATATCAGAACGCCGGGGTGAAGGAGTACTGGATGGTAGATCCATATAAGAAGCAGGTGACTGTCTATGATTTTATGCATGAAGAAGGACCAGATGTGTATGAGATGAAAGGTGAAATTGGACTTTCTATGTATGGAAAGCAGATAAAATTGGATTTTGAGTCCATTAATGAAACCATTGGGGAATGGTGTGATTAGAAATCATGCACATTCGAAATAGAATGTGATAAGATATAGAAATGGCAGTTTTGGTTATTTGCCACGAGACTATATAAAGGAATGGAAAATTATGATATACAATAACGTACTAGATGCCATTGGACATACACCAATTATTCGATTGAATCGCATGAACAAACCAGGGAATGCAGAAGTATTAGTGAAATTTGAAGGATTAAATGTTGGAGGTTCCATTAAGACAAGAACTGCTTACAATATGATTCTTGCAGCAGAGGAACAGGGAATTATCCATAAAGATACAATTATCGTGGAACCGACTAGCGGGAATCAGGGAATTGGTCTCGCACTTGTGGGAGCAGTGCGTGGATATAAGACAATCATTATTATGCCAGATTCTGTCAGCGAAGAGAGAAGAAAGCTAGTACAGCACTATGGAGCTGAAGTGAAGCTTATTCATGATGCGGGTAATATTGGCGAATGTATTGACGAGTGTTTACAGACAGCGCTTCGCATGGCAAAAGAGAATCCAAATGTGTTTGTACCACAGCAGTTTGCGAATCCAGCGAATCCAATGGTACATCGCCATCATACAGGGCTTGAAATATTAGAGCAGGTAGCTGGTCCAATCGATGGATTTTGCTCTGGAATCGGAACAGGGGGAACCATTACTGGAATTGGTGAGACATTGAAAGCACTGAATCCACAGATTACCATTTGGGCAGTAGAGCCAGAACATGCTGCAATTCTATCCGGAGGTTCAATTGGTACACATCTTCAGATGGGAATCGGTGATGGGGTAATCCCAGACATTCTTAATCAGCAGATATATGATGAAATCTATATTGTGACGGATGAAGAAGCAATTCAGACAGCGAAGGATCTTGCTGCAAAAGAGGGAATTATGTGCGGAATCTCCAGTGGCACCAATGTGGCTGCTGCTTTAAAGCTTGCGGAGAAGCTTGGGGAAGGTAAGACTGTTGTTACAGTACTTCCAGATACTGCAGAACGTTATTTCTCAACACCGTTATTTGAATAGAAATTAGAATATGCATTACCAAATTCACAACTATGAGATAAGAGTATGACGAAAGTCATGCTCTTTTTATGTCTTTTCTCACTAATTTTAGATGGATACTTCTGTTATCCTTGTTTTAACAAGAGAATTAATTATCCACAAGTCAGGCTGCAGAGAATGTATCGCACATATGGAGGGTACATGAAGTGACATTGCAGCAAAGAAGTTTCGCAGCAAAAGGGAGATTATTATGGAAAACAAGACAATATTAAAAGCAGAGGGCTTAACAAAGAAATATGACAATAAACCGGTGGTAGATAATCTGTCACTGGAAATCAAGCAGGGGGAAGTATTTGGATTACTTGGACCAAACGGTGCCGGTAAATCCACAACCATGAACATGATCTGTTCCTTACTGAAACCAACCAGTGGAACGGTATCTCTGTTCGGTCATGATGTACGTAAGGAAGGAAAGAAAGTAAAACCAATGATTGGCTATATTCCACAGGAACTGGCGATTCATGGTAACTTAAAGGCATGGGAAAATGTAGAGCTGTTTACTTCTCTTTATGATATCAAGGGGCAGCGGTTAAAGGAGGCAGTGAACGAGTCTCTGGCGTTTGTTGGGCTGTCGGAGAAAAGAAATAATTTTGCAAAAACATTTTCCGGGGGAATGAAGCGGAGATTAAATATTGCTTGTGCACTTGGTCATAAACCGAACCTGCTAATTTTTGATGAACCAACTGTGGGAATTGACCCACAGACTAGAAATTTTATTCTGGACAAAATCAAAGAACTGAATAAACAGGGAACCACTGTAATCTACACAAGTCATTATATGGAAGAAGTAGAAGCACTCTGTACCAGAATTGCAATTATGGACAACGGCAAAATCATTGCCTGTGGAACCTGCGAAGAACTGAAGAACATGGTAAGAAAGAATGAGCAGGACAATATTACGTTAGAGGAAGTGTTCTTATCCTTAACAGGAAAGAAGCTAAGAGATTACGGTGAGGGAGAGATGCAGCATGTTTGCAATGATAAAAAATAATTTCAAATTAATGTTTCGCAGCAAGATGCTCCTTTTTATGATGCTTGTGCTTCCAATCCTTGTGATTGCAGCATTGTCCAGTGCCTTTCATGGACTTCTTGATAATGCATATTCCACAGAAAATTTCACAGTGGGATACTACATGGATGAGAATAGCCCTATGAAAGCAGGGGAAGAGGTCTTCATAGATGCATTGGCAGAGCAGGATATCAATGTAAAGGAGTATTCCAGCAATGACAGGAAGGATGCAATCATCAATGAAACTGTAGATGTATTCTTGTATTGCGATGAAGACACTTGTGAAGTAGCTGCTGCGGATACTACTTCTATTCAGGCAAGGATGTGTGTATATTTTATGCAGCAGTATCTGGAACAGATGAATCTTACTGCAATAAATATAGAAAGAACTATGGTGGGAGAAGAACCACTTCAGAACATATCACTTAAGGCAGCTTCACTTCCATATACAAAAACAGCAGATGCAGAGGATTACTATGGAATTATTGAAATCATCTATTTTACATGGTGTGGTCTCATTTTTCTAACAGCGGTGGTTCAAAGTGAGAGAAGCAATCACTTACAGAAGCGGTTTGTTATCTCGCCGGCATCTGGAATTAAGCTGTATCTGGGCAAATTTATTCCTTGTGAATTGCTAACTGTAATATCAATTGCAGTCAGCGCAGTGATTGCAACCATTCTTTTTGATATTCATTGGGGCAACATCCCAGGAACAATCGGCATTATCCTGCTGACCACCTTGGCAGCAACAGCACTAGGAATCGTACTCCTATACCTGGTGAAGCATTTGGCAATCTCGGTGATACTACTTTTTAGTATTGTGTGGGGATGGGGATTTATCGGTGGAAGCTTTGAAACATATATGTATTCGTCTTTTCCAGAATCATTAAAAAGACTATCGCCACTTTATTACACCAATCGCACACTTGTGGAATATTCAACAATGGGACACAGCAATTATACGATGGGATGTATCCTATATCTCACAGGAATGGCGTTGGTGTGCATGGTATTTGGCATAATACTTATGAAGCGAAGAATGGAGGCAGAATAATGTGGTATCATATTAGAAAAATGACCCAGATGACAATGAAGCTATTGCTGCGTAATAAGGGATTTCTCTTTTTTGGAATAGCGCTTCCAATACTGGCAACATTGATTATGAATGTGAAGAATGTGGGTGATTCTGTTTTTAAGGACGCCGCCATTACAGAGCTTGCCAGTGAAGATGCTCAGGTGGCTTATTTAAATGACTATTCTATGTTTCCAGTGAAGGTCTATGATTCCAGTGATTCGGAAATTACAACAGCCTATTTGGAACACCTTGCCAATGAACAGATATTTCAAATGTATCGGGTGGATGCATCTGAATTGTCGGATCAAGAGATGCTTGACAGTGCAAAATGGACAGCAGAGAAGGATAAGGTTGGTGCAATTCTGATAATTTCGAAGGATTTCCCAGAGCAAATACGAAATGGAGTAGTGGATGAAAGTATCCAGATATATGAAACTGGGGACGACGAGCGATTTGCACTTCTTAAAAGTTCTGTGGAAAGCCTGCTTACTCAATATATCAATTTGGGGCAAAAAGCCGATTCTCAGGAGATGTTTGAAGAAAATGTTAAGAATTATGAGGCAGAAAGACAGCAGGTAACGACGAAAGAGTATGAAGTGTCATCAGTCAATAATTCTTATATGGATGTAGATTATGAGCATACAGGAACTCTTGGATATGCCTTTGCCATATTAAGCATTTCTTTCCTATTTAGTGGCATTCTAATTCTTGGAACCATTATGAAAGAGAAACAGAACCTTGTATACACAAGAATCCTTTTAACAAAGGCAGGAACCTTTAGCTATATGGCATCAAAATTCTGCATGATTGCACTGGTTACTTTAATTCAGACTGGTGTGATTGGAGTATCGTACATGCTTTTTGTGAGAAATGATGTGGGATTTGCATTAGGACAATTGATGTATCTGGTATTTTTCATGGGACTAATCTTTAATTCCCTTAGTGTATGCATTGGAATCTGCATGGGATCGGTACTTCCTGCGACCTATATGTCGTTTTTCGTATGGGTAATGACCGCATTGCTTGGGGGCTTGTACTTTGATATCAGCGGTGGTTCTGAACTTATGCGAAAAGTTGCAATGTTGATGCCTCAGCGCTGGATGCTGAAAGGCGCACAAATGTTTATGTCTGGCAATTCCTTTGCATATAGCATTATTCTAGGCGTGACAGCAGCGTATTTAATTGTTATATTGGTAATAGGAATGCTTGGATTGAAACTGAATCAGAAGGAATAGTACAATGAAAACAAGTATTTATCATCACTATTTTGTCATTGTTAAGTTAATAGGACTGCTTCTTTTCCTGGGAGACTGCCTGCTTCTTGCGGATGAGAACTTGAATCAGACATGTATACATTTTCTGTTGGGGGCATTATTTATCCTCGCTACCGTTCTAGTGGAATGGACCAAGGGATGGAGAAGAACGTTCGGAATGTGGCTTGGAGAGGGAATACTCGCTGTGGTAGCGGTATTCCTATTTCCAGTTACAGGAATGGTGTTTCTATCCATTTTCCTGTTGGATGGGATCAGTATTGTTCATGGGAAAATGTATAGCTACCTGATTCCTTATGCGATGCTTCCAGTATGCTATCGATTTGATATGGGACTGCGGGAAGCATTCTGGATGCTAACATTACTAATCCTTTTCTATATTCAAGAGAAAGTGGTGGTCGCTCATTATCGTGGAATTATTCAGGAAAATGAGGAGACAGAGGGAAAGCTTAAGACCACCATGGAACGGGCAGATAAGAGATATCATAAAGAATTACAGAAGAGTCATTTACAGTTGGAAAATCAAGTGCTTGAGGAGAGGGGACGTCTCTCACAGGCATTGCATGATAAGCTTGGACACAGCATTAATGGATCTGTTTTTAAACTGGAAGCGGCAAAGCTTCTGGTGGAGAAGAAACCTGAGGAAAGCCTCGCTGCGATACAGGAAGTAATCAATAATCTGAGAGAGAGTATGGATGAGATTCGCATGATATTGCGGAAGGAGAAGCCAGATAAGAAGCGAATGGCTCTTTTATCCATTCAGTCGCTCTGTGAAGAGTGCGAGGAAAAATATCACATACATACAGAACTAAATATTGGAGATGGAAGTAATCAGATTCCGGAGAGCATCTGGGAGATTATTCTAGATAACACCTTTGAGGCGGTGACCAATGCTCTGAAGTATTCGGAATGCAAGAATCTGTATATTGATATCATCCCCATGAATCAAATTGTGCGTTGTACCATAAGGGATGACGGAAAAGGTGCAGAAAATGTCGAAGATGGTATGGGGCTGGAAGGAATGAGGAAGAGAGTTCGCAGCATTCAGGGATATTTGGATGTGGAAACAGAGCTGGGCGTTGGATTTAGCATTAATATGATACTTCCTTTAAAACAAGAATAGATGGGGGATATGAAATGGAAGTAATTCGGCTTATCATAGCAGATGATAGTGATTTTGTAAGAGATGGAATGCGTGTTATCCTTGAGATGGATCAACAATTTGAAGTGGTAGGATGTGCAGCCAACGGTCTAGAGGCAGTGGAACTTGCACGTAAAGAAATCTGTGATGTGGTACTCATGGATATACAGATGCCAGTGATGGATGGAATCGAAGCCACAGAGCTGTTTGTAAAAGAGAAGCTTGGGAAAGTGCTGATTCTAACCACCTTTGATGATTATGAATTGGTGGAAAAAGCAATCAAATGCGGCGCAAAGGGATATTTGATTAAGAATCATACATCGGATCAGCTGAAACAGATGATCTGCTCGATTTATCATGGAGTTAATGTCATCGATGATCAGGTGTATGATAAATTTGTAGATTTGGGCTTTAAGCCAGCGGATAACTTTGATAGCTCCAATTATACAGCGAGAGAGCTGGAGATCATTGGCGCTGTTGCGGAGGGATTATCCAACAAAGAGATCGCTGCCAAGCTGTTCATCTCAGAGGGAACCGTGAAGAATTATATTACTACAATTCTGGATAAAGAAGGGCTGTCTCACCGGACGCAGCTCGCTATCTATTTTCTCACTGGAAGAAAGTAGAATACACAGGAAAGTCAAGCACACAAGAGAGTAGAGTACACAGGAAAGTCAAGCACACAAGAATGTAAGGTACACAGGAAAGTAGAACATACAGGAAAGTGGAACATACAAGAAAGTAGGGCACACAAGAAAGCAGGGCACACAAGCAACGCATAAACACAGAGCAATAGAACAGGAGAGTATATGGAGAGTAAGAAAAAAGAGCATTATCTTGCTATGCATTTTCCAAATTGGGAGCTATTAAATGAACAGGAAAAGGAACAGATTCTAACGAATTGTAAACGCCAAAGTTATCAAAAGGGGGAGTTGATTCATCAAGGAGGAAATACCTGT
>CAZTGP010000081.1:0-3230 GCA_964613325.1 uncultured Roseburia sp. | reverse complement strand
ACCTGTGTCTTATCGGCATCTTGTTTGATGGAGGCAATCGCCTTTGAGATTCTTATGGATGCCATGGCGGATTGCACGCTCTGGGTAGTCCCGTCGATGGTGTACGAGCGTGTCTTGAAGAATCATATGGAATTAGAACTTTATATGTATAAGGCAGCCAATGAGAGGTTCTCAGATGTAATCTGGACCTTGCAGCAGATTCTGTTCTTTGGGGTGGATCGAAGAATTGTGTCACTGTTGTGGGAGGAGTTTCACGAACAGCAATCGGAGAGCATCGCAATTACCCATGAGGAGATTGCTAAGCTGATTGGAAGTGCAAGAGAGGTTGTAACCAGAGTGCTCAAGTATCTTGCAGGAGAAGGGATTGTTGCGTTGGAACGGGGGAAAGTACGTATTTTAGATAAAGAAGCAATGAAGAAATATTTGTAATGTAACTAAGTCACATACACAGAAACTGCTGTACTGATATATTGTCGGTGCAGCAGTTTTTTGAATTTATGATGAAGGGAAAGAAAACGATATGGGAAAACGAATCGCATATGTGAATGAGAAGCGATGTGTGGCTTGTGGAGAATGTCAAAATGTGTGCCCTCGGGGTGCAATTACCATTTGGAAGGGATGCTTTGCGACAGTAGATGAGACCAGTTGTGTTGGGTGCGGCATCTGTAGCAAGAATTGCCCAGCAAGCTGTATTGATTTTATGGAGAGAAAGGAAGTGTAAAATGAAAAAGAAACATTGGTACAATTATTTATGGATATGGACAATTATTTATTTTGCACTGGGATTTTTCAATATCCTTTTTGCGTGGCTTGGAATGATTGATTTTCTCCTGCCAATCATATTTGCAGTATTCGGAGGGAACAAATGGTTCTGTAACAATATGTGTGGTCGTGGACAACTATTGTCCAAAATGGGAAATCAGTGTAAACTATCAAGAAAAAAGCAGCCACCCAAATGGATGAGTTCCATATGGTTTCGATATGGATTTATGATTTTCTTTTTTGTAATGTTTGGAAATATGCTGTTCCAGACATATCTGGTAGCATCTGGCGCAGAGAACTTAAAAGAAGTTATTAAACTATTTTGGACCATAAAAGTTCCATGGGGCTGGACTTATACAGCTGGGATGGTGCCTGCATGGATTGCAAAATATAGTTTCGGATTATATAGTCTGATGTTGACTTCAACACTGATTGGACTTATTGTAATGGCATTATACATACCAAGAACCTGGTGTTCATTTTGTCCAATGGGGACATTAACTCAGACTATCTGTAAAATAAAGAACAAGAGAGAAAGATAAAATGGAAAGTAGAAAAGAATTAGCAGTAAATAAAAAAAGAAACGGATATAATTGTGCGCAGGCAGTTGCTTGTAGCTTTTGTGATTATGCTGGAATTGAAGAAGAACAAATGAAGCGGATTACACAGGCATTTGGAGTCGGAATGGGAACCATGGAAGGAACTTGTGGAGCTATCACAGGAGCAAATGTGGTACTTGGCTTGAAAAATGGCGGAGACCGTGGCAAGACAGTTACCGAGGCACGTAAAATTATGACTGATTTCCAGAATCAAAATGGAGCAGTAACCTGTAAGGTGTTAAAAGGAATTGAGACTGGTAAGATGTTAAGAAATTGCGAGGACTGTGTTCGGGATGCCGTGGAATTGCTAGAAAAGGCATTGCAGTAAAGTGCGAAGTGCGTTACCATGCTTATAAATAGCAGGCAGGGGGACGCAACATGAGATTAGAAGACTGGGAGAAAATCCATAACTACTGTATGAAGAAACCATGTACATATGAAAGCAGACCATTTGGTAATTACCCAATTTGTTATCGCATATCGGGCAAAATATTTGGTCAATTAACTCCACAGGAGGATTGGTATAAAGTAACCTTAAAAACAAATCCAGAGGCAGCAGACTTCTACAGAAATGCTTATCCAGGAGTAGTTGTTAGAGGCTATCATTGCCCTCCGGTACAGCAGCCATATTGGAATACAGTATCTTTGTCAGAGGTATCAGAAGAACTGGTATATCAAATGATTGATGAAGCCTATGACGAGGTGGTAAAACACCTTACCAAGAAAGAGCAGAAACGCATTACAGAGAAGAGCAAGTTCTCATTTGTAAAGACCGATGGAACGAATCGGGATTTTGTAAATATGTGTGCAGAATTAGATGAAAATCTAGAGGAATTAGTTGGCACAAAGATACAAAGAAGTAAATATACACAGTACAACACCTTAGAGAAAATCAAAGATGTGTTAGTAATCTATAAAGAGGGTATTCCAGTTGGATCGGGAGGATATCGCTTCTATGATGATGAGACCATTGAGATAAAACGCATTTATGTAGATAAACTATATCGCGGATTAGGATTAAGCAAAGAGCTGGTACTGCGTCTTGAAGCAGATGCAAGAATCAAAGGATATCGATTTGCAATTCTAGAGACAGGTGAACTACTTGAAGCTGCAACTAGCCTTTATAAGAAACTTGGATACAAAGTGATTCCAAACTATGGGCCTTATAAGGACATGCCAGAATCACTTTGCATGCAGAAGAAGTTATAAGATATAAAAGAATTATCGTATAGGACATCCCTGATGTACATAAGAATTAGAAAAGAGACTATGGGTGTCTTTATGTATCATAAAATCATTAATTATAGTAGAAAAAGAAAGAGCACAGAGGCATTTGTCAACACCTTTTCAGGGATTGTGGCAGTGTCTCTTTTTGCATATATTGTATATGTGGCAAACACTGGAAGAATAGCTTTGCCAACAAGCGCATCAAGCATATTCCCCAGTAGCAAATATGGGGACAGGGAACTGCCTATCTATAGCGTAGAGACAGAAGAGAAGAAGATAGCGCTTACATTTGATGCTGCATGGGGAGCAGAAGACTTTGACTCCATTATGGACACCTTGGATAAGCATCAGGTTAAAGTGACATTCTTTATGACTGGAGGCTGGGTGGAAGCTTATCCAGATTGCGTGAAGAAACTTGTGGAAAAAGGCCACGATCTTGGCAATCATAGTGAACATCATTATGACATGGCAACATTATCAAAAGATGAAATAACAAATGAGATTCAATCTGTTCATGATAAGGTGAAAGAATTGACAGGCTACGAGATGACTTTATTTCGGCCACCATTTGGATCCTATAACAATGAGGTGATAAAGATTGCTTATAACTGCAAGTATTATCCAATTCAATGGTCGGTGGAT
>CAZTGP010000080.1:0-11200 GCA_964613325.1 uncultured Roseburia sp. | reverse complement strand
ATAACCCCTTATAGGGGTTGAGCAAACCACCCGTTCAACGGGTGGTTATGATTAATCATTCTTAATTATCGCGTAAAAAGATTATACACGTGAAAGGTATTCGCCTGTTCTTGTGTCGATTTTGATTACGTCATCCTGCTCAACGAATAATGGAACATATACAGTAGCGCCTGTTTCAACTGTAGCTGGCTTTGTAGCACCAGTAGCTGTATCCCCTTTAAATCCTGGCTCTGTATCTGTGATCTGTAATTCTACGAACAGAGGTGGTTCAACTGCAAATACGTTACCGTTGTGTGAACATACTTTCACCATTTCATTCTCTTTTACGAACTTTAATGATTCCTCTACATCAGTTCTTGGTAACTGAATCTGATCATAGGTCTCTACATCCATAAAGTAATAGAAATCATCATCAGAATATAAGTACTGCATATCTTTTCTATCGATACGTGCTGTTGGGCATTTCTCTGTAGGGCGGAAAGTTTTCTCAACCACACCACCATTGATGATATTTTTTAATTTTGTTCTAACAAAGGCTGCGCCTTTACCTGGTTTAACATGCTGGAATTCAATAATCTGAAAGATGTTTCCTTCATATTCAATGGTAACACCATTTCTGAAATCTCCTGCTGAAATCATTCGATCTTCCTCCTTAATAACACTTCGAGTAAAAACTCTCTCATTCGTCCATTCTACAATAAAAGTCAAGACATTTCAAGTTTTATTTATTGCGCTTCTCAATTTCATGAATCATGTCGATACGAGTCTGATGTCTTCCACCAAGGAATTCGGCATCCAAATATGCTTTTACAATATCCTTTGCGGTCTCTGTTCCGACAATTCTTGCACCAAATGCAATAATATTTGCATTGTTGTGTTCCTTTACAAGATGAGCAGTTGTCACATCCGAGCACACTGCTGCGCGAACACCTGCTACTTTATTGGCTGCAATGGAGATTCCTACACCTGTACCACAGATTAAGATTCCACAATCTGCATCTCCGTCAACAACTGCATGGCCGACTTTCTCCCCAAAATCAGGATAATTACAGCTATCATTGGTATCTGTACCATAGTTTACTACTTCATGACCTAATTCTTTTACATAAGCCATAATCTCATTTTTCATTTCTACTGCTGCATGATCATTTCCAATTGCAATTTTCATTTTGTTCTATCTCCTTATGATTGATTCAACAATCTAACTCTTTTCGCATATATGTTATACCACAGCCTTCATTGGTGGTCAACTTGGGACGGGGTTTTTCTTGTTTTGGGACGGGGTTTTCTTTGTTTCGGGACGGAGTATTTTCGTGAAAACCCCGTCCCAAAACAAGAAAAACCCCGTCCCAAGTTACTTCGTCAGGTAAAATACTGCCAGCTGGGTGCGGTCGCGAAGTGCAAGCTTCTCAAGGATGGTGCTGATATAGTTGCGGACTGTTCCTTCACTGAGGAACAATTCGTCCGCTATTTCCTTATTGCTCCTGCCCTTGCCCACCAGCGCAATTATCTCCTGCTCTTTCTCACTGATATCATACTCCTCATAATTGAAGGTAGATTTCTCCTGCATCAGCACTGGCAGCTTGCTTACGATCTCGCCCCCGAAGACACTCTGCCCCCGATTGACCGCTTGAAGTGCTGGCACGATTCCTTCAAAATCCTGCTTCAATATGTAGCCCTTTGCCCCCACTGAAAGAGCCTTTCGAATATACTCATCATCGGAAAAGGTGGTCAGGAAAAGGATTTTCGCATCTGTGTATTTTCCCAGAATCTGCTCTGCCGCATCCAGCCCGTTCATGTCCTTCATCTGGATATCCATAAGAAGCACATCCGGTTTGTACTTTTCAAATAAAGCTACAGCATCCTTTCCATCGCCCCCAGTTGCCTCCACCTGAATGTCTGGATCTGCCTCTAGAATTGTCTTAAGTGAAATTGCAACCAACTGATCATCATCTACAATAATTGTCCTCATAGCTTTCCCCTTTTTATTTCTTTTGCTTTTCGATGATTGCGAAACTCACAATCCTGCAGTTGACTATGTACTACGAATACAAAGAAACATAGGTACTCTGGCGAAGCCGGTTCTTAGCGACCGTATTTTGGTCGCTTAGTACCGTTGCATGAGCCAACGTAGCGAAAGCGTGCCTATGTTTGATTGTATTCGCAGTATATAGTCATTGTGAATTCAAAGTGTTTCGCAATTAACTATTTCTTTTGCTTTGGAACAGAGATGAATATCCGAAATCCCTGTTCATTACGAAAATGTATATTCCCATGTAACGCTTCAATTCGTTCCCGCATATTAGAAAGTCCAATCCCCTGACCGCTTTCCTCTGCCACAGCAGCGTCTCTGATATCTGCATTGCAATTAGTTCCGTTGTCCTCGATGGACATCTGATACAACCCCGGATGCTCCCGCAGCATAATTACAATCTTATCCGCATTGCTGTGCTTTATGATGTTCGACATTGCCTCCTTAATAATCGCAATGAAGCTGTACTTCACATTCTTTGGGATTCCAGAGGACATATCATAATCGATGGTAACCTGATATTTCTCCTTCATCTCCTCCGTAGCTTCACAAATCGCCTGCTGCAGATCCACCGAATCGTCATGGAGATCGTGCACACTCTCCCTGATATTGTTCATGGCATGATTCAGCGTATCGTTAACGCTCACGAGCTGGCTATGTACCGGCTCCTCCTTGTGAATCGTCGTCAGTGCTCCCAGCTGTAAAATGGATCGCGACAGCATATGCCCCACATTATCATGAATCTCTCTGGCAATTCGATTCCGTTCCTGAAGGGTTGCAAGATACACCTCCGAATCCTGTTTCTCCATAAGCTCCTTATTGCGCTGCTGCATCACCAGATTCAACTCCCTGCTTGTGTCCTGCAGGCGAATGTAATCCCTCTTCAACCCCTGATTACCCTTCGTTCTCTTCGCCAGAATCAGTCCCAGAGCTCCTGCGAAAATCCACAGCACCACGCCCTCCCGATAACCGAGATAATCCCAATTCATCATATAGAAGATCACGCCAGAAAATGCCCACCACTGCGAAAACCACAAAGCATCATAGAACAAAGCCGCAAGATACACGGTAAATGCAGGATTCCAAAAGCACAATCCTATATATATAAGAAGTAACACGCCAATTGCCCGCTTATCACTTATGTACAGTGGAAGCGCATGTAAAGTCAGCGCAATCAAGAACACGATTACCTGAGTTGCAAAGTCCCCCACATTAAGAAGGAGCAATGTGCCCAGTATGAATAAGATTAATTTATCAACAATTCTTGCCATTTCCCCTCCTATTGTTCCAAGGCTTCCTCCCCACTTGCAAAACATCCCATATACTTCTAGTATCATTACTAATTTCATAATACTACATTTGACTATGTAATGTGAGTACAAGAAATAAGCAGGTACTCTGGCGAAGCCGGTCCTTAGCGACCGTACTTTGGTCGCTTAGTACCGCTGCATGAGCCAATGTAGCGAAAGCGTGCCAGCTTATTTCTTGTACTCACATTACATAGTCATAAATAACTTAAGCTATTTGCAATTCTCTAACAAGTATTTCGCATATAAAGGAAAATTGCAAGTGCTTCTGGGAAAACTTTTTTCTGTCATATTGGAAAATGACAAATGTCATCTCACAAACTGACGGTACTCACTTCCAAAAGCATCTGGTAACTCATATACTACATTTAGAACCAAGCGAAAGGAAAGGGAAATTATTATGAATAAACCTGTTGTAAAAATCGAAAATCTTGTAAAAAGATATAAAGAACTTGTAGCCCTTGATCATTTCAATCTGGAAATTGAAGAGGGAGAGATCTTTGGATTACTTGGACCAAACGGTTCCGGTAAAACCACCACCATCAATTGTCTACTTTCACTTCTTTCCTATGATAAAGGAACCATCGAAGTATTTGGGGAAGAGATGAAGCCGGACAGCTATAAGCTCAAACGCCAGATTGGTGTTGTCATGCAGAATGTTGCAGTGTTTGAAGAATTAACAGTATATGAAAATATCGATTACTTCTGCGGACTCTACATCAAAGATAAAGCGTTAAAAAAGCAATACGTTCAGGAAGCCATCGAGTTCGTTGGACTAGAGGATTTCCAGAAATTCTATCCAAAGAAATTATCTGGTGGACTTCTTCGCCGGTTAAACATCGCCTGCGGAATTGCTCACAAGCCAAAGCTGATCATCTTTGACGAGCCAACAGTTGCTGTGGATCCCCAGAGCCGTAACAAAATTCTTGAAGGGATTGTAAAGCTCAATCAGGAAGGTGCAACCATCATCTACACCTCCCATTATATGGAGGAAGTCGAGCAGATCTGTACTAGAATTGCCATCATGGACAAAGGCAGAAACCTTGCAATAGGCACCAAAGATGAACTGAAACAGATGATTAAAAAAAGCGAGATCATCAATATTGAGATTATGGATATCTCCGAGACCGATATCGCCGCAATCAGTCAGCTCAATCACGTATACGATGTGAATTTTGAGAATCACAAGCTTACCGTTCTATGTAGTGGCGGCAATCACAATCTCATTCACGTCCTTGATTATCTTCAGAAGAAGGGGCTCTCCTTTGGCAAGGTATTCTCCGAACTTCCAACCTTAAACGATGTATTCCTGGAAATCACAGGAAAAGAATTACGAGACTAGGAGGCAACTATGAATTTACATATCTTTAAATATTCCATATTAGTTCCGTTTCGGACGAAATCAGATGTGTTTTGGATCCTTCTATTTCCAATTCTTTTAGGGATTATGTTCCACGTTGCATTTTCGAACATGGCATCCAGTGATGAGATTAACTCCATCCCCCTTGCTGTGGTTTCCGAGGATGACACAGCCACCGCTTCCCTAAAGGATGTCCTTAAAAGTGTAACCATCTCCGATGACGAGACTCTGTTTGACGTATCCTACTGTAATAGAGAAAAAGCACTTGATTTACTTGAAAATAACAAGATTGACGCAATCATCACATCTGGAAGCAGCCTCTCATTAGAGATGTCTGCGAACATGAAAAACGAAAGCATTAACCAGAGTATCATTCAGAACTTTGTCAGCACTTACAATCTGAATGTGGATGCAATCACAAGTATTGCAAAGGAACACCCAGAAAAGCTTGAGTCCATTATGGATCAGTTGAATAAAGACTATGATTTCCGTGAAAATGTATCCTACAGCAAGGGGAATCAGGATTCCTTCACCCAATACTTCTACAGTCTGATTGCCATGTCCTGTATGTTTTCTGGAATGGGCGGTCTCTCCGTTGCATTGAATAATCAGGGCAATCTCTCAGAGCTTGGCATGCGGAGAAATGTCTCTCCAATTAACAAAATGGTCGGAATTGTGTCTGAGCTTCTTGCAGTCACACTTTTCCAGGCAGCCTGTACCTGTATCGGGTTCCTGTTTATGAAGTATATTCTTAAAGTAGACTTTGGTAATCAGCTTACTCTTGCGCTCCTTGCAATCCTTGTGAGCTCCTTTGCCACCGTATCCGGCGGGTTCTTCCTGGGCACCATCGGAACTTTAAAGCGTGAAATCAAAGAAGGTATTATCATTCTTGCTTCCATGGTCTGCTGCTTCCTCAGTGGATTAATGGTTGGTGGAATGCGAATTATTGTTCAGGAGATCTGCCCGATCATTAACCGCATCAACCCAGCTGCCTTGATATCAGACTGCTTCTATTCGCTCTCTGTCTACGATACCTATACCCGCTATATCACAAACCTGCTCTCCCTTTTCATTCTGGGCACCATCTTTTGTATTGGCGGATTCCTATTTACAAGGAGGAAAAAATATGCAAGTCTTTAATGCATTTGTTAAAATAGCGAAAAAGAAATTCGTGGCAACACTCATGTACCTTGCCATGTTTCTCGTTCTTATTTCTATTATGAGTAAGCTGACTCAGAAAACCATAAATACACAGTTCGAGGCATCCGAGCTTAGTATCTGCATCAATGATGAAGACCAAAGTACCGCAAGCGAAGCCTTGACCGATTACTTAAGCTCCATTCATAAGCGCGTCATCCTTGACAGCTATGATTCAGAGACTCTGCAGGATTACATTTTCTTTCAGAAAATTGATTTTGTTGTGACGATTCCCAAGGGATTTGAAAAGAATTTAGTCGATGGACACACCGACCAGCTTCTTCAGACCTCCAAGCTTGGTCAAAGCGCTGGCGGCTACTTTGCCGAGCAGCAGATAGACACCTACTTATCCACAGTGCTTCTCTATCAGAACGGCGGATTTACACTGGAGGAATCATTGGATAAGACCCTTGCTTCCTTAGAAAATGCATCCGAAGTGAAAATGATTAATTTTTCAGATACAACGGCAACTCAGCGCAGTGACATCTTCTACTATTTCCAATTTGTACCTTATACCATTCTGCTGATGCTGATTCTTGGATTAAGTCCAATCTTAATTACCTTCCGCAAGAAGGATTTGGGAGCTCGTATCAATTGTTCTTCCCTGTCCCAGACCAGCCGCAATACCCAGTTGATTACCGGTTGTATTGCATACAGCGTCTTCCTATGGATTGTGTTTATGGTTGTTGCACTCATTTTGTATCATCCAGATCAATTATTCAGCACCAATGGACTGTTATGTATCCTAAACAGCTTCGTATTCCTGTTGATTGGAACTTCCATTACGCTGCTTATCAGTACCTTCCCGCTTAGCTCCAATGCGCTGAACATGGTAGCCAACGTTGTAACACTCTCTATGAGTTTTCTAACAGGAATCTTTGTGCCACAATGGTATCTCGGCTCAAAGGTATTAAGCGTTTCCCGTTTTCTGCCAACCTATTGGTACATTCGTTCCAACAACATGATCGGCAGCCTGTCCAGCGAGCTTATGGATATGAAGCAATACTGGTTATTCCTCGGGATCCAATTTGCATTTGTTCCAGCGATTCTTGCGATCTATCTGGTATGCAGTAAACAGAGAAAACATCGGTCTTAATGCCTGCACATGAAAAAGCACCGGCTCTCAAACCTCCATTGTAAGAAATAGGTAATTGTGAAACGCTTTAATTTCACAATTACCTATTACTTTTTATTTCCTATAAATGTGTACTTTCCAGCTCCGTACCCTTTTACCTTCTTAATAATCCCTGCTTTCTTCATAGCATTCATAACATTCGTTGCTTTTGATTTTGAACATTTTAACCAAGCCATAATGTCTGCCTGTCCAAAAACAAGCTTTGTTCCACTATTTTCAAAAACAATCTTAATATTCGCAACAAATTTTGCTGATATATCTGCCTCCGCAAGCATTTCTTCATAAATAGCAAATTCATTGCCTTTTTTCTGTGCATCACTGCCTACTTTTTTTAATACATTGCCTAGTTCTGACAGACCATTGCTTATATTTTCGACCGCATTGCTTACTTTTATTGCATCATTGATTACCTTTCTAAACAGTGTAACCTTAAATCCATCTCCAAACTCTTCAAATAATGGTTCTTTTAAACCATAGTCTTTACATCTGCTTATAATTCTCGGTATACCAGTTCCCCAAGTTTCAACAATGTGCATATAATGAAATGCTTCTGCTATTGCTGCATTTCGACATCTGGATTTGCCTGTCTTGGCTGTTTCAAGATCCATCCCACCATAAAGCATTCCCGGAGAAGAAACTTCTACTCTATCGTCATAGATTGACACTTGAATTGTTGAATCATCCAGGTAGCTTCTATGTGCAACAGCATTCGCAATCATCTCCCTTATTGCATGAATTGGCAATTCAAAGGTATCTCTTCTGAGCACACCCTCAATCTCTGCTCCGAGATTAATATGCTTTAGAACAAATTGATATGCTTCTTCTATTTGTGTATAGATTGGTCCATCAAATTCTCTTTTATCTATAAAAACATCTCTTGTGGCACCCTTAAATAATGCACACTGTATTTTTGCATATTTAAATCTATTATCTGTCATGAGCATAAAGGCATGTGTTGGATATAAATCTCTTCCGACCCTGCAAAGCAACCCGAAATCTTCTAATTTTTCAATAGTCATTTTCTTTATTGCTTCTTTTTCTTCCTCTGTTTGACAAGATTCTATTGCAATCTGCTCCATTGTCCTGCATAATTGCATAGATTTTTCTTCATCATATTCCTGACCTATATCCTGCAAAGAATCATAAGATACTTTTTGTCCTTCTAACTCCAGCTCCTGTAACTTTCTTTGATCCGCTGGTCTGCTTGTTCCGTTAATTCTTATATATGAGCTGGTTTCTTTTCCTTGTGATTTTAAAAAATATGGTCTAAACTTGCCAGGTACAATATCAATCACCAGCACTGTCTTGCCTTCGATCGTTTTCATTGAAATATCCGGTTCTATCTGTGGTGTACAAGCATCAGAAACCATGTTGGAAATATCATCCGATAATTTAAAAGGATTCTCATCTCCTATTCCATATACGATATTTGTGATATCTTCAATTCCTAAAATCACTTTTCCACCACTACAATTAGAAAATGCGATTATATCTTTAAGAAACTTCTCATGTTTCTTTGGGATTTCTCGTTTGAATTCTACTGTTTTATTCTCTCCAAAATATTCTTTTTCAACCACCAATACGCCTTCTTTCAAAATTTGCTTTCATTTTTTATTGCGATTGTCCATGGGAATTATCACTAAGTCATTTATGAACGGTAGTCCCCGTTAATCTTTACATAATCGTAAGTCAAATCACAGCCCCAGGCAGTCGCCTCGGCTTCCCCCTGCCCCAGCTCAATGAGAATCTGAATCTCATCCTCTGCAAGAATCACCTTGGCTTTCTCTTCGGAGAACTCCACACCATATCCATTGGCACACACTGGCAGGCTTCCCTTTGCAGATGCAAGGGTTACCGCTACCTTTGAGATATCAAATTCTGCATCTGCATATCCCATGGCACAAAGGATTCTTCCCCAGTTGGCATCCTCACCAAACATTGCACATTTGAATAAAGGAGAATGGATTACACTCTTTGCAATTGCGATTGCTGTATCCTGATCTGGTGCTCCTGCCACATGACACTCCAGCAGTTTGCTTGCGCCTTCGCCATCCTTTGCAAGCATTTTGGTCAGGTTCATAAGCACTTCATACAAGCCGTCCCGGAATAACTGATAAGCCTCTCCTTCTGCGGTAATCTCATCATTTCCAGCCAGTGCGCTGGACATAATGCTTACCATATCATTGGTGGAAGTATCGCCATCCACGCTTAAGCAGTTATAGGTTACCTTTACCACATCAGAAAGTGCTTTCTGAAGCATCTCAGCTGAGATGGCTGCATCTGTTGTAACAAAATTCAAGGTTGTTGCCATATTTGGATGAATCATTCCGCTTCCCTTTGCCATTCCACCAATGGTACAAGTCTTGCCATCTACCACAAACTGAACTGCCATTTCTTTTGCCACGGTATCCGTTGTCATCACTGCATGTTCTGCCTCTAAATGATTCTCTGGGCAAAGACCTGCTGCAAGCTCTTTCATATGGCTCTCGATTGGCTCAATTGGAAGGGTCTGCCCGATGACGCCAGTGGAAGCAACCAGCACTTCCTCTGGACTTATTCCAAGCTCTGCTGCTGCAAGCTCACACATTCTCTCGGCTTTTTCTTCCCCATCCAGGTTGCAGGTATTGGCATTCTTGCTGTTTGCAACGATTGCTCTTGCTTTTCCACCAGTCGCCTGTAAATGCTTCTTGGTCACAAGAATTGGTGCTCCCTTTACTTTATTGGTTGTATATACTGCTGCAGTATTGCAAAGCTTTGATGCTGCAATGAGCGCAAGATCATTCTTATTCTTATCTGCTATTAATCCGCAGTGTAATCCATTTGCGGAAAAACCCAAAGCTGCGCAAACGCCACCCTCTACTCTTGTGTAAATTGTCTCTGCCATATTCTATCTTTCCTTTCTCTCTTTTGCTTATTCTAGTTAATTACGAAACTCATAATCCTTCAATTGACTATGTACTACGAATACAAAGAAACATAGGTACTCTGGCGAAGCCGGTCCTTAGCGACCGTATTTTGGTCGCTTAGTACCGTTGCATGAGCCAACGTAGCGAAAGCGTGCCTATGTTTGCTTGTATTCGAAGTACATAGTCTTTGTGAAATTAAAACATTTCGCAATCATCTATCTTGCTTATTCTATCATAGCACTTCATCACGCTACATGATTGGTGTGAGTATATCACTTGTAACAGCTGCTTTCAAGACCCAACTTTCTTACTTTTCTATGGCTCTATGCATTTTCCCACATCATGCTGCTTTGGCATCTCTTCTTACCATGTACGCCCACTTAAATACTGCGCTTCCAATGATAATTACATATCCGATGATGCTGAGCACATCTGGAATCTGCTCCAGGAATACAAAGCCCAGCATCGCTGCGAAAAGCACCTGCGTATAATCAAATACCGATATCTCTTTCGCTGGCGCCTTTGTATAAGCTTTTGTAATCATAAGCTGTCCTCCGGTTGCTGACGCTCCTGCCAGCATCAGATACAGAAACTGCATCCCACTCATCGGCTCAAATCCAAGTATCATAAAAGGCAGGGTGAAGATGCAGGAAAATGCAGAGAAGCACATAATAATCACAGGTCCTCTCTCCCCTTTCATTCCCAGCTTACGTACAAAGGTGTAGGCAATTCCTGCCCCCAATCCACCAAGCACCCCAACCATTGCATAGACAAAGTCCATATGGAAGGATGGCTTCACCACAAAAACAGCTCCGGCAAATGCAACAAACACACTGAGCCATTCCACTTTATTGGCTTTCTCTTTTAATATGAAGTAGGACATCAGAATTGCAAAAAATGGAGACAGTTTATTCAATATATTTGCATCTGCAATATTCAAGTGATCAATGGCATAGAAATTGCAGATAAGTCCAAGGGTTCCACAGAGACTTCGCATCAGAAGCCCTGGCCAGCTTCCCTTCTGAACCGCAAATCCCTCTTTGCTTTTCATCAGCATCACTGCTGATACTACAGTTGCCACCACATTTCGGAAAAATGCCTTTTCCATGGTAGGAAGGTCTCCGGATAATCTTACAAAAAATGTCATTAATGCAAAAAAGAATCCTGCCAGAATAATATACAGAATTCCTTGTCTTTTTTGATTCATAAAAATTCCTCGCAATCCTTTAATTGACTATGTACTGCAAATACAAGCAAACATAG
>CAZTGP010000079.1:5948-11446 GCA_964613325.1 uncultured Roseburia sp. | reverse complement strand
TCTCCAAGTACACTGAACATGAAAATAAACAATCTATACCAAATTCTTAGATGAAAAATCTTTATCAATCACTAAGTGTGTGATGTATTTTGAAAAATTGTTCTTCTACATCACATTTTCTTAAAATTCAGTACTCAATTTTCTGTTATGTTAACTAATTTGTGAGGTATATGAAAAAACTAGAGAATCACATCACGGAAATCAGTGAATTCTGTGATGTGGGGAGCAAGTTATTTTCTATACCTCACATCTAAATAGAAAAGTTCCTTTCCAAGATGAAATTTGAGCCATATTTGTAACAGCGTGTGATGTAATAATATAGTTTTTTCAAATACCTCACAAAACACAGCAAGTAGGGACAGGGGATTTATGTTTTTGGGACAATGACATCCAATTTCAAACCAAATCATCGCAAATCGTCATAAATCATTATAAATCGATACAAATCAATCATCATATATCATCATAACCATGAGTCCCTTATATCTAAAATACATATCTTAAGCAGCCAACCAACTGTTATCTTTTCAATTTACAATCCCCAAGCAGCCAACCAACTGATAATTTTTCAATTACCATCCCTAGCAACCATTCTGTTGATAATTTTTCAATTTACACCCCCAAAAACAGCCAACCAGCTGATAACTTATCAATTACCACCCACTAAGCCCCATCCGGTTGTTAAATTTCCGATCAACATCCCTTAAGCCCCCATCTAGCTGATAAATTTTCAAACAACAACATCCAAGTTCCATCCAGTTGATAAATTTCCAAACAACAACATCCACGCAGCCTCTCAGCACATCCTCTTACGAATTGTATTAATTTGCAAAATGTTGTAAAAACAACGTGCATTTCGTAAAAAAACATGTTATATTCCTAGTGTAAAACAAGGAATTAATTGGAAGCAAAACCAATTATGTTTACCAGAATCAAGGAACACCATATATTTGAAGGAAAATGTATGGAAATCCAATTAATTCGGGAACAATAACCATGAGCAAAAGGAGGACAATACACATGAAAATTTTATTTTATGATGCAAAACAGTATGATATGGATTCTTTCGAGAAAGAGAGAAGTAAATTCCCAGAAATCGAGATTGAATATTTAGATACAGATATTAACCCAAAGACTGCTTCTTTGGCAGAGGGATTTGATGCAATCTGCGCATTTGTAAGCTCTGATTTGAGCGAAAAGACACTGCGGAAGCTTTCTGATAAAGGAACAAAGCTTATTTTAATGAGATGTGCTGGATTTAACAATATTGACCTTGATGTGGCGAGAGAGCTTGGATTTACAATTCTTCGAGTACCAGGTTATTCACCAGAGGCAGTGGCGGAGCATGCCATGACACTAGCCATGAGTGTTAACCGCAGAATTCATAAAGAATATATTAAGGTGCGTGAGAACAATTTTAGCCTTGTGGGACTTATGGGAATTAACTTCTATGGTCGTACTGCAGGAATTATTGGAACAGGCAAGATCGGTGCTGCCATGGCAAGAATCTGTCAGGGATTTGGAATGAAAGTTATTGCCTATGACAAATATCCCAATAAGGCTCTTGAATTTATTGAATACAAAGAGTTAGATGAGGTGCTGAAAGAAGCAGATCTGATTTCACTTCATTGCCCATTAACAGATGAGAACTATCATATGATTAACGAGAAGAGCATCGCTATGATGAAGAATGACGTCGTGCTTGTAAACACTTCAAGAGGCGAACTTGTAGATACCAATGATCTGATTCAGGGAATACGTAACCATAAATTCCATGGGGTTGGACTGGATGTATATGAGGAAGAACGAAATAACGTGTTCGAAAACCGCGAGGATGACATCCTTGAAACATCGGTAACAGCAAGACTTCTTTCTTTCCCAAATGTCATTGTTACTTCACATCAGGCATTCTTTACAGAGGAAGCGCTGACAGCAATTAGCCAGACTACATTGGAAAATGCATCGGGATTTGTGAATGGTCAGATGAATGAGATGAATCTAGTGAAATAATCACATGTATTTCAATGAAATAATCACATGCATTTTCATGATTTACTCTGTATTTTTTCCAACTTCTTTGATATGATAGATAAGATAATTATTTCATGCAAAGGATGGGGAATATGGCTAAATTATTTTTTCGCTACGGTGCGATGGGAAGCTCAAAGACTGCGAATGCGCTAATGGTTGAGTATAACTACAGGGAACGTGGAAAACGCGCGCTTCTTGTAAAACCAATGACAGATACAAGAGATGGAGCACGAATCATTCAATCGAGAATTGGGTTGAAGCGGCCATGTATTTTGATGGAAGAACTGGCAAATATGTCGGATGATGCAATCAAAGAATATGATTGTATTATTGTTGACGAAGCACAGTTTTGCTTCAAATCGCAAATTGAGTTTTTGGTACATGTAGTAGATGATTTAAATATTCCAGTCATTTGTTATGGGCTTCGTGCGGATTTCCGCAATGAGCTGTTTGAAGGAAGCTTATGGCTTTTGGCATGGGCAGACGTGATTGAAGAGATTAAGACAGTATGCTGGTGCGGAAAAGCCGCAAAATGCAATGCGCGTTTTAATGAAAATGGAATTATTCGCGAGGGAGATCAAGTGTGTCTCGGCGGCAATTCTTCTTACATTGCGCTATGCAGAAAACACTTGCACGAAGGCAATCTCGGACCTAATTTCCGAGAACTATTACAAAAATATCATATGAATGAGGATGGGGAATAAGATGGTTTATTTCAATTGTGATTATACAGAAGGATGTCATCCAGAGATTTTAAAAAGATTAGCTGCAACAAATATGGAGCAGACAATTGGATACGGTGTGGACGAGCACTGTAAAAGAGCTGCCGAGCTTATTAAGAAAGAATGCCAGGCACCAGAGGCTGATGTGCATTTTCTAGTTGGGGGAACCCAGACCAATGTGACAGTAATTGATGCATCCCTGAAAGCATATCAGGGTGTGTTGTGCGCAGCTACCGGACATATCAATGTGCACGAGACAGGAGCCCTTGAGGCATGCGGACATAAATGCATCATTTTACCATCAGAGGATGGCAAAATAGCAGCAGCTCAGGTAGCAGCGTTTGTAGATGAGCATTTCGCAAACGGCGGAGACGAGCATATGGTTCAACCTAAGATGGTCTATATTTCAAATCCAACAGAGCTGGGAACCATTTATTCCAAAGCAGAATTGGTGGAATTGTATGATACCTGCAAGAAGAGAGGCGTATACCTCTTTGTGGATGGCGCGAGAATGGGCTATGGACTCATGTGTAAGGCAAATGATCTGACACTTTCTGACATTGCGGCCAATTGCGATGTATTTTACATCGGAGGAACGAAAGTGGGAGCCTTGTTTGGGGAAGCAGTTGTGATTACCAATCCGGCACTGCAGGCGGATTTCCGATATAATATCAAGCAGCACGGCGGAATGTTGGCGAAGGGAAGACTTCTTGGAATTCAGTTTGAAACATTGTTTGAAAATGGATTGTATTTCGAAATCGCAAAGCATGCAATGGACATGGCAGAGCAGATTCATGACGGACTAGAAGAGATGGAAATTCCATTTGCAGTGGAATCACCAACTAATCAGATTTTTGCAATTATGCCAGATACACTTACACAGAAGCTGAAAGAAAAGTATGTATTAGAGTACCAGAATCGTTATGATAGCACACATTCAGTCATGCGAATCTGTACTTCCTGGGCAACCACACAGGAGAATGTAACAGCATTTTTGAAAGATGTAAAAGAGGCATTATAGATGAAAAACATTTTGTTTATTGCTACCGGCGGAACCATTGCTTCCAAACATTCAGAGAATGGCCTAAAGCCACAGATTAAGCCCCAGGAATTACTGGAATACATACCGCAAGTGAAGTCAGTCTGCAATATTTCCGTGGAACAGCTCTTGAATCTGGATAGCTCCAACATTGAGCCAGAGCATTGGCGAATGATGGTGGAATGTATAAGGCGCAATTATGACCACTACGATGGATTTGTAATTGCACATGGAACAGATACCATGGCCTATACAGCAGCTGCTCTTTCTTATATGATTCAGAATTCCACAAAGCCAATCGTGATTACAGGCTCGCAGAAGCCGATTGATATGGATATTACGGATGCCAAGACCAACTTGATCGACAGCTTTGTCTATGCATCCGATGAGAAATCACAGGGGGTTCAACTGATTTTTGATGGAAAAGTCATAGCGGGCACAAGAGCCAAGAAGGTTCGCTCCAAAAGCTACAATGCATTTTCCAGCATTGATTTCCCATCACTTGCAGTGATTCAGGACATGAATATTATGAGATATCTTCCAATGATACCTTATGAGGAGCCGGTTCATTTTTATCCTGAGATGAATGATAGAATCTTCCTCCTGAAATTGATCCCAGGTATTCGACCTGATATTTTGTCTTTTATATTTGAACACTATGATGCAATTATTATTGAAAGCTTTGGAGTAGGAGGAATCCCCCACTCTATTAGAGAGGAATTTTGTGAGCTTTACCAGAAATATCCGGACAAAGTGATTATTATGGCGACACAGGTGGCTCATGAGGGCAGTGATATGACGGTCTATGAGGTAGGAAATGAGATGAAGACTATCTGTAACTTCCTAGAGACTTATGACATGACATTGGAATCTGCGATTGCGAAGACTATGTGGATGCTTGCAAATGTAGATTTGAAAGAGCAGGACCGCGAAGACGTATTTTATAATAGTGTAAACTATGATGTAATCTTTGGAAAGAATAGAAAATGCTAGTCCGAAATAAATTACATATTTTTGATCGTCACCTATTGTTAACCATGACATAAAAACAGGTTGACAATTGAGAGCGATTGGAATAATATAATCTGCAGAGCGATTCTGCAGATTGTTTTATATTATGAATTTAGAGGAGTAGGATTATGAAATTTACAACAAGAGAGATTGTATTTACAGCAATGTTTACAGCGATTACAGCGGTTCTTTCCATTTTAACAATACCAATGCCATCAGGAGTCCCAATTACACTTCAGACCTTTGCCATTGCATTATGCGGCTTTGTGATTGGAAGTAAATTAGGAACAATTTCTGTGATATTATATACTTTGATCGGTCTGATTGGAGTACCTGTATATGCTGGAATGTCAGCAGGTCCATGGGTATTATTTGGAGCAAGCGGCGGATATATATTTGGATTTATACTCATGGCATTTTTCTGCGGCCTTGGAATGCACTTTTCCAATAAGTTTATGCATCTGTTATTTGGAATTCTTGGATTGGCCTGCTGCCATGTGATCGGTGTGATTCAATTGAAATTTGTCTTATCTATGACATGGATGGGGGCGCTTATGGCTGGAACGGTTCCATTTCTTGTAAAAGACGTGATTTCAGTAGCTGGTGCATATGTGGTAGCGCTTGCAGTGAAAAAGGCGTTGAAAGCTGCTAAGTTAGAAATGGCATAGACATTCGAAAAGCGATGACTGCTACGA
>CAZTGP010000079.1:0-5848 GCA_964613325.1 uncultured Roseburia sp. | reverse complement strand
GAAAGCTGCTAAGTTAGAAATGGCATAGACATTCGAAAAGCGATGACTGCTACGACCACGCATGGTGTAAAATAATATTGTAAATAATCAGGGGTTGATTACACCGATTGTCCGGTCTCAGGAAACCGCTATAGTTGGCTACTGCATTATTTGTAGGAATCAAGTCATATTGAAAGCAATTTATCAAGCCTGCTTCGCACCGCTGGAGCGGCAGGGTTTGACAAATCGCTTCCAATACGAAGATGGATAAACAAGCAATACAAAGGTGGTTTCCGTCATTCGGAAAGACGGTTTCCAATATTCCGGAATAGCGGTTTCATCACGCAAGAATGTTTAATATTGTAAACTTTACAACAATTTATAGGAACGAGGATATGTATGAAAGAAGAAATTCGAGATTTTAGAGTTCATCATATTTTATGTACAAATCTCTACCGTGGTCTCGGCTACGATGGAGATTTTTGCATAAATATGACGAAGGTTGTTAGCACATTAAAAGAGAATCCAAATCAGAAGCTGAGACTACTTTCAGAGCCAGACTGGATATGTGGCAATTGTCCGAATCTGACAGAGAAGAAGACCTGTAGAGATGACAGCAATCATGTAAAAATCAAAGATCAGAAACTATTTGCCCCATTGCGTTTAAAGGAAGGCGGTATCTACACGTTTCAAGAGCTGCGGGAACATGCCAAAAAGTATTTATCACAAGAAGCATTTGAAGAAAGCTGCAAGAACTGTAAATGGTATTTGGAAGGCATTTGTAAATATGAAGATTTTGATTTCTCAAATGAGAAATGAAGCATTTGAAATGCTGCTTCTTTCACTGCCATTTTATACGTTTTCATTCTATTACATGATTCAAATGAGATGCCAATTATGACATTGTCAACAAATTAACATCTTGTTTTTATGCTATTTTCCCAATTGTTTTCTTTGTAAATATAAAATATAATATATATACGAAAAAATACGAAACTATTTGTGAGAGATAGAAAGAAAAAGGAAATAGCAAAATGAATTATATATATGATGAGAAGTTTGAACAGGAATTCTATTATGAAGGGGAGCTCGGTGCGATTTATTCGCCAGAGCATACGCTCTTTCGTTTATGGGCTCCAACTGCGGAGAAAATCGAGATCCGTTTTTACAAAGCAGGGGATGGCGATAATTTTTTAACAGTACAGAATATGAAAAAGGATGAACACGGAACCTGGATTTACGAAGCAGGAGGAGACTTAGAAGGAATCTACTATACCTACGTGGTTTATTCTGGGGAAGCGTTGAAAGAGACAGTTGATCCATATGCAAAAGCTGTTGGCGTGAATGGGAAACGTGCAATGGTTATTGATTTGGAGAAGACAAATCCAGAAGGATTTAAAGAGGATAAAGGTCCAGAACTGATTCAGAACACAGATGCAATTGTCTGCGAGATTTCTGTGGCAGATACCACAGCAGACGTATCCGCAAATGTTAAGCAAGCAGGAAAATTCTTAGGACTTACAGAGACAGGAACCGTGAATGCACATGGGATATCAACCGGTTTGGATCATTTGAAAGAATTAGGGGTTACTCATGTACAGATTATGCCTTCTTATGACTTCGCAAGTATTGATGAATCGGATTTGGAAGGGCATCCTTATAACTGGGGATATGATCCTGTGAATTATAATGTCCCAGAGGGTTCTTTTTCCACGGATCCATTTCATGGGGAAGTGAGAATCCGTGAATATAAGCAGATGGTTCAGACGCTGCACAGTAAGCGCATTGGTGTCATTATGGATGTGGTATTTAACCATACCTACGATGTGGAGAATAGCTGTTTCCAGAATACAGTACCAGATTATTACTATCGCAAGAATGGTGAGCAATATTCCGATGCTTCTGCCTGTGGCAATGAAGTGGCATCAGAGCGAGCAATGGTGCGCAAATATATTGTAGACTCTGTCTGCTATTGGGCGAAGGAATATCATCTAGATGGATTCCGCTTTGACCTGATGGGAGTACTTGATATCGATACCATGCAGGAAGTCCATGATAGATTGCATGAGATTAACCCTAATATCATTGTATATGGAGAGGGATGGACCGGTGGAGATTCCACTTTGCCAGAGGAAAAACGTGCACTCAAGACAAATATTTCAAAGCTTCAAGGAGTGGGTGCATTTTCTGATGATATGCGTGACACGGTTCGTGGACACGTATTCTATGACATGGAAAAGGGATTTGCAAATGGTGCCGAAGGTTTAGAAGGAGCAATCCGTTTCTCTATCGTAGGTGCGTGCAGACATCCACAAGTGGATTATTCGAAGTATCAGTACACAACCTCTGGTCCTTGGGCAAAGAATCCGGTAGATACAGTTAATTATGTGTCTTGCCACGACAACCTCACGCTATGGGATAAAATGAATACCTGCTGCCCAAATGAGAGCAGAGAGAATCTGATTCGTATGTCAGAGCTTTCCGCAGCAATTGTGTTTACTTCACAGGGAATTCCATTTTTCCTGCAGGGAGAAGAATTCTTAAGAACGAAGCCAATTGAAGGTCAGCCAGGCAAAATAGCATCCAATAGTTACAATTTGCCATTATATACCAATAGTTTGAAATATGAGGAACTCACAAAGAATCATGAGGTATTCGAATATTACAAAGGCTTGATTGCGTTTAGAAAAGCCCATGCAGGACTGCGGCTTGGCAAGACCAAAGACGTATGTGAGCAGTTAGCATTTATAGACACAGCTATTTCAGGCCTGATAGCTTTCCAGATTCACACAGAAGAAGAGCAGATCTTTATAGCCTATAACGCAGGAAAATGTACAGCGTCCCTCGAATTGCCAGAGGGGACTCCTTGGAAGGTCTGTATTGAAGGAGATAAAGCAGGAACAAACACCTTGTTCGAACAATCCGGCATGGTATCTGTCCCAGCGATTTCCTGCTTCGCCGCATATAGATAATGAGACTGTTGGCTTGCAAAACATATATAGATATGGAGAGCTTTGATTAGCTTGTGGTTAGATTTTAATTATTTTTTTGATTAGTTCATAATTAGCTTTTGATTAGTTTTTGATTGGCTTTTAATTGACTTTTAATCGGCATTTGATTGACTTGTGATTAGATTTTGATTAGTTCTTAATGAGCATTTGATTGACTTGCAGATTAGTCTTTGATTTGTGATGATTTGGACTGCTATTGGATGTCATTGTCCCCAGAACTTATATCCCCTGTCCCCAAAGTATAAAGCCTCTGTCCCTTCTTGTCGCGTTTTGTGAGGTATTTGAAAAAACTTCATAATTACAGCACATGTTATTTCGAAAATGGGAAAAAGTGCATCTTGAAAAGGAGTTATTTTCATTTGATGTGAGGTATACAAATAAATTGGCTTTTTACATCACAGAATTCGCTGATTTCTGTGATGTGATTATCTAGTTTTTTCCTATACCTCACAGAATAGTTGACATAACAGAAAAATAGGCGCTGAATTTCAAGAAAATGTGATGTAGAAGACTAATTTTATCAAATACATCACAACATTAGGAACAAAAGCGGAATAGTATATATTTTCATACTGACATATTTATTTGCTTTTTGCAAATATTCCTTTAGGCTCAATATTTGCAAAATAATAGCAATTTTCAAGTCGGATTCGAAGTAAATTTTGCAACATAGCTCTATTAGATGATATATGCAAAAAATCTTAGAATTTTTTTGCATATATCATTATCCTAGGAATATTTGCAAAAAATCACTTCATAAACGACTCAAAATATGGTTTTTTTTGCATATATCACAAACCAGGAATATTTGCAAAATAACATTTGATAAGGAACAAGGGAATCCTGCTTTGGGGACAGGGGGATATTATTTTAGGAATAGAGACACTTCGTATTATATAAAAAATGTCAAAATTGTTGTATTCTAAAGTACAAATTGAATGATCCGATACAAATCACATCAGAAATCACATTAAGTGTCTGGTGAAAGTAGATCCTGTATTTCCAATAAACCAGATTTATGATTTACCATGGATTACAAAAAGAGTGCCACTGGCACTCTTTTTGTACGCTATGGTGAATGAAAAAGCATACTCCATATGGATTTACGTAGTCCTGCCCCGAAGGGATACAAGGCAAGTAAATTCATATGGAGCATGCTTTTTCTTTAGGCTTAACCTCCAAAAGCTGAGCAAATCAACCAACCATCTCGGCTAGTGCGTAGTCTTATTAATGTAATTGGTCTTATATTTCGAATAGATTATTTTCTGGCTTCGATATAATCCGAAGTATCCGGAGAGCATATAGCTGAAAGCGATGGCAAGAAGGAAGTAAGGCATTCCGTCGTATCCGAACAATTCAAAGCTGATAAGCAGGGAAGTGATAGGACAATTGGTGACTCCACAGAATACAGCGGTCATGCCAACAGCGGTACATAGTGTAGGAGAGAAGCCAAATACAAGTCCGAACAGACATCCAAATCCGGCACCGATGAAGAAGGATGGTACGATCTCGCCGCCTTTGTAACCAGCACCTAAGGTGAGGGCGGTGAAGATGATCTTTAGCAGGAATGCTTCTGGGCGGACGGATCCATCGATACACTGCGCAATGATATTGATTCCGGTTCCGTTGTAGTTCTGATTCCCCACGAGCAGAGTAAGAACAACAATGATGCAGCCACCCACGAAGATTCGAAGGTATGGGTTTTGGAAAAACTTCTCATATAAATGTTCGCTTTGGTGTAGAGCTACACAGAAAAGAATGCTGACAAGTGCGCAAAGAACAGCAAGACCAGATATTTTGACTGCATTCATAACACCAAAGGCTGGGATATCCGTAATCAGGAATAATTCATTTGATACACCGAAGGAATAAGCAATACCGTGAGCAATTAAGGAACTAATGACACATGGAACAAGGGCAGCGTAGTACATGATGCCGACACTTACCACTTCCATGGAGAAGATTGCGGCAGCCATGGGAGTACCAAAGAGTGCAGAAAAGGCAGCGCTCATTCCACACATAATCATGACATGCTTGTCTTTATCATCGAAGCGGAATAGCTTTCCAAGGGTATTACCAAGACTTCCACCCATTTGTAAAGCAGCACCTTCACGTCCGGCAGAACCTCCAAACAGATGTGTTATTAAAGTGGAGATGAAGATCAATGGAGCCATGCGAAAAGGAAGCTCATCTCCAGAGTGAATGGCTGATAGAACCAGATTGGTGCCGGTATCCTTTTCGTCATGCAGAATATGATAAAGGGCAACGATTGCAAGACCACCGATTGGAAGAAAATAAATCAGCCATGGATTTTGCGTTCGAACGACTGTGACAAGAGACATACCAAAGTAGAAGGCTGTTCCGCATAGACCAACAACAATTCCCACAAGTACGGCAAATATCACCCATTTTATAGATACAATACCTCGGTGGATGTTATGCATTATTTTGTGTTTCATTATATCATTCATTTAATTCGCACTCCTTGTATCGAATAGGTATTTTTGATAATTTTAAAATGCTTTTTTGCATTCATAGCCATTGAAAACAATAGATTACTACACCCATTGAAAACAATAGTTTATTACAGTCATTGAAAACAATAGATTACTGTACTTATTGAAAACAATAATTTACTACAGCCATCGAAAGCATAATTGTTATTCCCACTATTGAAAGTATAAGATTATTACAGTTACCCTGAGCATTAGGGCATCACAATTACGAAACTTAATCATTATGTATTAATACTAGCATTGGAAAATCTTTTTTACAAGGGATGACACCAAAAGAGATGCAAACTCTATACAAATCTCATAAAAAATAGTTACGAAAATTAGCGAAAAAGTAGAAAATGA
>CAZTGP010000078.1:0-11650 GCA_964613325.1 uncultured Roseburia sp. | reverse complement strand
GTTCCCGTACCACCAGTGGCCGGGAGTTCATAACCTTTCGCAACGGTATTGGTTATTGTTATCGTTCCATAGGTTATTCCTGAAACATCAGTACTGTATTTTACTTGATACTGTGCCCCGTCATGTTCCGTTACATAGTAAGAATAGTAGTGCATTTTACCATCTGCTTGCTTCTGCTTTAGAGGTAACTCCAAATCAGTGCCTCCCTCTCCTGCTGTTGTGCTATCCCACCTCCAATTATTGTTTTTGGAGATGGTATATGTTCCAATTGCGGTATCCACTGTAGCCATCTGTTGAGCGTCAGAAGATATATTTCCCATTACAATTGGGTCTGCTGGATATAGATTTGGGAAATTAGACAGTTCAGTGTCTCCATTTACTTGTATCCACACCGTATATTTACGGTGCCACTTTACTTCACCTGCCTCTGCTATTTCTCTCATCTCATTTGAAGTAAGTTTAGCAGCCCCAGATATACTCATCTTCACACATTTGACATTATCGGCATAATAATTAAACCAATCATCTGTCGTCTCAATCTCTAATCCAATCTTACTTCCTTTGAGAACCTGAACAACACGGGTTTCATCTTCCCCTTCGATATTCTTATACTTCAGTGTTACATCACACCTCTCACCTGCTGGTGGAAGCGTAGAATCAATCTGATGAAGGTCAAATGCAATGGAATCTTTCGCCGCTTCTGTAAAACGATTATCGAAATCAATCCATTCCTTGTTCACTTGAATAGCCGTTGTACGCTTCTCATTCGAGATATACTTCTGCTGCCCATTGATATACTTCTCACCTTCAAAATCAGTTGGAAGCTCAAATGGATACTCCTGTGTATTCGTTGATTCAATGTAGAAATATATTGGTGTTGAATCAACCTGATAACCTCTTGGTGCTTTGGTCTCAACTAAGTGATATGCCTTGTTGTAGGTAATCGTATAATCCTTACTGTTGGTAATTGATATTAAGCCATCCTCCTTGGTTGTATAGGTTCTGACCTTCTCGTAGGAGTGACTGTTTCTGTCATATTGACTCAACTCAAATTCTGCTCCCGGCAAAGTAATCGCATTATTATTACTATCGACCTTCACAAAAGTAACTCCTAGCTTACTTGCAGTAGCAGAGCTTTCCTGATAAGAGAATTCACCCACTTTTATTTCCTGCGAATAGTCAGTTCCCGTTCCATATAGCTTAGCAGTATTGGAAATTGGACCATTTATCCATGCATCTTTCTCGCAATTGATATAGTAGCTATAGGTGACAATGAGCGGTGTTCCATCTGGAATCGTCATGGTAATCTTACATACATTCTTCTTACTTGCATCCTGCATTGCTTCGTATGTATACGGCGTATCATTTTGTGATAGCAATTCACCTTCCGTTCCATCTGGATTCATGTAATGAACTTTAAGTGATCCTGGCATTAAGATTACTGATATTGGTTTCTGCACATTCAGATTGGAATACGTCAATTCATCCACAAATGTTACAGTCGATGAATTCTTCACCAGATCCGTTCCATCTGGATTAATTTTCAAAGAATAGGATAATACATTATTTATATACGAATTTCCTTTTTTCTCTGAGGTGAGCGATTTATTAATCATGTTCGCATTCTCATCTTTTTGGATTGTCTGCTTCTGGGTATCCTCTCCAATTAAAGTTTCTTCCAAATCAGCTTTTTCCTTCACAGTCACTTTATTATTGAATTCACCAGAATAGAAATAAGGTTTTTCCGAATCCTGCGTCCACTGATAAGTATCTGAAATTCTTGTTACTACATCAATCAGCGTCACCCGGTTATTTCTTATGCTTAACTCGGCCAGCTCCTTTGGGATCGTAATATCATAGATTCCATTCCCTGTTTTTTGAGCAGATATCCTGTAATTATGATTATCTAGTCTGATTTCTTGTGAATTTCCGGTATTCTCTAGCTCCTCCACATCAAACGAAGCTTTTATCGATGTGCCGCTCAATGAGAAATCAAGATTCTCCAGTATTAAGCCCTTTGGAAGGTACTCTGTAAATACGATATCATGCTCTGCGGCATTCTTTGGAAGATTTGTTTCAATCCGCCATGATAGTCTGTTATGATCCAGTTCATAATAATTATGTATACTGTCCTGACTATCCTTATTTCCCTTTGTGGTGTCGTATTTTATAACTGCAGCTTGAGACGATTCATAGGTCACTGTCTTCTCTTTTGAAACATTATTTACTATTGCAGTATTTTTATATTCGTTATTGCTCTCACCTGTTCCAACATCTGCAGTAGACTGATATAAGAAAATATACGTATCACCCTTTGGTAATGCATTTAGGAATGTAGCTTCAAAGCCAATGTATTTACTGTCTTTTTGTAAATGGTTGCAATCAACCTTATTTCCCTTCTCATCAACTGCATAGAAATTCTCTGTCTGTGCAATTTTTCTTAGGCTTGCCGCTGCTTCTTGCACCTGTTCCCAGGTAAACCATTGTTCATTGGCCAGATAATCCTTATAGATCCACCCTGCTGGAATATCATGATTGGGATGAATTGTTACCTTCCAGTCAATTGTTGTCAGCTTATGGTTTATATCCGATTCATCAAGTGTTGTATTCATGGTACCTTCCTTGGTAATTGGATTATTATTCACATAGCAGTCGGACTTGATTTCTGTTGAATCTCCTCCCGGAGGAGTTAGTGATGCTTTATTTGTCACATGAATGTTATCTCCAAGCGGTGTATCTGTGTAATACACAATTGTATAGGATTCACAAGAGCCTGCTGGGAAAATATATCTGCCCTGATCATCGAATTGAATAATCGCACTGGTGCCTCCTCTATTTGGATCTGGCGAAATGGTAATCGCACTGGTTATCTCCTTCGCCATACTGTCCCACAATGTCCAGCCGCTGATGTCAGCTTTGTTTTCATTGATCCGGATACTCCATTTGATTCTTCCATTCTCTACATTACTCCATTTGGTAAATGACACCTTCTCAAATCGAACATCACACGCGGCATCTGCTGAGAATTCCTTCCCATCTGGATCTGTGAAAGATGCTTTCACTTTATTATTCACTGTTAGCACATTATATGAATCTAACAAATCTCTTGATATCTGAGCCTTATATGTAATGGTATAGAATTCTCCCGCCAAAAGCTGTGGAAGTGTAGTTGGCAGCGCCGAACTATCCTGTTCCATTTGAGCATTTCCATTCTTTATAACCGTCACCTCTGTAATGCCTGCAGATATCTTTTCTAAGATATTCCCGTTCTTATCTTTTCTTCCCATCTCATCGGTGATTGCAATGTCTCCTGCTGTTCCATTTACCGAAGAGATTCGAATTGAATAAAGAATTACCCCCTCTTTATTATCCACTATCTGTGCCTGCTTCTGTGTATCAATGCTATGATTATCCTTTATAACAATTGTTGGAAAATGAATATCAAGCTTATCTGAAAAAGGTAATTCTAATTTGCCCTCTGCATTTTTCTTAATATCTCCTGCTGCAAATTCCACTGCTACAGTTCCATTAATTGCACTCTCCTGATTTGTAGACAAAAAAGAATCATCAAAAATCAGCTTCATTTCTCCATCAGCGCTAATGGCATATGTTCCAATTACCGCCCCGGTACTTGGATTTATGATATCTCCTGTTTGTTCTTTTATTTTTTCGACTTTATTCACAATTGGAATCTGGTAAATGACAGTATTTGTATTCTTTTTATCAAAGGTATATTCCGGTATTAGATAAGAGATATTGAAGCGCAGATGATCCGTTCCTGACACATTCATATCACTTGTCACATCTTCCCATACTTCCCAGTCTCCTGGATTATTCGTATAGGAAAGTGTTATTTTATTTATCCATTCATCCTGAAGCTGAATTCCATCACCTGTCTGATTGGTTGCAGCAGCAGAATAGGTAAGCAGTCTTATCGTCCCAGCAAGAACAAGCAGTGCCATAACAATAACACCCGTCCACCAGCGTTTCATTCGGTGTTGCTTGGATAATCTTTTTGCGCTTTGCTTTACCAGTTCTTTATCCACGCTGCTATCCCCCTTCCCCTTATTTAGTCAACCTTTCCAATATCCGATAAAGGCCATATACACAGCTTAACTTTACCGAGTATTTGTTCCTCTGAAATACATCCAACTGATGTATTTCTCGAATCCAATGAAATACTCCGATGATCTCCCATCACAAAAATTCTAGACTCTGGAACCTGATAAGGGAATTCAATATTACAGTCCCCAAGCGCCTTTTCAGACAAATATGGTTCCTCAATTGCAATATCATTCACATATACTGTTCCATCATCTGTAATTGTCACCCAGTCCCCAGGGAGTGCAATTACTCTCTTCACCAGGAGCTTATTATTATAGTAAAATGCGAGAATATCTCCTGGCTCATATTGATCCAGTTTGGATGCAACCAATACCTGTTCCTCCGACAACGTTGGCGACATGGAGCTCCCAGTCACCTGCATAACCGGTAGCCACAGATTGGCGATTAACACTGCAAGGGCTGCTGCTACAAGCAACGTCCCCGCCGTATTAAGAAGCATTCCAATGAATTTATGATGATATTTCACTCTCCGAAGCTCTTCTCGCAATTCTTCAATTTGAAGATCTTCATACTTTTTCACTATGTATTCCTTCTTTTACTTGATCTACAACCTGTTTCAAATTCTCTATTGACTCATCAAGTGAACCAATCTGTTTTATTTGTTCCTCGTACTCTGCGATTCGCCGATTGGCGTCTTCAAGATAGATACGAAGATGTTCCACTTCTTTACTCCGATCAAGAAGCAGTTCTAACAGTTCACTTCTCTTTAGCTTATTCAGATTCTGCTTCCCCAATGCACTTTCCTCTTGTTCTTTCTTTTTCATGGTTCATCTCCCATCACTGCATATACTCCCTGTCAAATCACATACAGTATAATAAACTACGGTCACACGGCGGTCACAGGCAACGAGAAATACGCTTTTGTAAGTTCCTCGTTGTTAACCAAAAATAACTAAGCTCTCACTCAGTTATTTTTGTCATTTCTTCAAATGCCTTTATTTCAAATTTCAATTCAACATATTCTGATTGAATACATCTTTTTTGGAATTGCTTTTGTATTCGATTTGCAACTTCGATTTCGTTTTTTTTCTGGCATTTCGAAAGTAGTATGATATATTGTGTTTCACTATACTCTGCCGCCACATCTCCCAAACGCAGATAAATGTTAAGTATTTTATTTACTTGTTTCATAGCTCTATTTAGCCGAAAATGATTCACCTCAACCTTATCTTTTTGTTTACAGTACAAAGATAAAAGCATAAGATAAATGTTTTCTTCGGACCTGGTACGTTTGCGTTCTTCTAGGCGGCAGATTTCTCGAAACACTGGGAAGCCACACATGAATACACCTTCTGGTTTCTCTTCATTAATATTCTGATAGATTTCTTTAATATCTGTAGCAGGGTCTGCCTTGCTCTTTTCAAGGATTTCTTCATATGCCTGATGCAGGATATCCGTCTGCTTTATTCCGATCTCACGTTCCAGTATCTGTTTTGCATGCTCATATGTATCTAATGCACCGGAGAAATTGTTATCCTGTATTTGAGTCTGTATCAAATAGTAATAGATTATTTCATTTGTTTTCTCATGCCTTAATGCCTCATTACATAACTCCCTAAGACATTCCATTTGCCCATTTTCTCTATATAATCTGCATAAAGAACATACCATGGAGACATAAATGGTATGATAATATGTATTTAGATTTGATACCCATTCAAGTTCAAATAGTGGAGACATAAAATCTCCCTGGAAAATGTTAATTGCATCCTGATAATACAGAATTGCATCCTCCGGCTGCTCTTTCCTTTTTGCTTCCTGATATAGAAGCTCCATCTTCTCAATATCGATTTCAATCTCTATTTCAGTGTTCCAGCCATAACATCCATAACCGCTTATGAAGTATTCTTCTTCCCCGAATTTATCTTTTAGTGTATGCCGGAGACGATACATTAGATTCTTTAAAGCTCCAGCTGGATTGCGGATACTCTCATTCTGCCATATTGCAGATGCAATCTCTTCAGTCGTTAGCATTTTGTCTCGATGCAGCAACAGAAATATCAATAGCCGGATTTGCATTTCAGAATGAAATTGTTCACTGTCGAGTACCACATCACGTTTTCTCAGTTGAAACTTCCCCAAAGTTTGAATATACAGCATGATTTCCCTTCCTCTTCATTACTCCCTAAAACACCCCCATTAAAAAATTAACCTATCACAACTTGTATAACAAAAAAAGAGACTATAGTCTCTTATCGACTTTTTTCTACCAAATTCCCAAATCAAGCACTGCTGCAATTACAAGGAATAAAATAACTGCTACTCTTGTAAGCTTTACTAACATGCCTTCCATGGAACGACCTTTATTCTTGCCCCAATAAGTATCTGCTGCTCCACTAATTGCGCCTAAGCCAGCTGATTTACCTTCCTGCATCAAGATTACAATTGTAATTGCAATACTGATAATAATAAATACTATAGTTAAAATCGTTTTCAATACAGTCACGATCTACACCTCCAATTTTCCGCTTTTTACAACTCTTGAAAATATACCATATTCTTGGCAGTTTTGCAACTATTTTTATTATTCCGTTTTCTTTTCAAATAAAATGACCTATAATAACTGTATTAATATGGAAATACAGGAGATACGGAATGAAGCGAACACGGTGTCAATGGAACTATCCAATACTTCTTGCTCTCTGTTTTCTTCTCATATGCAGTCTATGTGCCTGTTCTGACCAAATTGTAAAGGACAAGCCAGGCGGGATTATTCCGGACTCCAGCACCACTGAAGACGTAAAGGGGACTCGGGATAATACCAGTGTTGTTCTGCTTCCTACCGCTGATGGGACAACGACCTTCAGCTGTGATATAGCATCCATTGATGCCTCTCACACATCTGAAGGATACATCATGGTGTCCTACACTGGAACGAACTCCAATGTCAAGCTACAGATTACAGGAGCTGACTCCGTGAAATATACCTATAATCTACATGGAGAGTACGAAGTTTTTCCCCTTACTGCAGGTGATGGACGCTACCAGGTCAGCATATATGAGAATGTGACAGATAATCATTATTCAACAGTTCTCTCACAAAATATTGATGTTGCAATTACAAATGAATTTGGTCCATTTCTTTATCCCAATCAATACGTGAATTTCAACAAAGAATCCAAAGCAGTTGACAAAGGCGCTGATTTGGCTTATTCTGCTGATAATAATCTTGAAGTTGTTCAAAACGTATATAATTATGTAATTGACAATATCTCATATGATTATGACAAGGCGAGAAATGTACAAACTGGATACCTTCCAGTTGTTGACGATGTTTTAGCCTCTGGAACAGGCATCTGTTTTGATTATGCTTCTATCATGGCTGCCATGCTAAGAAGTCAGAACATTCCTACTCGTCTACAAATTGGATTTAAAGCAGAAGAATATCATGCTTGGATTAGTATATATACAAAAGATACTGGCTGGATTAATGGAATCATAGAATTTAACGGAGATTCATGGGCTCTTATGGATCCCACCTATGCTTCTACCAGCAAAAAGCCCAAAGATTTTATTGCAAACGACACTGATTACATCACCAAATATGTATATTAGGAGTATTCTTCATGTTCAAAAAAAATGCAAACAAACTAAATAATTCAGAGCTTTCCACTTTTTGTAAGCAGCTTGCTATGGTTGTCTCTGCCGGTCTTCCAGCCTATCAAGGTATATCCATTCTAATGGATGATACTGACGATGAAGCCACACTTTTGCGTCTCTCCAAGCTATTTGAGCCAATGCAGCAAGGAGCCACCTTGAGCTTTGCATTACGAGAAGCCGAATGCTTTCCACATTACATGATACATATGATTGAACTTGGCGAAGAAACCGGTCGTCTTGAAGAAGCGCTGTCTTCTCTTACCTTTTACTACGAAAGAGAAGCTTCCATTCAAAGCTCTGTAAAGCACGCTGTTACCTATCCGCTTATTATGATTGTGATGATGCTTACAGTTCTTATTGTTCTAATTGCGAAAATATTACCTATTTTTTCACAGATATATGAAGAGCTTGGAAGTGAGATCACTGGTTTTGGGCGATTGCTTCTTAATATAAGTTCCTTTCTAAACCACTATATGATTATTTTTGTAATCATTTTCTTATTATTACTTGTTTTTTGCCTACTCTGCTACCATCTACATATTGGTCAACGCTTTTTCCAGAGCAGCAAAATACCTATGCAGATTGCAGCTAGTCGTTTTGCCAATTGCATGTATCTTGTTCTTGCCAGCGGCTTTGATACCGATGAAGGTCTCTTACTTGCTTCTCAATTAGTAAACAATCCACATATGCAAAAGCGAATCAGTCATTGCCAAGCCCTAATCAAACAAGGAGAAGGCTTTACCAAATCCATTTTATTATCAGGCATCTTCTCCAAGATGTATTCCAGTTGGATTACCATTGGAGAGACAACTGGAAATATGGATGATGCGATGAAACAAGTATGTGCATCCTATGAAGAAGAAACCGATGAAGCAATCGAACATTATATCTCTATTCTCGAACCTGCTTTAGTCATCATTCTCTCATTGGTAATTGGCCTCATACTCATTTCATTTCTCCTTCCACTGTTGGCCATAATCTCCAGCATTGGATAAGTACGAGGTGTAAAATGCATAGAAGACAAATAATTATTATGAAAATTCTGCGATTATCGCCACTGCTTCTATTTATAATCGTATTAACACTTGCCTGGTATTCTGCTGATTCTATGACTTCAGCAAATACATCACGTGAAAAAGCCCTGTTGGATCAAGCTCTTTCAAGAAGCATTACTCAGTGTTATGCACTTGAAGGCACCTATCCGCCTAATCTAACCTATATAGAAGACCATTATGGTCTCACCTATAACCATGACCATTACTATATCGACTATCAATTTATTGGAGCCAATCTTCGCCCTGATATTACGATTATAGAAAGAGAATAATGCCCATGCTGCACACAAAGACTCGCTCACACAAACTTGATACTGCCTTTGTTCTTGGCCTTTTCACAATGTTTGCGGTCACCTCTCTACTATTAAGTATCCTTGGTGCCAAACAGTATCACCAAACTGTAAAAGCCATGAATCAAAACTATCAGATACGTACCTCTTCCTCATATCTTGTGGAAAAGCTTCATCAGAACCAAACTCAAAATAGCGTAACGATTACTACGCTTGATGATGTTCGTGTTCTTGCCCTTTCGAGTACAGAAGAAGGAATTACTTACACAACCTATATCTATTATTATGATGGATGGCTGCGTGAGCTCTATGTCTCTGATGCATCGGTTTTCTCCCTTGATGCTGGGCAACCAATTATTGAGCTGAATGATTTTGACATGAAGTTCATAAACAATGATTTGCTTTACATATCCTTCTCTGATTCAAGCAACCACACATATCCTCTGTATGTTTCGTTGCTTGGCGATAATGGAAAGGAGATCTCATGAAGCATAAACATTCAAAAAGCAGCTTATTTCTTATGGAGATTATAATTAATATACTATTTTTCTCTATCATATTTGTTGTGGGACTTCAGCTATTTGTAAAAGCGCATATGCGTTCTATTCAAACTACAGAATTGCAGCAAGCAGTTACCTGTGTTGAGAATGTAGCCAGCATCTATGAATCATGCAATGGTTCCTATGACGCTTTCATGCAGTTATGTCCCAATTATGATTATGGAGACTCCGAAATCACTATCTATCTGAATCAAGATTTTATGGAATGTGAGAAAGCAGATTATAAGTACTACATTTCAATCACACCTGAATCTGATTCTTTTATGCAAGAGATGAAGCCTGGGCAGCTTGTAAAAACTCACATTCAGTGCTATGACAAAGAGGATTCATCCATATATGAAATCTCACAATTGTGCTATACACCTCTTACTTCGGAGTCCAAGTCAGGAGGTGCTATCAATGAATAAATCAAATAAAGACGGAATCAAACGCTATTTTCACTTTGGCTTCTCTTCCATTCTTCTTACCTTTGTCATGATATGTATTGTTACATTTGGAGTACTATCTTTTGTCACAGCGAACTCTGACTATAAATTAAGTGAGAAGGTTGCGACCAAAGTATCTGGCTATTATGATGCTGATTCTGCTGCTCGTATGGAGCTGGCAACCATTGACCATACCTTGTATGACCTATATTACAGTAGTGCTTCCGAATCCGAATATTATGAACAGGTCCAAAAGTATTTAGGCAGTGCAGCTGGTACATATACCGAAAGTTCCAATTCGCGCCTATATACCTGGCAGGAATCCTTTTCTGATACACAGGCAATTGAAATCACGCTACAAATCAACTATCCTACAAGCACTACGGATCATTTCTATGAAATTCAATCTTGGAGAACCATAACCAATGCTGTTATAGACACTGAAACTACGCTAAATCTGATGGGGGATTAAACATGAACGTAAATAACATTTTAGAAACTGCAACCAAAACCGGTGCTTCTGATATCTTTATTATTGCTGGTCGTCCGCTTACGATTAAAGCCAATGGGCAAATGAATGTATTAGATCAAATTCCTATGTACCCAGATAACACAAAGGAGTTTCTAACCGAGATTTATCGTATTGCTGGTCGTGAAATTCATCCATTTGAAGAAACTGGAGATGATGACTTTTCCTTTGCGATTCCAGGAATTTCACGTTTTCGTGTTAGTGCATTTCTACAGCGTGGTTCTTATTCTGCTGTAATACGAATCATTACTTTTGAGCTTCCCGAGCCTGACATTCTAGGAATCCCAGGTGCAGTTATGGATCTTTCCAATACAAAGAATGGAATGGTTCTGGTAACTGGTCCTGCAGGTGGTGGCAAAACCACGACACTTGCATGTATGATTGATAAAATCAATCGCGAACACGAATACCATATCATCACATTGGAAGATCCACTTGAATACCTGCATCATCATGAAAAAAGTATTGTTTCACAAAGAGAGATTAATACGGATACAGAAAGCTATCTTACTGCGCTTCGAGCAGCATTACGTCAAAGCCCAGATGTTATTCTACTTGGAGAGATGCGTGATTATGAAACAATCAATACTGCCGTAACTGCTGCTGAAACAGGTCATTTGATATTCTCCACACTACATACAATCGGTGCAGCCAATACCATTGATCGAATTATTGACGCTTTTCCAGCGTCACAGCAACGACAAATAGCTATCCAGCTTGCTTCTGTTCTTCAGGCTGTTGTATCACAGAAGCTGCTTCCAAGTATTGAGGGGAAAATGGTTCCAGCCTTTGAGATTATGGTGCTTACTCCTGCCATCCGCAACATGATTCGTGAAGGTAAAATCCATCAAATTGACGGCATTATTTACTCTTCACAATCCGATCATATGATTGCTATGGACACAAGCATCTATCAGCTTTATCAGCAAGGTATTATCGATAAAGCTACCGCTATCTCAAACGCTTCGAATCCGGAAATGATGAATAAACGTATTAATATTCATTAAGCATTTTACCTTTCTTCGAACTTCGGTAGACAAAGCTGCTCTTCAATTCGGAGCAGCTC
>CAZTGP010000077.1:5087-12024 GCA_964613325.1 uncultured Roseburia sp. | reverse complement strand
AAAAGACATCCTTGGTACCACCATCAACACGTTATTTTTCGTATCTCTCGGTGAATCCATCATGCTCTTTTTGTATTACCGCACCTACCAGTACTCATTGCTGAACATCTTGAACTCTGCCTCCTTTGTTCAAGACATGTTCCCAGTTCTCATGCCATGCATCGGCTGCATCTTAATCATACCAATCAGTGCTCTCATCTTCTCTCTCTTCAAGAAGAACTAACATTTCTTTGATAATCTGATTTACCATACCTGGATTTGCTTTGCCCTTCATGGCTTTCATGGTCTGGCCTACAAGGAAGCCGATAGCTTTCTCTTTCCCGTTACGGTAATCTGCCACTGATTGAGGATTTGTGGCAATAATCTCTGCGATGGTGCTTCTCAATGCCCCCTCATCGTTTACCGTCTTCAGTCCATGTGCTTCTACATAGCTCTCCGGGTCCTCATCATGTAAGAAAATCTGCTCGAATACTTCTTTGGCAACCGTGCTGTTGATGGTGCCTGCTTCAGTCATCTCAATGAGGGCTGCAAGATTCTTAGGAGAAAATGTAAGCTCCTGTGGCTCCACTCCATGCTCCTTCACAAGTCGCATGCATTCCACCATCAGCCAGTTGGATACTTTCTTTGGTTTTCCACAGAGTGCTGTAGTTGCCTCAAAGATATCCGCCATCGCTTTGGAAGAAGTAATAATCTGTGCATCGTATTCTGGAATATCATATTCTTTCTTATAACGCTCCAGCTTCTTTGAACGAAATTCCGGCTGTCTTGCACGAATGGTCTGAATCCATTCGTCGGATATCACGATTGGCACTAAGTCTGGCTCTGGGAAATAACGGTAATCCTGTGCATCCTCTTTGGAACGCATTGAATGAGAAGATTCTTTATTATCATCCCATCTTCTTGTCTCCTGAACAATGCTTCTGCCCATTTCAAGAAGCTCAATCTGGCGTTCTCTCTCCCCTTCAATGGCATGTGCGATAGCCTTGAAAGAGTTCAGGTTCTTCATCTCTGTACGAGTTCCGAACTTTCTCGCGCCAACTTCACGGACAGACACGTTGACATCGGCACGCATAGAACCTTCGTTTAATTTACAATCGGAAGCTCCCAGATACTGAATGGTCTCTCTTAATTTTTCAAGGTATGCAATGACCTCTTCCGCAGAACGCATATCAGGCTCGGAAACGATCTCAATCAAGGGCACCCCAGAACGGTTGTAATCCACGATGGATACGTCTTCCCACTCATCATGTACCAGCTTACCAGCATCCTCCTCCATATGAATCTCATGAATTCCAATGGTCTTCTTCCCGGAAGCAGTCTCAATTTCCACGCCACCATTGCGGCAGATTGGAAGATATAGCTGAGAGATCTGGTAGTTCTGAGGGTTATCCGGGTAGAAATAATTCTTACGATCAAATTTACAATACTGCGTAATGCTGCAATTGGTCGCAAGACCAACTGCAATTGCATACTCCACCACCTGCTTATTGAGAACCGGAAGTGAGCCCGGCATACCGGTGCACACTGGACAGGTATGTGTATTCGGTGCCCCGCCAAACGCTGTTGAACAGGAGCAGAATATCTTGGTCTTTGTTGCAAGCTCCACATGGACTTCCAGTCCAATTACGGTTTCATAATTCTTAGACATTTTCTCTCCTCCTACTGATTCTTTCCCGCAGCCATCTCGTTAGAAAATGCATCGCTCATTGGGCTATGTTTATAGGTTCTGGTCTGTTCGAAGCTGTAAGCCGCACGGATAATCTTCTTCTCCTCGAAGCAATCACCAATCAGCTGTAATCCAATTGGAAGTCCTTTAGTATCCACACCACAAGGAAGTGAAATGCCAGGAAGTCCAGCCAAGTTCACAGAAATGGTATAGATATCCCCTAGGTACATCTTAATTGGGTCACTTAAGCTGTCCCCAATCTTCGGTGCAGTGGTAGGTGCCGCTGGTCCAAGAATGACATCATATTTAGAAAATGCCTCGTCAAAGGCTTTTTTAATCAATGCTTTTACACGGAGAGCTTTCAAATAGTACGCATCATAATATCCAGAGCTTAACACGAATGATCCAAGCATAATTCTTCGTTTCACCTCAGGTCCAAATCCCTCGGAACGGGTTTTCTTATACATGCTGTGAAGCTCCTCATATTCTGGAGTACGGTAACCGTATTTTACCCCATCAAATCTTGCAAGGTTGGAGCTTGCCTCCGCACATGCGATCACGTAATATGCAGGAATTGCATATTCCACAAGACCAAGGTCAAATTCTTCAACCACTGCGCCTTTTACCTCCAGCTCCTTGGCTGCATTCATTACAGCATTCCTTACATCCGGGTCCAAGCCCTCACCGAAGTAATCTCTTGGAATTCCAATTCTCATGCCTTTTACATCATCCACAAGAGCCTCTGTAAAATGCAAATCCTCGCGTTTCATAGAAGTGGAATCCTTCTCATCATGAGACGCAATCACCTCCAGAATCGTTGCGCAGTCCGTAACATCTTTCGCTACAGGTCCAATCTGATCCAAAGAAGATCCATAAGCGATCAGACCATATCTGGATACAGTTCCGTAGGTTGGTTTGATTCCGGTTACCCCACAGAAAGAGCTCGGCTGACGAATGGATCCGCCGGTATCTGATCCCAGTGCAAATGGCACTTCCTCTGCCGCCACTGCTGCACAGGAACCGCCAGAAGAACCTCCTGGTACGTGAGCGGTATTCCATGGATTTCTTGTCTCACCATAGGCTGACGTCTCTGTGGTACTTCCCATGGCAAACTCATCCATGTTGGTCTTACCGATTACGATTGCCCCTGCATCCTCTAAGCGTTTAACTGCTTCCGCTGTAAACGTTGGGAGAAAATCCCCAAGAATCTTAGAAGCGCAAGTGGTTTTTACCCCCTTGGTACACATATTATCTTTGATTGCTACAGGAACACCTGCAAGAGGTCCCGTCAGTTCACCGGCATCAATCTTCGCCTGAACTTCTGCCGCTCTTTGCAGTGCGCCTTCTTCCTCTATGGTAACAAAGCTGTTTACTTTGTCTTCCTTCTCTTTGATTGCTGTAATTGCAGCCTGTGTAAGCTCAACAGCAGTCACTTCTTTTGCTTTTATTTTCCTGCCTAATTCAACGGCAGTACAACTCATTAAACTCATTTATCGTCCTCCTGAAACTGTCATGCACTACCTATTCACCGATTGTCTTAGGCACCTTGAATCCGCCATCTTTTGAAACAGGAGCATTGGCAAGTGCGTCTGCACTTCCATCCCCGTTTGTAACAATATCTTCACGAAAAACATTATTCACTGGGAATACATGAGACATTGGTTCCACCCCTTCGGTGTCCAATTCTTCCAGCTTATCAATATAGTCCAGCATCTCGCCCATGTCCTTCTTGGCCTGTTCCTTCTCTTCGTCATTCAGTTCCAGTTTGGCAAGAATTCCAACATACTCAATAGTCTCATCCGAGATGATGTTTCTTCCGTTCTCATCGCGCTTTCTTTGGCCGATTCCAACTGCTGCCTCTTCCGCTTCCTGTGCCTCTGCATCGGCATTCTGGATAAAGCTTATCTCCGAAGCTGACTTCAATACTTTCGCATACAGCTTCACGTCACAGACTCCACTGATGTTCTTTCCCGCTGCAAGTAAGGTTCCCTCATATTTCATGCCGCAGTGCTCCATGACTTTTCCGGAGTTGGGATTTTTCACATCATGTCTTGCACAGATTCTGTTGGCTCCTACCTCTTCAAATAGAAAACGCATAACCTCTTCCACAGCCTCTGATGCATATCCCTGATTCCAGAAATCACGTCCAACGCAGTACCCAAGCTCCATCTCATCAATATCCTCATTGATGTGAACCACTCCAATACTTCCAATTGGCTGTTCCATCTTCTTCAACTCGATCGCCCAGTTATAGTTTTCCTTATTCTCTGATTCCTTTTCCCAAATCTCTAACAGATGCTCTGTCACCTTTACATTTTCATGTGCCGGCCATGTAAGGAATTGGGTTACTTCTGGGTCCTTTGCCCAGTTTGCGAACATTGCATCCGCATCTTCTATGGTAAATGGTCTTAAAATGAGACGACTGGTCTCTAAGATTTTCGTTCCTAAATGCTTCAAAATGATTCTCCTTCTTCTATGGCTCTAATCTGCTAAGGTCTCTTGGGAATAACGTCGCTTCCCTTACATTGTCTTCGCCAATGAGCTGCATGGTAAGTCGCTCAAGACCGATTCCCAGTCCACCGTGAGGCGGCATGCCATGTTGAAATGCAGATAAGTAATGTTCCATTCCCTCTGTTTCCATTCCGCGTTTCTCAATTTTTGCCATGAGCTTGTGATAATCGTGGATACGCTGACCCCCGGTGGTAATTTCAAGTCCCTTGTACAAAAGGTCAAAGCTTAAGGTATAGGTCTCATCCTCCGGATCATCCATCGCATAGAATGGTCGCTTCTTGGATGGATAATGGGTAACAAATACGAAGTCCGCATCGCACTCCTCTTTGAAATACTGACCAATCAGAACCTCCTCTTCTGGCTCCAGGTCATAGGGATTACGAATCTTACGATTATACTTCGCTGCTACCTTCTCCTTGGCATCTCGAAAACGCACACATGGAATTTTCTCCACATTTGGAAGGGTAAGCCCAAGAATCTTCACCTCCTTGGCATATTCTGTCTCAAGAAGATGCATGGTGTACTGTAAGAATCCGGTCTCCATTGCCATGATATCCTCAAATCCATCAATGTATCCCATCTCAAAATCAAGACTGGTATATTCGTTCAAATGACGTTTGGTATTATGCTTCTCAGCTCGAAATACAGGAGCAGTCTCAAACACTCTGTCAAATACTCCAACCATCATCTGTTTGTAGAACTGTGGGCTCTGCTGTAAAATGGCTGGTCGGTGAAAATACTCTAATTTAAAAAGGTTCGCTCCACCTTCTGCACTCTTCGCACCAAGCTTTGGTGTATGAATCTCGGTAAATCCTTCCCCGTATAAGAAATCACGAAAGCCTCTTGTAATGCCCTCCTGAATTCGGAAGGTTGCCCGTTCTCTCACATTGCGAAGTGCAATGGCACGATGATTGAGCTTCGCCTCCAAAGAAGTATTTAATTTCCATTTGGAAATCTGAAGTGGCAACGCCTCTGCTGGCTCCGAAAGAATCTTCACCGTATCCAAACGAAGCTCAAATCCGTTTGGTGCACGGTCTTCTGATTTGTAAGTGCCATTCACCTCCACCGTGTCCGCTTCCTTAAGCTTCTGCAGCTCAAACTGTGACTTATCCGGCTCATATACGCATTGCACAAGTCCCTCGCGTTTTCTCAGGACAATAAATGCCACCTCGCCCATATCACGAATGGTATGGATAGCGCCTCTCACCTTGATATTCTTGCCCTCGTAATCGCCGGCGCAAATCTCGCCAATCTCCAACGTCTCTTTTCTTGTTACTCCTGTCATGTAATCCATTTTGTTTGTACACTCCTTTTCTTCCGCCGAAACGGTAATTCCCGAAGGAGCGGGACGGGATTATGAATTTCCTGTCAAATAAAAAAGCCCCTGGAACAAGTCATTGAACAACTTTGTTCCAGGGGCGAAAATTCATATCATTCCCGCGGTACCACCCGCTTTGAAAAATAATCCTTGCGATTACTTCTCCACTCATCGTGCGTAACGTGCACTGACGTACCAGCCTACTTGAAAACGCATCATCTGCGCAATCCCTGTTCAACTGGTCTGCTCCGGTAGTGTTCCCGTCATCTTCTCTTTCAAACAGCGCTCTCAGTCGGTGACGCTGTATTCCTGTCGATGTCTGAAGATTCGAGTCTCCTTCAACGCTTTAGTCTGTTAATGTTGTAAACGTTATACCATAGAAAAATGCCTTTTGCAAGAAAAAGTTCCAGGTTTTTTCTAATTAAGCATATATGAAAAACTCATACTGTCATAACTTCTATTTATAAATATACTGTTCTTTCATTCCAGCAAGTGAATCATAAGCAATCGGAAATACAATGGCACCAGAAGAATAAGGTCCCAACACATAGGGATCTGCCACAATCTCCATGCCGTTTGGAGTAAGTGCCCAAGCATCAGCTTTTGTCACTGCCGCCGCCAAATCACCTGTGCCATCCGTAAAGAGCAATTTCTGATACTCCTCTTTCTGACTTAGCTCCGTCACCTGATTCACTATCATCTGGGAAAATGCATCGCTATCCTCTGAAATATTCTCCCAAGTGAGAAGCTCTCCTGTCTGGGCATCAAAATTCATACAGTGATAGCTATAATCGCCGTGCTCTCCCTGCGTAAAGGTATCCATGCGGTAACAGATGCTAAGCACTGCTTCATCATTTCGAAGCAGCTTACACTTATAATTCAAGGTATAGCTCTTAAAGCTGCTCTTCTTGTCCTCTGGCTTCTCCTCGTAATTGACATAATGCTCTTAGGCCTTCCAGGCATCTGCTCTCTGTGCTGCTGCCTGATCTTCCACCTTGGTCAGATTAGCCCAAATGGTCTCATTGATCTTTGCGACCACCTCCGCACTGCCGTTCTTCGGCGTACCAGACAGCCAGTAATACTGATAAGCGGCGTTCATCACAATCTGCTCACCGTCCTTATTGGTTGTGGCATCCGTGCGGCTGTCCACTGGAAAATCCCCAGCGTTTGCAAGGTCTGTGCCTGTCTCAGTGCCATCCTCTTCTGTGGTCTCTTCTGTGGTCTCTGTAAGAGCTTCCATGCTTTCTGTATCTTCGGTTTCTTCTATGGTCGCATGCTCTGTTTGTGGCTCTCTATTCTCCCCCATTGCCTGGCGGACGGTCTCGTTGCCGCAGGCAGTCAATGTCAGGATGGTCAGTGTCATCAGAGCTGTTAGTAATGTCTTCTTCATCTTCTGGTTTGTCCTTCTCTTCGTATCGTACTTTCTAAAAAGTGCTCGTTAT
>CAZTGP010000077.1:0-4987 GCA_964613325.1 uncultured Roseburia sp. | reverse complement strand
ATTCGCGCCTTCAGTGCTTACCGTTACGTTTCACGAAGCCTATAGTCTTCTCCCAGAAGATTATACAAGATAAGAGGCCACTTCATCAATTTTCTTCTTGCCAAAATGCACATCCGTGTCGTTGATGATCATGCAAGGGACACTCATGACCTGATATTCCTGCTGAAGCTTTGGGTAATAGGTGATATCGAACATTTCAGCGGTTACAAAATCAGACATCGCTGCAATCTTCTGGGCAGACATCACCGTCTCTGGGCACATGGTGCAGGTAAGAGATACCAGAATCTTTATCTTCTTGTGCTCCTTGATATCTGCAATCTTCTTCTTCACAGATTCTTCTATCTGCATACCGGGACCTGCCACATTAAAAAGCGCCACCACAAAGGAATTAATCTCATGTCCACCGGGTACTCCATGAAATGCAATCCCTGTCTGCTTTTCTTCTGCGTCTAGCAGCTCCATAGATGGCAGATATGCCGGAGTCTCCCCCTCTCCCTCTTTCCAATGAATTCTGTCAGAAAATGCACAGATTTCTTCTATAAACTGCTGCATCTCGATGGCAAGCGCACTCTCATCCTTCCAGAACTGGATAGTAACTGGTCGCTCGAACTGTGAGAACACTTCCGTAAGCTTCGTCTTAGTTTCTTCGTCAAAGAAAGCAGATTCCGATAAATTATGTTCCCTATTCTGCTCATCTGAATTCTTTTCCTGTCCCTCTTTTTGCATACAGGCCTCAGGATGATCTAGACTACACTGATCCTTTTGTTGCATTGTACCATTATCTATATCTTCCTTTTGCCGCATAACCTCTCTTTTATCTACCTCACGTTCCAGCTCCGGCAGGTCAAGCGCATCGTGAATCTGCGCCACATACTTTTCTGCGGATGTGGCTGACACCGCGCCGTCAGATACTGCGGTTACCACTTGACGGAGATTCTTCACACAGACATCTCCTGCCCCATAGACCCCTTCGATATTAGTCTGTTTGTTCGGATCTGTGGGAATATATTTATGCTCATCCAGTTCTACTTCCTCTGGTAACCAACTGGTATCTGGTGCATAACCAGCAAAAACAAATATTCCAAAATTGCCTTCGTTCTCTGCTTCGTAGGTCCACTCCTCCTTGGTCTCATTCTGGATGAAGACTGCTCTCTCCATCTTCTTATCCCCTTCCACTCTCAGGATTTCTGTGTGAAAGCGTACCTCAATATTCGGATATTGCTTCAACTGATCCGAAGTCGTCTTCGCACAGGTAAAATCCGCTTCACGAACCATGATCATTACCTTCTTGGCATATTTCGTCAGAAACATGCTCTCCTGAACCGCTGCAAAACCGCCACCAATGACAAACACATTCATACCAGAAAAGAATTCTCCATCACAGGTGGCACAGTAGGCCACACCTCTCCCTTTGAATTTCTCTTCACCTTCAAAACCAATCATTCGTGGATTGGCACCAACTGCAAGAACCACTGCAAGGGCGTGATAAGTCTCGCTATCCGTATGAAGAATCTTCACGCATCCAGACAGTTCCATCTTCTCAACCTTTGCCAGCTTGAACTCTGCGCCAAACCGCTCTGCCTGCTTCCGCATTCCTTCCGTCAATTCTTTTCCACTGGTTGAAGGTATGCCAGGGTAATTCACCACTTCTGCCGTAATGGTGATTTGGCCGCCATACGATTCCTTTTCCAACACAAGGACCTTGTACTTGGCTCTTGCCATATAGATTGCCGCAGATAGCCCCGCGGGGCCTGCGCCAACGATAATCAGGTCATACATCTTCTCTGCACGGATGAGTTCCTGAATCTCTTCCTTATTTTCTATTTTGCATTGCATGCTACCATCTCCTATTATTCTGCGACATTTATATCATTCCAACCAGATCCAGACTTGGCTTTAACGTCTTCTCACCTGGTTTCCATTTGGCAGGGCACACCTCATCCCCATGCTCTGCAACAAACTGAGACGCCTGCACGCGCCGAAAGAGCTCGTCTGCATTCCTTCCCACATTTTCCGCTGTCACCTCATAAGCTACAATTACCCCTTCCGGATTCACAATAAAGCTTCCTCGCTCTGCCATTCCATCGGATTCAATCATCACATCAAAGTCTCTCGTGAGATTTCCAGTTGGATCCGCAAGCATCGGATAGGTGATTTTCTGAATGGTCTTAGAGGCGTCATGCCATGCCTTGTGCACAAAATGACTGTCTGTTGACACGGAATACACCTCACATCCAATTTGTTTGAACTCTTCGTATTTTCCAGCTAGATCTTCCAGCTCCGTCGGGCAGACAAAGGTGAAATCCGCAGGATAGAAAAAGAATACGGACCACTTCCCCAGGACATCTGCACGAGACACTTCCTTAAAGTCGCCATTTACATAAGCCCATGCTTTAAAATCCATAATTTTTTGATTGATTAATGACATAATTACCTCCATTCGTTGTATGCGCACCCTGGCGCACCTTAATCATTTTATTTTCTCAAATAGAATTTGCGAACTGGAAGTAATTTATGCATGAATACCAATTGCTATTTTTTATAGAACATGTTAGACTTTCCGTGGTTTATATCGTTTATTGCAAAACGCTTTAATTCCACAATGGCAATGTACTTTAAATACTAAGAAACATAGGCACGTTTTCGCTACATTGCTAACTGAAGAATTATGTATTTCGCAATGAACTGATTAAATACGCAAGGAGGAAAAGGAATGAAGAAAAATAAATCAACATACATCTTCGTTGGGGCACTTTTCATTTTTATGATTGCAGTTATTGCATTCTATGTACATTCTGCAAATGAACTATCTTCTGGGGACAAAAAAATCCAAATTGAGGTGACCGACAACAAAGAAAATACCACGAAGTATGAAATGACAACAGACGCTGCATTTCTTGGAGATGCTTTGGAAGAACTTCAGACAAATGATGCAAGCTTTACATTTTCCACGGATTCTTCAACTGGAAATATGATGCTAGAAACAATCAATGATGTTAAAGCAGACCATGAGAATGATAAAACCTACTGGGCACTCACTGTGGATGGCAATACTTCCAAATACGCATTCAACGATCAGCCCGTAACGGATGGTGCTACATACCGCTTTACATTTTCTAACGAAAATTAATCTTATTATTGCCAAGTAATATAATTTATGATAGACTTGCCATGACTTAATTTCAGGTGCCAGCTTAGCGCTGTGTGAAAAGGGAAACAGGTGTGAATCCTGTGCGATCTCGTCGCTGTAAAAAGAGAGTATTCTATAATACCACTGTATGACACGAACATATGGGAAGGTATAGAATGCAATGACCTTTAAGCCAGAAGACCTGCCTGAATATCAGTACAAAAAGACTACGAGGAATTAGTCAGGTACGCGATTTGGTTCGCACTAGGTGCTTTTTATGCCCTTTTGCTCTATCAAAATGACGATATCGATAAGCCTCTCTGTCTTAACAGAGGGGTTTTCTTTTTTCTCTCAATGAATTCTAGGAGGACAAAAAATGTCAGAAACAACAAACAAGAAAATGAATGGTAAAAAAATAGCCATTCTCATTGTAGTACTCGCTTTACTTATCGCAGGTGTCATATTTGCTTATGTGAAATTCTCACCAAAAACAACTCAGGGTGCAAAAGCAATCACAATTGAAGTAACCGATGACAATGAGAAAACATCGAGCTACGAAGTTCATACGGACGCAGAATACTTACGTCAGGCAATGGAAGAGCTTCAGGAAGATAACAAAGACTTCTCCTTCTCCGGCACCGAAGGTGATTATGGTCTTATGATTGACACTGTAAATGATGTAAAAGCTGACTTCAATGTTGACGGAGCATATTGGTCAATCTATGTAAATGGCGAATTTGGAAATTACGGAATCGATGATCAGCCTGTAACAGATGGCGATACATACGGAATCACTTACACAAAAGGTGAATAATCGTAAGAAAATAGACAGCCACTTTCTCTTGTGGCTGTCTTTCTATAGGAGTAACAAATCATTATGAAAGATAAAATGAAGCTGACAACAAAAGAAATTGCATTAATAGGTGTCATGATTGCAACCATTGAAGCGGCAAAGATGGCATTATCTTTTTTACCTAATATTGAGCTTGTTACGCTTCTTATTATCCTCTATACTCTGTTCTTCGGTTACCGCATACTCTATGTGATTCCTGCCTTCATTCTCATCGAAGGCTGTCTCTACGGCTTTGGTATCTGGTGGGCTATGTATGCTTATATCTGGCCACTTCTTGCACTTCTTACACACCTTTTCCGCAAACAGGAATCTGTATGGTTCTGGTCCGTATTTTCCGGAATCTATGGTCTCTTCTTTGGAGCACTCTGTGCAGTCTCATATCTCTTCATCGGTGGTTGGAGAACCGCTTTTGCCTGGTGGATATCTGGGATTCCAATGGATGTGCTTCACTGTATCTCTAACTTTATACTCTGCCTCGTACTCTTTCTTCCACTGAAAACTGTTCTTAAAAAGATCTCAGCTTCTTGGCAGCTTAATCATTAATTCTCTTCCAAGATTCCCTCTTTTATCAAATAATTAAGGAAGGCTTCGCACCCTTGCACAACATCCGCATAGGTTGCGTCAAAGTCACCTGTATGCCATGGATCTGCTACATCTCTATCACTTCCCGCGAAGGTAAGAAGCTTATAAATCTTCCCTGTTGCATCTTCTCCCCCTGCAATTCTTGTCATATTTCGGATATTCGCACTGTCCATACCAATAAGAAAATCATATTCCAAATAGTCATTTCGTGTCATCTGCCTTGCATGATGTGGTATCAAAGGAATTCCTTCCTCTTCCAGCTTGCGAACAGTTCCATAATGTGGCGTATTGCCGATCTCTTCACGACTTGTGGCAGCCGAATCAATTTCAAATTGTTGCGTTATACCACGTGTTTCTAGCATGTGTGCAAAAACGCTCTCAGCCATCGTGGAACGGCAGATGTTGCCGTGGCAGACGAATAG
>CAZTGP010000076.1:0-12385 GCA_964613325.1 uncultured Roseburia sp. | reverse complement strand
ATAAGTGAAAAATATCTTTTTGGGGCACTCAATTACTTTTGACACCCTAATCATTGATTATAATAATTCAAATATTCTTTCATCTCCGGAAGCATTTCTCCTCCAGCTTTCTCATATCTGGAAAGAACATTTTCCGCGTGTTTTGCATCTCTTGCATGAAGGATTTCAAACTTCTCAATCAGATCGCGGAACATTGGACTCTCAGCAAGCTGCTTTCGTTTCTCTCTTGAGAAAGGACAATACCGAAAAATAATATCTCTTGCGGTCTTATTCAGACGAACACTTCCTTTTGCTTCATATTTCAACCAATTCACATAGTCACGTACAAATACCTCTCGATAATTGTTCTTTGCTTTCATCAATGCATTCTTCAGCTTATCTTTTGCATCTGCTGTAAGGTTTCTGTTCTTACGATAGAACTGAAGATAATCACAATATTCTGCTGTAAGTGAGCGTTCACGTATATCGTTCCAACGCATTCCCTGAATTTTTCTACAGATTTCCCAACGGAAACGTCCACAGGTCTCAAGCATCAAGTCATCAATGTCTGCCGCTGTAAATATTGGAAACATGAATCGTCCAGGTGTATCCCTTCTCACATCAGCAGTCTCCTGCCACATCATTCCTTTTGATCCAGCATTTGGCATCAAGATAATATCTGGCAATACCTCAAATTTAATTTCCTGCCTTGGCAGATCGTGCTCTGGATCCGCGAAATAAATATCACGGTAGAAACAGGAATAATCCAGCTGTCTAACCTGATTTAAGGCATTATCAATTTTCTCTGCTGTTACAAGTAAGTCTTCTACTGATTTAATCAAATCTTCTTCACGAAGAAGTGGACAATAGGTTGTGAATTTACCATAGGTTGCACGGTTAGTAGAAGTGAACATATTATGAATCTCAAATCGGATTTTGGCATCCTGATTCTTTGCTAGTTCTTCTTCCTCTTCCTTCGTAATTTGTCCCGTCTTGATTTGTTCTCTTAGATAAGCTGCATAGTCTAAGTCAAATTCATTTCGAGAAGGTTCTTTCTCTCCGTGGTAGATTGCCACCAGCCAGCTATATATCGTAAATATATGTGGTGAATTACACAGATACAGATGGTCTGTCAATTCACAGAGAAGATTTGCATTTTCTTCTCCCACTAGCTGAACATCCATAAACCCAAAATTGAAGAACATCAAAAGGATCTCATCTAATGGCTCATCTTCCTTTACGGAACGGAAAAATGCCTTTTCATATACCTCAAAGAAATACTTCGTAAGCTCTCGGCGTAATGCACGAACCGCATCATCCGTTGAATAAATATCCGGGAGTTCTCGATACTCTTCGATTTTCTTCCGTATATGTACTATGTTCTCTTGCTTCTCACCTGCATATTCTAGGATCATCTCAAGACAATCAATACTCTGCTCTGGTTCTTCATCTATCTCTACTGACAGATTGGTCTGCACTTTCTCAGTTGAATCCTGCACATTTTCTACTGCTGTAATTGGTGTTACCGTTGCGAAATCAAAAGCTTCATATTCAGCGATCCGCGCTTCCACCATCTCCTGGTCATAGAGAAGATTCATGGATAATGTTGCATTTCTTATAAAATCCATAATACGTTTCATGTATTCCTGAATCTCAATCTGATCAATTCCCCTTGCAGCAAATTCTTTTTGAAGCTGGAAGAAACGTTGAAAGTAATCCCTTCGGTCTGGAGAAAGGAGATAGCCTTTATTGGCTTCTAAGTACCCTAGCATCTCCTGTAAGGCTCTTGCTGCTCGATACATAGCAACAGAAGCATGTTGAATCTCTCCAATACACAAATCCAAATCATTTTCATACATTTTCTTGATCAGTTCTACATCTTTCGTTGCAAACGCTTTATTATATGCCAGTTCCCATGGTGCTACCTCATCCGATAGCGTAACCATACCAAGGCTGTCATCAAAACGCAGACTTGATATTTCGATATCATTCTGCTCGCATAATCCATGATAAACACGATAAATCGTTGAGGAATAATCATAATATTCTCGCAATTGTTTCTGTACATGCTCGTACAGTCCCATCAAATCACCACACTGGATAATTGCTCCATGCACAAAGGCATACGCATATTTTGGCTGCTCCTGGAATATATGTTTGAAATCCTCCACATAACGAAAAGGATATCCAACCAGAACACTGTCTTCCTCCGCATAATAATCACTCATATATGTGATGCTTGTGCTCTCCACAAGTCCAATAATGCATCCAGCCTTCAAAGGGAAATGATCATTCTTCGTATGCATCATCATGGTACCTTTTACAATGATGTATACTTGTTTCAGCATATCTCCTTGTCGAACCAGATATTCACCCTTTTTCAGTGTAATTGTTTCCATATTATTTCCTCATCCTATCTATATTGCCCACCGAAAGAACCTGCCACTGGCAGCTTCTTCGGATGCTTGGCAACTAAAAAAATAAACAAACCAAGGGAATTGTAACAATTGACAAGAGCGTACTTAGTACAATTCCATTTGTACACAATTCCTCATCAGCACCATTTTCTTTTGCAATCAATACCACAATACTTCCCACAGGCATTGCCAGCTCTAATATAAAGACACCTAAAAGGATTGGATTCTGAATAAAGTGTCTCATAATCATTAGCAGTAGAATTGGCAATACTACCATTCGAATTAATACGAATAAATACATTCTCCCATTCTGAAACATCCGCTTCATATTGGACTGTGCGATTGATGTTCCAATCATTATCATAGACAGCGGTATGGTTGCATTTCCCATATATTCCAAGAATTTCATCACAAATTCTGGAATGTCAACTGGGATAAAGAAAAATACAATGGCAATCAAGCAGGATATTGTTCCCCAATTGAAAGCACGTTTAATGGATATTTTCTCTTTTGCCTCCTGCTTTTTGGATTGTGCTGCAACAAGAATCCCGTATGTATAAAGTAGAAAATTATAGATAATCACATACATTGCGATATAGATCATGCAGTTCGTTCCAAACACGCTGCAGATTACTGGTATTCCCATAAATCCTACGTTTGCAAATGTACACATCAGATGATAGACATTGTGATCTTTCAATTCTGGACGCAGAATAAAGATTAATAATGATCCAAACAAAATAACAATCCCAAAGTACAAGATCACAAGTCCCATATTAGAAAGGAGCTCCGAAATAGAGATTGTTCCTTTTCCATTTAAAATTCCATACATTGCAAGTAATGGATTAAAAATATTTACAACAAGCCACGATAATTTCTTACAGAATGGTACATCAACCACTTCTTTTCGATATAATCCAAAGCCAATTGCCATCATGGCAAAGAGCATAATCATCTGAGTCAGTATCGTGAGCATATACATATTGTACTTCCTTTTATTCCTATCTATTTATTTTCTAATAATAAGCAATTAATTATACTTATTATTATAACACTCATCTTAACAAATTGTACAATGAAAACAATTTTGAAACGCAAAAAGACCCTTTGCAAGTCATATATTACAACTGACTTACAAAAGGTCTGTAACCGAATGAAGTATTACAAATATTTACTCATTAATGCTCCCTGTGCTCGTTTCGATAATGGATATTTATACACAAGAATGGATATTACGTATTGAATTGCAGCACCCAAAATTACAGTTACAAAGCAAATCACAACCGCCGCTGGAAAAGGTACAAGTGCTGGCTGCGTCATATCCAATAATTTTGCCAGAAACACATAAGTTCCCATATACACAACCAAGAATAAGACAATAGACGCCGCAAAAAACTTGTATGCTATGCCTGTATATATAGCAATTACCAGCGCGTAAAGACATATTACCAAAAGTCCGTTTACAATTCCCCCTTGACTTTCTGGGTATTTCAAGTACTCAATCGCTTTCAGAATTACCACCAGCATCATTGCACCACCTTCTGAAAAAGCAGAAACAAGTGCCGGCATAGAGGTCTGCATTGCCTTCTTATAGGGAGAAGCTGCTACCTCGTTGGACATGCTAATCGAATAGATCATCTGTACTGGCCACATAGATACCAGGAAAATGAAGAATGCTCCAAGAAATAGCTCCCCCCGTGTCAATATTTCCATTATAATTCCTAATACTACAAATAGAATCATTAAGCCCACATTCATTTTCAATCCAAAAGAATAACGTAACATCTTCCATGACATTTTAATTTTCGCTATCATAATAGGATTTCTCCACCTTTCTCATAACATACCAGACCATAACCACACTAACGCCTATCACAAGTATTGCTCCTAACACTAATATCAGATGCAAATATCCTGCTGCAATACTTAATGCTGGAATCAGATTCAGCATTGCCGCAATATAACCCAAAATAATGTATGCATAAAATCCTGTAAAGTGTCTCGTAATCAATTGGGTAATTATCGTAATTCCATACCCCCACAAGATATACACCAAATACATAAGTAAATTCTCTTGTTCGCAGATTGTATCCCAACCATACAGAATTCCATCGATTGCCATGCAGCCAGCAACTGTCAGAATAAAGGATGCCATTGTTCGAAGCAGATTAATTGTCACAACATTCTTCAACATCTCGTCGCCATAGGTGGATGTTTTCAAATATTCGACTCCTGCTTCCTTTTTATTGCAGATTCCACCAAGAAGCCAGAAATCCAAGAACACCTCAATTACAATTAACATCGTAGATAGTGGATATACCATGTTATATTTCCCTTCAAGCCGCGAAAATAATTCTACTGCTAAAAGGATTATTGGGCAGGAAAACACGACCAATCGATACAATATCGGTGCAAATACCAGATAACTCTTTATTTTCTTCATGCCATCACCCCTCTATGCAAACTTCAAGTTCGTGTTTGCCTTCATGACAGCTACACTAATCTGGAATAAAGTTGGAGTTTCCAGCTGCACATCCATTCCTGCTAATTTATCTATATTTTTTGCAAGACAGATTCCCTCAAAGCCATAATTATTACTACTCATGGCATACATGAACTGTTTTGCCGCTTGCGCATCTTCTGCTTCGCCTTTTACCATCACGTATTTTTCTTTCAATTCTTCTACAAAGCCTTGCTCCACGATAACACCATGCTCCATAATGATAGCATAATCGGTAACATTCTCCATATCTGAAATATTGTGTGTAGAAAACAGAACACTCTTCTCACCATTCCCTTCATCTATATACTCATGTATTAATTCACATAGTTTATCTCTCATCAGCGGATCTAGTGGTGAAGCTGGCTCATCAAGTAGTAGCATACTGGTGTCTCTAGCAAGTACAGTAGCAAGCATCAGCTTCGTCTTGGTTCCATCTGATAGATTAGAGACCTTCTTCATCTTTCCACCCATTCCCTCGGAAATAACTCCAAGTTCCTCGCAATAGGAATCAAATCGTTCTGAATGAAAATTTTCAAACAGCATCTCACTAACTTCACGCACCTGTTTCACATTCCAGTTTGGAAGATAATAATTGGTCGTACCTGTATAACCTATCTGTTCCTTCACTGGACATTCCTCTTTATCTCGTTCCTTATCAGTCCATTGATTAAAGAAACGAATCTGTCCTTTATAGTCCAGACGAATTCCGGCCAGAATGTTCAAAAATGTTGTCTTGCCTGCACCATTCTCACCGATTAATGCAGTGGCAAAGCCCTTTGGGATTCGAAGCTCTGGAATGTTCAGTTCAAATCCTCTATATTTCTTTATTAACTCTTTTATCTCTATTGCACTATCAAAGTTCATTGTATGCCTCCAACTCTCCTACTGAATCTAATTCTCTTGATTACGCATCTGAATCAATGTCTGCAACGTTGCGATTAATTCCTTCTCTGTCATTCCTGCTATCTCTGCTGATTGGATCGCTTCGATTAAATTCTCCTCAACCTTTCTCATATGCTGCTCCTTCATCATTTCACTATCCTGTGCATTCACATAAAAGCCTTTTCCCTGAACAGGCGTCACAAGCCCCTCTTCTGCAAGCTGTTCATATGCCTTCATTGTAGTGATTACACTAATCTTCAGTTCCTTCGCCAAGCCTCGGATGGAAGGCAGATACTCTCCCTGCTTTATCTTGCCAGCTAGAATATCCTGTCTTAATTGATCTGTGATCTGCTGGTATATTGGAATACCTGAATTCTGCAATATTTTCATCTTATACCTCTTTTAAACTGTATCATGTGTTTATGCTGTTCATATACTATATATACAGCATAGTGTACATGTTGTCAACCATTTTCTATAATTATTTATTTTCCACTTCTTCTTACCCGGCTTAAATGCTGCTCAAAATAACCATTCTGAATGAATTCTGCCAGTGCATATTGTTCTAACACTGGTACTGTACAGGAGAATCCACCGGATGTTGCCTTATATCGTTCCAACAGCCTTTGTGGCAGAATCATATACCCCATTCGAATGGAAGGAGACAGACTCTTGGAAAAAGTGTTGATGTAGATCACTGAATTACTGTCATCCAACATAAACAGTGTTTCCACTGGCTTACCTGGCATGAAGAATTCACTATCGTAATCATCTTCCACAATATAGTGTCCTTTCTCTCTTGCCCATTTCAAATATTCATAGCGTTTGGCAATGGACGCAGTGACGCCTGACGGATAACTGTGAAAAGGGGTAACATGCAGCACATTTGCATGAGTATTCTCCAATGCATCCTTCTTAATTCCATTGTTTCCCATCTTTAGCAATTCACATTTAGCCCCCGTACCCTCATATACTTTTTGTATCTGCATATAGGACGGGTCTTCAATCCCATAGATTTTATCTTTCCCTAGAATCCGAACCACGGTTCCATATAAATGCTCTGCTCCAGACCCAATAATAATCTGTTCTGGCTGTGTAAAAATTCCTCGATAGCGAAGCAGATATTCTGCAATACTGTTACGAAGTATAGCACATCCTTCATTGGGTGACCTTCGCATCAGCTTCTCTCCATATTCTGAAATAACACTTCGCACTGTTTTAAAATACAAAGAATACGGAAACATTCCATTCTCTGCCGCAAGGGATTCCTGCTTCAACATCTCATCCTCTTCACGTTTTTCCTGTTTCCAATCCTCTTCCAGCATAATAAGCTTTTGCTTTGTTTCATTCGTGCTGTGCACAATCGCATTGATCTCGCAGACAAAATAACCACTTCTCTCACGAGATTCAATATAGCCCTCCTGTTTCAACATATGGTATGCATTTTCTACCGTAATCAGACTTACCCCTAAGTGTTCTGCCAACGCTCTCTTAGAAGGCAGTTTCTCATTTTCTCGCAAAATTCCTGATACAATATCCTTTTTAATCATTTGATACAAGTAATAATACTTCGATTTTTCATCACGATTATTCATTTGATATGTGAGCATAGCATCCCCCTTATTTCTGGTCTTATATTTTTGTACTATTTTGGATATTTCCATATAATCAGTTTTGTTTATACTATAACACATACAAAGAATAAAGGAGTAGTTATTATGAAAAAAACAATTTCAATTCAGAATCTCGTATTCGCTGCAATGTTCATGGCTTTAAATATTGCACTTAGTTCCTTTGGAGTACCTGTTCCAGGTGGACATTTTTATCTGAATGACGTGGTCATCTGCACCGCCGCAATTCTTCTCGATCCAGTATCTGCCTTTCTTGTGGGCGGTCTTGGTTCATTCCTAGGAGATTTGTTCTTCTATCCTGTCCCAATGTTTGTCTCACTAGCCACTCACGGCATTCAAGCAGTTGTTATTTCACTTTGTGCACGTAAGCTGTTTCCAAAACGTGAGAAATCTGGAGCAATTATTGGAGTAACACTTGGTGCCATCATCATGGTAGTAGGTTACAGTCTCGGACGTGCTTTCATCTACAGTACTCCTGAATATGCAATTCTAAAGCTTCCATATCAAATTCTTCAAGCTGGTATTGGCGCAGTAGTGAGTATTCTCCTATGTTATCGTTTTAAGATACGTTCTCTCTATCTAAATCATACTAGGAATTCGCAAGTATAGTTATTATTTGTCAGGAATTTTGTACGCTATGGTGAAATAGAAAGAGGCTATGCGCCTCCTGCAATCAGCTTTTCTTTTTGCTTTCTTGTGAGCTGTTTGATTGCATATTCTCTGCGCATAGCCTCTATTTTATCTTCATATTCTTCATAATATACAAGTTCTACTGGTCCTCTAGTCCTTGTATATTTAGCTCCTTTCCCTTCATTATGAGCCTTCACTCTTTTCTCGAGATTCGTCGTCCATCCTGTATAATATGTTCCATCGTTACATTTTACAATATAGGTAAAGTTTACTGACATAGCTTCCCCATCCGTTTCTTTACATATGCCAGGCTATCGAGATATTCCTGATCTGAATTCAGATGTTCAATTATCATTGGCATATTTCGGTTCTCTCTAGAAGCAAGTTCCACAAATTTTTCAAGATTGATTGTTCCCTCTCCACAAGCGCATTCCCGCAATTGAAAAGTATATTGATTTAACAGTAATACATCTTTTAGATGACAACTAATAATCTTTCCCTTTAGTTTATCAAAGCATTCTTCCATTAACTGCAAATACTCATCTGGACTAGATGGAATCATCCAAGGCATTGTCTCAATAGTAAACTTTGTATGTCTTGGAGTCGCTTCATCTATAATATATCCGCATCCAATCTCACGATGTGTTTTTGCCCATTGTTCAGGGCTCTTATGCTCTAAGGCTGATGATAATCCAAGTATCATTTCATCTCCTCCTATCTAGAAATTACGAAAATGAATCACAGATGAATCAATATCTTCTAAGGATTTTGCACCTGTTCTTGCCATAATTCCCATAAGTTCTTGATTCATCTCATTAATTCGTTTGGTTACACTTTTTCCTGTATCTTTCAATGATCCCATAAGTTCCCTACCAACACATACTGCTGTTGCCCCTAACGCCAACGCCTTATAAACATCTATTCCGCTTTCAATCCCACAATCTACAAATACTGGTATCTGTCCATCTACCGCTTTAACAATATCCTGCAATATCATTAGCGGTGGAACCGCGTATGGCATAATTCCATGATGATGAGATTCAACAATTCCAGCCACTCCAGCTTCTACACATTTTATTGCATCTGTTACGCTTAATACCCCTTTTACAATAAATGGAATAGAAGATCTTTGTACGTAAGTTTCTAAATTCTGAATTGTCTTTGCATGCATAGGAAGTCCGCACACCACATCATAGGATCCATTTCCTGCAAAGCAATGGTCTATATCCATTCCAACTGCAAATGCTCCATGTGTAACCGCATGCTCAATCTTGTGATAAATCTCTGAATCATCCTCATGTGGTTTTATGATTTTAATCGTTCTCGCTCCTGTTGCCAAAATTTCTTCCAATTCCTCATCTTCGCCCATTCCAACCCAATGAACAGCGCCTGCATCTCTTGCGCCTTTTCCAAATTCCACCATTCCATTTTCACAGATATCATGTAAATGTGATAATGCTGCTGTCATGATTGGCGTCTCAAATGTTTCTCCAAATAATTGCATACTTGTGGAAGGTATGTCTGAATCCCAGTATCTAGCCTCCAATAGCATAGAATCCAAATACTCCCTTGTAATTTGATTAGAATCCCCTTTACCGCTCATTTCTTATTCCTCCTTTACATGGATGCGTTGTAGTATTTACGATATTCACTTGGTGAACAACCACTATATTGTTTAAAAATTCGATTCAACGTGGAAATACTTTTAAATCCTGCTTGATACGCAGCATCTGTAATTGAAAGTTCCGGATTGGTCAAAAGCATCTGCATTCTTTTTACTCTTTGCATCATCAGATACTCTACAAAACTATAACCAGTTGCCTTTTTAAAACATCGCGAGAAATAGCAAGTACTGAATCCAACATGTTCGGACACTCTCTCAAGTGTAAGATTCCATTCGCAATTCTCTTGAATATATTGACATGCACATTGCATTTTATCCGTGCCATCCTTCTGCGCATCTGCAATCTCCTCACAGTCATGAATATAGTTACCAAAGCTAATAAACATTTCATATAGAGAAATTAGCATCTCTACATTTCGAAACTGCTTCTGATTCGAATTCGACAGCTCCATTATCTGGTTTATAGCAAAAAACATAGTCTGATTTATTTCCGGATTCTTATTATATTGAAGCAAATGATGTTTGCGAAAGCTATTACTATAGATTGCAAAATCTTTAATTTCACTGAGAACTGTATAAGGGAACTGAAGCGCAATCAAGGTGTGTTCCTGATTATCCACAACTTCATGAAGTTCCCCTGGCCAGATGAACAACATATCTCCAGAATGCAACTCATATAGTTTCTGATTTAATCTCACCATGCCAGATTCATTCTCAGATGCATCCTCTGGAATCGAAATAATTTCAACATACTTATGCCAGTGCATTGGAAAATGGTCTGGATAACTTTCTTTATAAATCGTATTAATAATCGACTCAAATCTCATTGACTCATAATTCTCTTTTGATATCACCCGTCTCTCACCTTCTTTCTAATCATTATATTTTGTCCTGCTTTTTCTTTATATAGGTCATATTATACTGCATTTTCAAATATATAAGCAATATCTACCTTTCTATTTGCGCTAATTGAACAAATACTGGGCATTACGCAACAATTTCTAGTGAGATATTCTTTTTTTCTCACTGTATACTTGTTATTACAGAACACGAAAGCAAGTATATAGACACATTCTATTTGCACTTCCACTATTAGCTGGAAATATATTTCAGCAATTTTATAATTTGATTAATTCCCTGGTTGTGGGTAACTATGTTGGTGCAAATGCATTAGCTGCTGTAGGCACCTGCGGATCTATGAGTTTTCTCTTCTTCTCGCTTAGCTCAGGACTCGCAATTGGATACTGGGGCATCTGGATTACCACGGGAATCACATGGGTCACCGCAGCCATCATCTGTATTCTTCGCTACCTTTCTGGAAAATGGCAATATAAAACAGTTACAAATAATTAGAAAAGGAGATATCTATGTACAAAAATCAATCTATCGCACACCGCAAAGCTTCCTGTACCTTACAATTTGTGGATAAATCTCAAAAACCACTGGTCAATTGTGACATTCATGTGCAACAGATCAAACACGAATTCCTCTTTGGTTGTGACGCCTTTGACACACTTTCCTATGTAGTAGCTCCCGAAAGTGAGACAAAAAACTTCTACAAAGATCGTGTATTCAAATGGTTGGATGTGTATAATTATGGTACAATTCCATTCTATTGGGGACAATTTGAACCAGAAGAGGGCAAGCCGGAAACCGAGAGTCGTATGAACGCAGCCTCATTCCTTCAGTCACATGGTGTTACGGTAAAAGGGCACCCGCTCTGTTGGCATACTGTTTGTGCTGATTGGCTTATGAAATATGATAATGATACAATTCTGCACAAACAACTTGATCGCATTACTCGTGATGTTATAGATTTTAAAGGAGTTGTAGATATATGGGATGTGATCAATGAGGTTGTGATCATGCCTATCTTTGACAAATATGACAATGCAATTACACGCATTTGCAAAGACAAAGGGCGTATTGGACTTATAAAAGAAGTATTTGCCGCTGCTAAAGCTGCTAATCCTGATGCTACACTTCTCATCAATGATTTCAACACTTCGATTCCCTATGAAATATTAATTGATGGTTGCCTAGAAGCTGGTGTTCCAATTAGCGCAATTGGGATTCAATCACATCAGCATCAGGGATACTGGGGTGCTGAGAAATTATATGAAGTATTACATCGCTTCGAACATTTTGGTCTTCCTATTCATTTTACTGAAAATACTTTAATTTCTGGTGATATTATGCCATCCTATATTGAAGATTTGAATGATTGGCAAGTCCCAGAATGGCCATCTACACCAGAAGGTGAAGAACGTCAAATGAATGAGTGGGAAGAAATGTATCGTATACTTTTCTCTCATCCTCTGGTAGAAGCCATTACTGGTTGGGATTTCGCAGATGGAGCCTGGCTTGGTGCTCCAAGTGGTGTCATTCGCAAAGATAACTCTGTAAAGCCAGTATATAATCGTCTTAAGAACATGATCAAAAAGGAATGGTGGACTGATACCTTTATTCGTACAGATGAGAACGGTTATGCCAATCTAGAAGGTGTGAAAGGTGAGTACATACTTTCTTTAGGTGCCAATTCCTGTGCCTTTACACTCTCGAAAGATATAAAGCCAATGCAGATTACACTGTAAGCTAAAAACTAAATATCTTTTCCTAAACCTAAAAAAGACTTTGATAAGAAATGTTATCAAAGTCTTTTAGAAACGTGCGTGAGAAGATTCGAACTCCCGACACCTTGGTCCGTAGCCAAGTGCTC
>CAZTGP010000075.1:0-12623 GCA_964613325.1 uncultured Roseburia sp. | reverse complement strand
AGGCATGATTTGTATACAAATTGTATGTCTTAGTACGAAAGAAAACCCGCACGGAATTTGTGCGGGTTTTTTTACCATAACGACCAAATGAATGCCAGTGGCACGCATTCTGTTAATAGAGTCGTCAAATGTTCAAAGAAGGTGCAGTGGAAAATGAATCGATATGTGTATATGGGATTGAGAAATTGGTTTCGAATTCTTCCATGGGCAATGGATGTTGCCAGGAGAAACAAATGGAATGACCATTATAGTGTAACAAGCAACTATCAAATGATTCGAAAGATGACAAGGAGCATTATTCGAAAAGGGCATGTGAAGGTGGAAGTGACAGGAGAAGATCTGCTGCCTAAGGCATCCGGCTATGTGATTCTTTCGAATCACCAGGGCTTCTTTGATGGAATGGCAATTGTAGAAGCCATGGAGCAGCCCTTTCATTTTCTTGCGATGAAAGAAATGAAAGATTTCAAATTCGTAAAATATGTTATGGAAATGATGGGGTCTATCTATATCGATCGAGAAGATATCCGACAGTCACTGACTGCAATCAAGGAATGTGCAGACGTTGTATCGAAAGGGGAGAATGTATTGATTTTCCCAGAAGGGACATTAGAAAAAGAAGATAATACCTTACTTCCATATAAGCCTGGAGCCTTGAAAGCAGCCTATCTCGCCAAAGCTCCCATTGTGCCAATCGTGCTGATAGATTCCTTCCTGCCTTTTGACCGCAGGGGATGCAAGCCGTGCACCGTAAGAGTTGAAATATTAAAACCCTATTATTATGAAGACTATAAGAACCTCAAGACGGTAGAGCTTGCAGAGATGATATCAAAACAAAGTGAAATCCTTTTAAAAGATAACAAAAATATTAATAAATAAGATTTTTTGGTACAGCCATGGCCATCGCTTCATACCCCTTTAGGGAAGGGTGTAGATGATCCCCGCTGTCATATCCATCTGCAAATGCTTTAGGATTTGCTTTGGAACGTACTGCAAGGTCGAAATCAATGCATCCGTCGATCAGTTCTGTTGTACGAATCCAGTCATTGAATTCATTTCTTAATCGCTCGCGGAATGGGGCATAGGTTCTCCAGCCTTCAATGGGAAGAAGGGTTCCTACATACACCTTATAGTGATAAGAACGAGCTTTCTTTATGTACCATTTCATACCATCAATCAGTTCTTCTGTAGTTGGAAGATCAGTCATAGGACGAAATGGGTTCACATCGACTCCAACTGGATGAATAATATCATTGATTCCCTGCTGGATAATTACAGTGTCAGCTCTGTCGGTGGGAACTTCATGATCGAAGCGATGAGAGCCTTTCAATCCATAGGATTCGTAGGTGATACAATTATATTCTCTTAAGATTCTAGAACCGCTTGTGGCACGACGAATGATGGAGGTATTTAAGCTGCCTTCTTTTGTACAGCGAAGCTTTAAATAGTCAGGCCATGCCTGTGCAGTGATGGAATCTCCATAGCAGACAATGGCATGCTTTCCATTACAATCTGTGCGTAAGGATACGTTGCTTAAAAAATAGAACATATTCGTTTTGCGAGATTGGTCGATGGAGATGCTGGGATTTTCTGTTTGATCACCCAACGCATAAAGTCCTTCAGATAATGGACCAGAGACATATACCGCAGAACGAAGCTGTGTATAATCTGCAAGATAAAAGCTGATTTCGAGACGTTCATCAACAGACACAGAAATCTCAATTCCATCGGTCTCTATGCGTTTTCCAGCAGCGATTGTCATCTTGGTATTTCCAAGACAAGAGACAGGATAGAACACATCCCCCTTTCGAACAGTCACTTTATCTATTGTAATGTCATCGGTTCCACAGTAGTTATCAAATGTAAGCCGGAGACTGTCACCTGCAAACGGGGAATAGACAGGATAGCGAAGCGTAATGTTTTTCCCGTAGCCCTCTGGTCTGTTCTCAGCGATAGACACCGCATTTCCCCAGATGGATATCCAATTTTCATTCATATAATATTCCTCCTGAATCATGTTACAGTTTCTATAGAAACATATAATTTCATAATCACATGTATATTGGCAAATAATCGAAAAGAGTTAAAACTAATTGTAAACTCAAGATATTTCACAATTAACCTAAAAATTATACTATGCGCAAATAGTAAAATCCAGTTAATTTCATTATTTTATTGTCCTTTCATATAGAAATTGATATAATGAGCAAAGTGTAGTAAGAATTATAAAGTAGAGGATGGAAGATACGATGAAGGATTTTGGGAGACAGTTGAAAGAGAATCGAAGACTGGTCACAATGATCGGATTTTGTGTGATTGCATTAGCTATGATCTTGATCGGAATACTTGTATTAAAGGAAAATGTAGTTACTGTGTGTGCATTAATTATCATTGAGGCTGCAATTGCGGTGATGCTTCATAGAGCAGAGCTATGGATACATGGCGGGATGATTCTTGCAGAGATTATCGCAGGTATTCTTACTGGGAATATCGGATTAATCGTTTTATGTGTAATTGTATATATAGCAGCGACTTATACCTTGAAAACAACAGTGATAGGAGAAAATGAATAGAAATGGATGAGAATAACTTTCATCAACATTTGCTGGACAATCTTTATAGTCGTATGATCCAGTATTTTAATGGTGATCCAAAGCGAATTCAACACTTTATTAAGGTTCACAGTCTTTCGAGACTGATCGGTGTAGGAGAGAATCTAGATCCTACAACATTATTTATTCTAGAGGCAGCGGCTTATACGCACGACTGCGGAATTAAGCCAGCGGAAGAGAAATACGGAAAATGTGATGGCAAGCTTCAGGAGCAGGAAGGTCCAACAGTGGCCCAGCAGATGCTCTTGGATGTTGGTTTTGAAAATTATATGATTGATCGAATCTGTTACCTGATTGGGCATCATCACACCTATGAGCAAATGGAAGGATTAGATTATCAGATCTTGGTGGAAGCAGATTTCCTGGTGAATTTATATGAGGATCATGTAAGTGAACGTGGAATTGAGAAGGCATATAAGAATATTTTTCGAACAGAATCTGGGAAAAAGATTTTTCGGCAGATGTATGGAATCGATGAGTGGTAGCCTATGAATACAGTGAACTATCAATTAAAAATGGAAGAGATTATTCGGGATAACTGCAATGATGAACATATACCGAGTCTGCTGTTACACAGCTGCTGTGCACCATGCAGCTCTTACTGCTTGGAAGTGTTATCTGAATTTTTCCATGTGACAGTGTTCTATTATAATCCAAATATATATCCAGAAACGGAATATGTGATGAGGGTGAAGGAACAACAGAAGTTTATTCAGGAATTCCCTGCGAAGTATCCGATTTTATTTGTGGAAGGAAATTATGATACCGAGCGATTCTATTCCATGGCCAAGGGCATGGAGAAGATTCCAGAGGGAGGCGAAAGGTGCTTTAAGTGCTATGAAATGCGCTTGCGAGAAGCAGCCACATATGCTTCAGAAAACGGATTTGACTATTTTACGACGACATTATCAATCAGTCCAATGAAGAACGCTGCCAAGCTGAATGAGATTGGAAGAAAGTTAGAACAGGAGTATCCGGTAAAATACCTATACTCTGATTTCAAGAAAAAGAATGGATATAAACGTTCCACTGACATTTCGAAAGAATATCAGATGTACCGTCAATATTATTGTGGTTGTGTATATTCTAAGAATCAAAGAGACAGAGAAATCTTAGAAAAACAGGAAAGAGAGGAATAAATTATGGCTCAATTATGGGGAGGACGTTTCACAAAAGAAACAGATAAACTTGTATATAATTTCAATGCGTCCATATCCTTTGATCAGAAATTTTATCAGGAAGATATCGAAGGAAGCATTGCACATGTAACAATGCTTGGAAAAGTAGGCATTTTAACAAATGAGGAAACAACAGCGATTATTCAGACATTAAAGGATATATTAGGTGAGGTTGAAGCTGGAAAGCTTGAGATCACAGATGAATATGAAGATATTCACAGCTTTGTGGAAGCAAACCTGATTGACCGCCTGGGGGATACTGGTAAGAAATTACACACAGGAAGAAGCCGAAACGATCAGGTGGCACTTGATATGAGACTTTATACAAGAAAGCAAATCAAGCTTGTGGATGATGAATTGAAGGAGCTTCTTCATACGATTCTTAAGATTATGAAGGAAAACACCGAGACAATCATGCCAGGCTTTACACATCTTCAGAAGGCACAGCCAATTACACTGGCACATCATATGGGGGCATATTTCGAGATGTTTAAGCGAGATCGTATGCGTCTGTATGATATTCATGAAAGAATGAATTACTGTCCATTGGGATCGGGGGCACTTGCAGGAACCACATATCCGTTAGATCGTGAGTACACTGCAGAATTACTAGGGTTCTATGGTCCGACGTTAAATAGTATGGATGGAGTATCTGACCGAGATTATCTAATCGAATTCTTATCTGCATTATCAACAGTGATGATGCATCTAAGCCGCTTCTCAGAGGAAGTTATTATCTGGAATTCCAATGAATATCAATTCGTTGAAATTGATGATGCCTATAGTACTGGAAGCAGCATTATGCCTCAGAAGAAGAATCCGGATATTGCAGAATTAGTACGTGGGAAAACAGGACGTGTCTATGGTGCTCTCACAGCACTTCTTACAACCATGAAGGGAATTCCTCTGGCATATAATAAGGATATGCAGGAGGATAAGGAACTGTCCTTTGATGCTATGGATACCGCAAAGGGATGTATTGCATTGTTCAATGGTATGCTTGCAACTATGAAATTTAATAAAGATAAAATGCGTGCCAGCGCGAACAATGGGTTCACCAATGCCACAGATGCGGCAGATTACCTTGTAAAACATGGAGTGCCATTCCGTGATGCACATGGAATTGTTGGACAGATTGTTCTGTACTGCATAGAGAAGAAGATTGCCATTGATGATATGTCCTTAGAGGAATTGAAAGCAATCAGTCCGGTATTTGAAGAGGATGTCTATGATGCAATCTCTATGGAGACCTGTGTGAATACCAGATACACCATTGGTGCACCTTCCAAACAGGCGATGGAACAGGTGATTACAATGGAAGAAGCGTACTTGAACAATGATTGGAAACATGAAGCATAGAAGAAAATGCGCAGATTGGTAATACAATTAATTGATAGATAAACCAGGTGTATGATGCTTTTTCTAGTGAATAGTTACAGAAAAGAATGAATTCAATTGTAATATTGTAACAATATTTCGCTTGCATTTTCTCGCCATATCAAGTAGTATATTTCCTATAAAGACAGGTGTACGCGGAATACGGACATATAGAATGGAAATGTGTTTTGGTATAATCTGGAAGAATAATATATATAATACGATGTTTGAAGAGGAGATTAGGGTAATGAGTGAAAAATTAAAAGTTGGTATTCTTGGTGGAACAGGTATGGTAGGACAGAGATTTATTTCTTTGTTAGAGAATCATCCTTGGTTTGAAGTGACAACAATTGCAGCTAGTCCAAGAAGTGCTGGCAAGACATATGAAGAAGCAGTAGGTGGACGTTGGAAAATGGATACTCCAATGCCAGAGGCTGTTAAGAATATCGTTGTAATGAATGTAAACGAAGTAGAGAAAGTAGCTTCAGAAGTTGACTTCGTATTTTCAGCAGTGGATATGACCAAAGAAGAGATCAAAAAAATCGAAGAGGATTACGCAAAGACTGAGACACCAGTTGTATCAAACAACAGTGCTCACAGATGGACACCAGATGTTCCTATGGTTGTTCCAGAAATCAACCCAGAACATATGGAAGTCATCAAGTATCAGAAAGAAAGACTTGGTACTACAAGAGGTTTTGTAGCTGTTAAGCCAAACTGTTCAATTCAAAGCTATGCACCAGTTCTTACAGCATGGAAAGAATTCGAGCCATATGAAGTAGTAGCTACTACCTATCAGGCAATCTCCGGTGCTGGTAAAACCTTTAAAGAGTGGCCAGAAATGGTTGGAAATATTATTCCATATATCGGTGGAGAAGAAGAGAAATCTGAGAAAGAGCCACTTCGTATTTGGGGTTATGTAGATGACCAGAAGAAAGAGATTGTTCCAGCAACTTCTCCAGTTATTACATGTCAGTGCATTCGTGTTCCAGTATTAAACGGACACACAGCAGCTGTATTTGTAAAATTCAAAAAGAATCCTACAAAAGAGCAGCTTATCGAAGCACTTAAGAATTACTCAGGGGTACCACAGGAGTTACAGCTTCCAAGTGCTCCAAAGCAGTTCATTCAGTATTTGGAAGAAGATAACAGACCACAGGTTGCTATGGACGTTCAGTATGAGAATGGAATGGGAATCTCTGTAGGACGTTTAAGAGAAGATACCGTATATGATTGGAAGTTCGTTGGACTTTCTCATAACACAGTTCGTGGTGCTGCAGGTGGTGCAGTTCTCTGCGCAGAATTATTAAAAGCACAGGGATATATCACAAAGAAATAATTAGATGGAATCGCAAAAGGCGGAGCTCAAAAAGAGTTCCGCTTTTTTTCTCTTCTTTGTTGTTAGAAATGTTAAAAAATGATATAATTTTTTGCAGTTAGTATATCAATCTGGGGGATTAAAATGATTATTAAAAATTCTGAAATAAAACGATTTGAGAATATTTATGAACAGTCAGGAAACCAGCTGGTACTGTTATACGGGAGATGTGATTGCGGGAAAGAGAATCTCTTAAAGCAGTTTGTGGAAGACAAAAAATGCTTCTACTATCGCTGCAGACAAGCATCTGAATTGGAACAGAAACGTATGATGGGGCAGGAGATTGCCAGACAATATGAGGTTCGTATTCAAAAATATGAGTATGATGAGTACTTTAATCGAATCAAAAGTGGTAATCCAAGTAAGCTTGTGGTGGTCATCGATGAATGTCAGTATCTGATGAAAAAAGATCCAGAGTTTATCGAAAGTATTCTGAAATTAAAAAATAAACGTTTATACCCAGGTCCAGTAATGATTCTCTTATGCAGTTCTTCAATTGTATGGGCCGAGCAGGATCTGCCAAAGCTTATAGGCAGTAAGATGTCTACATTTGATCATGTAATAAAAGTGGAAGAGATGAATTTTCTGGATGTGGTTCGTGCTTTTCCTACTTATCAGGTAAGCGACTGCATCACGGTGTATGGGATTCTTGGTGGAGTACCAGAATATTTGAACCAATGGAATCCAAAAGAGTCATTAAAAGAGAATATTTGTAGGCTGGTATTGTCTGAAAACGGATACCTTTTCTCCAAAGCAGAGCAGATTATCAGTGCAGAATTACGGGAACTTTCCGTATACAATACAATTCTTTCTGCAATTGCAGGTGGATGTAATAAATTAAATGATTTATATCGCAAGACGGGATTCTCACGGGCTAAGATTAGTGTATATATGAAGAATCTAGCGCATTTTGACATTATCGAGAAGGTGATTTCCTTCGAAACCGGTGGATGGGAGAATGCGAAAAAGGGGATTTATCAGATCAAGGACACCTATGTGAACTTTTGGTATCGATTTGTATATCCCAATCTGTCCAATCTGTATTGGATGTCACCAGAAGAATTCTATGACTGCTATATTGACAAGGAAGTAGAGCAGTATTTGAATCGCTGCTTCCGCAGTGTCTGCATGGAATATCTGATTTTATTGAATCAGATTGGAAAGACGCCTATTCAGATTACAAAGATGGGAACCTGGGTTGGAAAAACCGGAAATATCGATATTATCGCACAGAACAGCGTAAGAGAGAACATGGTAGGACTCTGTAATTGGACAGAACAAGTACTTACTATGGAGATGTGCGAACAATTATTTGATTCTATGAAAAAAGCCAAGATCACATCAGATCATTTTTACTTATTCTCGGCAAAATATTTTAGCCCAGAAGTGATTGCGCTTGCAAAGAATGATGCAAGATATGAGTTGATCGATATGAAAGAACTATAAAACGAATTGGAAGAGTGATATGGGTAAATCTTTAATAATAACCGAGAAACCGTCTGTGGCACAGGAGTTCGCAAAAGTACTTCATGTGAGTGGCAGAGGAGACGGTTTCATTGAAAATAATGAATATGTGATCACCTGGTGTGTAGGTCATCTGGTGGGAATGGTCTATCCGGAATCCTACGATATGAAATATAAGAAATGGAAATTAGAGGATCTTCCATTTCTTCCAAGAGATTACAAGTATGATGTTATTTCTAATGTGCGCAAGCAATATGAGATTGTGCACGGAATGCTGCAGAGAGAAGACATCGACCGTGTATACTGGGCAGGTGATGCTGGAAAAGAAGGACAGACCATCGAGGAGAATATTCGTAATTATGGCGGAGTTCGCGCAGGAATGGAAGAGCTTCGTGTATGGATTGATTCTCAGACAGAGGAAGAGATTCTGCGAGGAATAAGGGAAGCTAAACCAATGTCTGCCTATGCGAATCTTGGTAATTCTGGAATTATGCGTACCATTGAAGATTATGCGATGGGTATCAATTTTTCCAGAGTAATGTCTGTAAAATACGGAAATCTACTGAATAGCGCTGCCAATACATCCTCCTATACTGCAATTGCAGTGGGCCGTGTTATGACCTGTGTTCTTGGAATGGTCGTAATTCGAGAGCGGGAGATTCGCAACTTCAAAGAGACTCCATTCTATCGTGTTGTTGGTAATTTTACGGAAGCAGGGATTGAAGGGGAGTGGAAAGCGGTAGAGGGTTCAAAGTACTTCGAATCGCCACTATTATATAAAGAGAATGGCTTCAAAGAATCCAAGGATGCCAAGGCTTTGATCGACGAGCTGAACGGTTTGCCGGCATTGGTGAAATCCATTGAGAAGACCTTATCGAAAAAAAGAGCACCGCTGCTATTTAACCTGGCAGAGCTTCAGGCAGAGTGCTCAAAACGCTTCAAAATCAGCCCTGATCAGACACTTCAGGTTGCACAGGAGCTGTATGAGAAGAAGCTGACTACATATCCAAGAACGGATGCAAGGGTCTTATCGACTGCGGTAGCAAAAGAAATCTATAAAAATATCAGCAGGTTAAAGGGATTCGAGCCAACTGCTCAATTTGTGGATCAAATTATGAGTAAGAAGCTCTATGCCAATATCGCAAATACATCCTATACAGATGACAGTAAGGTAACCGACCATTATGCAATTATTCCTACGGGACAGTTGACGGAGCTGAATTCCTTGAATTCACTTCAGAGAAGTGTATTTACGCTGATAGTCAGAAGATTCCTAAGCATTTTCTATCCGCCAGCCGTATATCAGAATGTAAAGCTGGTGGTTGAAGTAGAAGCGGAGAAGAAGGAAGATTTCTTCGCATCTGCAAAGGTGTTAAAAGAGCCAGGCTATCTGGAAATCGCGGGAATTCCAAAGAAGAAAGACAATAATGATCCAACGAACCCAGACCGCGGATTAAACCGTGTGACTGGTGGGGCATTAAATGAGAATCCAGAAGAGGAATCAGAAGAAGCTGCCCCAGATCCAACGGTACTGCTGGCTCTGGCAGACCAGTTAAAGAATGGAGATGAGATATCTGTACAAGGATACGCTATCCGGGATGGCAAAACATCTCCACCGAAGCGTTATACATCAGGCTCCATGGTTCTTGCCATGGAAAATGCAGGACAGCTCATTGAAGACGAAGAGTTACGTGAACAGATTAAAGGTTCTGGAATTGGAACCTCTGCTACCCGTGCAGAAATCATTCAGAAGCTGGTTCGAATCGGCTATCTGAATCTGAATCAAAAGACACAGATTCTTAGCCCGCAGAATCTGGGAGAAATGATATTTGAAGTGGTAAATATGACTGTTCCAGTTCTCTTGAACCCACAGATGACTGCATCCTGGGAGAAGGGCTTGGATGGCATTACCCAGGGAACTGTACAATTTGATTCCTATCGGGCGAAGCTGGAAGAGTTTATCCGCAAGGAAACGGAGAAGATGATCGGAGAAGATTTAAAGGCTCCGATTGCAGATCGTATTTCAGAATTCGCTGGAAAAGGTGCAAGAGGCCTAGGTGCCAGAAGAAAGATTGGGGTGAAATGCCCGGTATGCGGAGCTGAAATCGTCACTACACCCTTTGGCTTTGGCTGCTCCAATTATAAGAGCGATAAGACCGGCTGTAACTTCAACATTGGAGAAATTGCAGGAAAAGAATTAACAGATGAGCAGGTAAAGGAGCTGATTGAAAAGGGACAGACGGGAACCATTCGCGGTTTCCAATCGAAGACCGGTAAGAAATTCGATGCCTGCCTAAAGCTCAATAAAGATGAAACGACAGGAAAAGTATCTGCAGCCTTTGATTTTGAACATGTGGAGCCATTGAAGCTGAACGATATTCAGTGCCCAATCTGTGGCGGTGATATTGTGGTTACTCCCTATGGATATCAATGCGTGAACCATCAATATGGAAAAGAAGGAAGCTGTGATTTTTCCATTGGAAAGATTGCAGATAAGAATCTGTCAGAAGTACAGATTCGAGAGCTCATATTAGAAGGACGAACTGAGACAATTCGAGGCTTTAAATCCAAAAATGGCAAAAAATTCGATGCCTGTCTGACCCTTGTTAAGGGGGAGGACGGAAAGGTTAACATTCAGTTCGACTTTGAGAAAGCAGAAGCAAAAGTAATTAAGGACGTGAAATGCCCAGATTGTGGAGGCGATATTGTCACCACATCCTTTGGATTCGGATGTTCCAATTACAGCAGAGACCGCGAGGACAGCTGTGGATTTTCTATTGGAAAAATCGCAGATAAAGCAATCACTGAAGCGCAGCTGAAACAATTGTTAACTGAAGGCCATACAGATACAATTTATGGATTCAAATCAAAAGCTGGAAAGAAATTCGATGCCTGCTTAAAGCTTGTGAAGGAGGAATCTAGGAAAACAACCGTTTCCTTTGACTTTGATCATGTATCTGCAAAGGTTGTAAAGGATGTGAAATGTCCGATCTGTGGAGGCGATATAGTTGTCACCCAATTTGGGTTTGGATGTGCCAATTATCATCCGGGCCAGGAAGACAGCTGTCGTTTCTCAGTAGGAAAAATCGCGGATAAGACCATATCAGAAGCCCAATTGAAACAGTTGTTAACGGATGGACATACGGAGACAATCTATGGATTTAAGTCAAAGGCTGGCAAAAAGTTCGATGCCTGTCTGAAGCTTGAGAAGGACGATGTCGGGAAAACCAGTGTTGTGTTTGATTTTGATCATGTGGAAGCAAAGAAAGTCAAGGATGTGAAATGTCCGATCTGTGGAGGCGATATAGTTGTCACCCAATTTGGGTTTGGATGTGCCAATTATCATCCGGGCCAGGAAGACAGCTGTCGATTTTCCATTGGAAAGATGGCTGAGAAATCCATCTCAGAGACTCAGGTAAAACAGCTGCTTACAGATGGAAGAACCGAAACCATACGTGGATTTAAATCAAAAGCGGGTAAACGCTTTGATGCTCGTGTTGCTCTGAACAAAGATGAGAATGGAAAAGTAACTGGATTGAAATTTGATTTTGAGGATCTTGAAGCAAAGAAGGTTAAAGATGTAAAATGTCCAGTATGCGGCGGAGAAATTGAAGTAACCCCATTTGGATTTGCCTGTTCCAATCATAAGAAGGATGATCCGGAAAGCTGCCAGTTTATGGTCGGCAAGATTGCCAGCGTAAAGATTAAGGAAGCCCAGCTGAAAGAACTGCTGATCCGTGGTAAGACGGATGTGATTACAGGCTTTGTAGCCAAAACAGGAATGAAGTTCGACGCACCGTTGAAGCTTACGGAAGATGGCAGAATCACCTTTGATTTTCCGGAGAAGCCAAAACCAGTGGATACCACAGTTCCTTGTCCGAAATGTGGCAAGATGCTGACGAAATCACAATGGCAGTATGAATGCGAGTGCGGCTTTAAGGTATGGCATACCGTTGCAAAGGTTCCACTTACCGAGGAGATAATCAAAGAACTTTTCACCACAGGAAAGACCAAGAATAAGGTGAGTGGATTTACATCTAAGGCTGGAAATGTATTTGATTCCTGCTTGAAGTTCGAGAATGACACGATCTCCTTCGATTTTGATAATCCAGGAGAGAACCAGCCAGCAAAGGATAGCGGAAAGTCATTCCTAGAGGAACTGAGTGATGCTCCAATCGTGATTCCAGAATATGACGGAAATGATGCAAAAGTACCAAATGGTGACAGAAATGATTCGAAAGTACTGACAGGTGACGGAACTGATTTGAAAGCAGGAACAGGTGACAAAAACGATTTAAAAGTACTAACGGATGACGGAGATAATTCGAAGGTACCAGAGAATGATATAAGCACTGTACTTAAAGAAGACCGGAAAGAATATGGGGCAGAAGCAGAACAAGAAGCAAAACAAGAAACGGGTCAAGAGACAGAACAAGAAGCAGAACAGGAAGCTCCGTACATGTCGCCAGATCAAGACGATTTCTTCGCAGGCTTTTCTATGGATGAAGCGTCAATGCAGGAAGAAGCAGAGAATGAGCAGGCAGCCGCTACGAATTTTCTAGATGAATTTGCAGCTCGATCCTAGAAAATATCGGCAGTGTGACATTACTTAATTGA
>CAZTGP010000074.1:0-12826 GCA_964613325.1 uncultured Roseburia sp. | reverse complement strand
CCACATACTGTACATACAAATTTAGCCATTTTAAAAATCCTCCTTAAAATAAATTAATTATTAGTTTTTTGTTCATCTTTCGGTGACAGTTTTTTCATGCATTCTGGACATTTCCCAAAGAATTGAACGGAATGTCCCTCAATAGTTCCAGGAAATACTTTGGAAGCAATTGCATCTAAATTGTCTTGATTTCTCAAATCGATATCCATAACGCATCCACAATCTTTACAAATAAAATGATAATGTGGAGCAGGATTCCCATCGAAACGATCGGGACCAAGCTCGGTAGAAATCTTCTGAATCTCGCCGAGTTCGGATAGAAGAGAAAGGTTTCGATAGACAGTACCTAAACTGATATTCGGATACTCCCGTTTGATATCGAGATAAACGGTCTCCGCTGTTGGATGGTCATATCGACTCATCAGATTGCTCTTAATGGATTCGCGTTGTCTACTATATTTGATCACTGGTTTATCCTTTCAAAACAATAATGATAAGTGTTACTGATATTAATATAATACGAAGGTACCTATTTGTCAATAATTTTTTTCAAAAAGAATGAAAAACTTTTTTAGCTCATAAGATAGTAACAATACAGTAGAAGTTTGTGGAGAGCGTTTTGAAAAGGTTTGTCACTTATTTATATGAATATACAGGTGCGAAAAAAGGAAGAAATACAGGATTCGTGAAAGTGGATTTGCGCGATGAGAGTTGTCGAATGGAATTGCATGTAAGAAATTTGGGCGGATATACTGGAAAAGGTACCGTGTTCCTGATTCTCTTAGATTCAGGATTGACTGGAGTGAAGATAGGAGAATTTGCGATGAACAGGGGACAGGGAGATTATGGAACCATATTTAAAATCAATCCAATCGGGGACACACCTTATGGATTTGACCAGATTGCGGGAGTGGGGATACGATATGACACCGACAATATGACAGCGTCAAAATGGAAAGAAGATCCGAATCTTCTTCTATCGCTAAAAGATATACATATGTGGCAGCCTCCACAGGTAGAAGAACTGGAAAGCACACAACAAATACAAAGGGAGCAGACGAAAATTGTGGAGGAGAATACCCAAGTATCAGATGAGAAACGGCGGAAGCAACTAATTGAAGAAATAAAGAAAGTAGTGGGTCAGGAGAATGAGACCAGTAGTGTTACACCGACCGAAGAACATATGACAGATACACAGGCACCAAACGAACAACCGACGAACACACAGCAGTCAGAGCAGGAATTGCGATTGCATCAGCAAAATGTATTTCCAGATGATGATTGGAACGCAAAGTGGGAAGAACTAAGAAAGCGATCAGAACGGGTTCCACTTAGACAAGAACAGAATGGAAGCTGGATTAAAATCGATGTAAAGGGAATCCGAGAACTTCCAAAACGGAATTGGTATTTAGGGAACAACAGCTTCCTACTGCATGGTTTCTTCAATTATCATTATTTGCTGCTGGGAGTGGAACAGACAGAGGGCAAAAGCAGATGGTATCTCGGCATTCCAGGATTTTATCAACAACAGGAGCGGGTTATGGCGACCATTTTTGGCTTCCCGGAATTTTTCCCAGCAACAGAAACGGAGCAGTTTGGTTATTGGATTCACACTCTCGATATTTAAGGGGCAATGAGGCTGAATTGAACGTGGTCTTTCCATTCATTATGGAGGAGAAGATAGGAACGAGCAATGCCTTCTTTGCGAAATCCATGAGTTTGTAATAATTGAATAGAAGAATAATTATCTGGGAGGACCCAAGCTTGAATACGATGAAGATGCAGATCTTCAAACATCACCTGAATTCCCTTTTCCAAAGCTTCGGAAGCATAGCCCAGATGCCAGTAAGCACTGGAAAACTTATAGCCCACTTCACAATTAGAATAGTAGGAAGTGGTAATATTATGAAAACAGATAGTGCCAATAATTTTAGAAGTATCTTCTTTCAAAAACACATAGAAGCGCACGTTCTGTAAGCGAAAAGCGAGATTATATTCGCATTTAAGAATTGTCTTCTGGTGAGCTACGGTATAGAACTGCGGTATACGTTCCGGCTCGTATTTTTCAAAAATCTCTCGATCACGCAGATAAAAGTCCAACACTTGACGAGCTGCATCCGGTTTTAGAATTTTTAGAATCAGCCGGTCTGTTTCATATTCAAAGAGCATAATTAACGCCTTTCCATTTTCATGTGAATCATATACAATATATGTAATTATAACATTTTGAAGAGGGAAGTCTATGACACTTGATGAAAAATATATGAAAGCTGCAATGAAACAGGCAAAGAAAGCGTATCAGTTAGACGAAGTACCAATTGGCTGTGTAATTGTGCAAAATGAAAAGATTATTGCAAGAGGATATAATAGAAGAAACACGGACAAAAACACCTTAGCTCATGCAGAGCTATCGGCAATCCGCAAAGCAAGTAAGAAGACAGGAGACTGGCGATTAGAGGATTGTACGATGTATGTGACATTAGAACCCTGCCAGATGTGTGCAGGAGCCATCGTGCAATCACGCCTTAAGAAAGTTGTTATTGCCACTATGAATCCCAAGGCAGGCTGCGCAGGATCAGTATTAAATCTATTGCAGATGGCGCAGTTCAACCACCAAGTAGAAATAGAGCAGGGGGTATTAGAAACAGAATGCTCGGAGATGCTCTCTTCCTTTTTTCGTCAGCTGCGCGAGAAAAAGAAGGAGAATAAGAAAAATAAAGACTGTTAAGTTCTTATTACTAAGACATTTAATTCTATGTTCATTTTGTTCTATACAAAGGGCACATCAAAAATTGATGTGCCCTTTTGGTATTTTTGTGGGTGTTTCAATGAATTCATGTGGCGTAATCCTTGACAATACAGGCATTTATGGCTTATACTTAAATCTCCGAGCAGCCGGGGTGGTAGCGGTGCCTTGAACCAACAATCCGCTATAGTTGGGGTGATGTCTCGTGGAGGATTACTGGCGGTAGAGCCGCCCTTCATAAGTGGCGTTGATGTCTGGGTCTTACGCAACAGGAATCTGTGAACCGGGTCAGGATGGGAACATAGCAGCCCTAAGCGGAACCTTCTGTGTGCCGTGAGGTCACCTGGACTGAGTTAACTGTGAAGGTAACGTCTATGGTCGGGATTCGAAGCGAGGCGCTCGGTTTTATTTTTTGCTGAGTCATAAGATGAGAACATGCATTTATTATGTAGTGGAGGATAGATTATGTGGGAGAAGATACAGATTCGGGCAAAAGAGATATGTGATATTCTGGAATTAATTATGGCAGTTATTGTAGGAATTGGATTAATTGTCACCATCGTTACATTTATTCCAGAATTCAAGGAACTAATCATAGGTGGAAGTAAAACAGGTAACTTCTTATTATTTTTGGAAGAGATATTTAATATTGTTGTTGGTATAGAGTTTATGAAGATGCTTTGTAAACCAAGCTCTGATAATGTCATTGAAGTGTTAGTATTCTTGGTAGCACGTCACATGATTATTGGAACCAATTCAGCGTTGGACAATCTTTTGTCAATTGCAAGTATTGGAGTACTATATTTGATCAAGAATTATCTTCATGATCGAAAAGGTGCGCGTGCTTTGGCAAGAGAGCAGTCAATTGACAATAATGAGAAAAATGATAAATAATGCACAATATGTATTATCCAGGCCTTTGGTAAATTCTTATACAAGAGATACCAAGGGCCTTTTTTCCTAATTACAAGATCTGTTTTAATCTGCTATTATTAAAGAAGAGGTGAGTAGAATGTTTCATGTTAATGATTATGTAATGTATGGAACAAAAGGTGCGTGTCAGATTATTGATATAGGACGAATTGATTTTGGAAAAAAGAATACTGATTATTATTTCTTAAAACCAATTGCAGATCAATCAGGAACACTTTATGTGGAAGTAGGAAGTGATAAAGTGCGTATGCGTAACGTAGTGTCCAAAGAGGAAGCCAATCAGATTATTGAACGAATGGAAGATGCAAAGGGAATCTGGATTGAGGAAGAGAAGTCCAGAGAAAAAACGTACCGTGAGGCGATTGAGTCTGGAAATTGTGATGAACTGGTGGGACTCTTGAAGGGACTATATGAACGAAAAGAAGCTCGTATACAGGAAGGTAAGAAAGTAACCGATGTAGATGGAAGAGCATTTGCAAAAGCAGAGGGCCTTCTGCATGGAGAACTTGCAGTCGCATTGGAGATCTCAATTGAGGATGTTGAGGACTATATAAAAAATCATAATAGTGCAATGGCATAAATCATAGATAAGCCCCGAGAGATTGACCTTTCGGGGCTTAAATAATATAATGAGCCAATATAGAGATTCTATAACGAACGATGGTGACCGCCTTATAATGTGAAGAGCATACAAGGAAAAAGGATAGGGAAATATATATGGATATAGAAGAAATAAGAGATCGATTAGAAGCAATGTCCGGAAATAATCCAGAAGTCTATCAGAAGCTTACACCAGGGATAAAGCCAGTTCTAGGCGTGAGAATTCCAGAGCTGCGCAAGCTGGCAAAAGAAATTGCAAAAGAAGATTACAAAGGATTCTTAGTGGCGAATCCAATGGATACATTTGAGCTGGAAACGTTACAAGCATTTGTAATTGGCTATGCCAAAGATGATATTCAGCAGATATTACACTTCTTCCGAGCATTTGTTCCGCTTGTTCACGATTGGAGTGTGAATGATTCACTTTGTCAGACTTTTCGTATTGCGCGGAAATATCCACAGGAAGTCTATGATGTGCTGATGGAATATGTGGATTCAAAAGATGAATTCGAAGTGCGTATTGTGGCTGTTACACTTATGAGCCATTTTCTAAATGATACATATATTGATCAAGTAATCGAGGTACTGGATCGGCTATACGCCAAAGATTATTATGCGAAGATGGGGATTGCATGGGCGGTTGCAACAGTAATGGCGAAATACCCAGACAAATGTATGGCATATTTGAAGAATAATCATCTGGATGATTGGACTTACAACAAATCGATCCAGAAGATGATAGAATCCTATCGAGTAAGCGATGCGGACAAAGAAATGTTAAGAGCCATGAAGCGAAAATGATATAAATAACGATTTGTGATGAATAATGTAAATACGTAATTCATGATACATATAGGATGAAGAAGTAAGGAGACTGGAAATGATACAGGATATAGCACCACATAATTTTGATATTGCATATAGAGAAGAGAGACCAGAGGAAGATAGCTTCGTATTGTTTTTTCGGGAAGGAGAGCTTCTTGTGGGAAGTTCAGCAGATACGGTTATTACTTTTCCGACCTATCAGAAAGTAAAAGATATTACAGGGGATTTGACATATCTGTTTACGTTGGATAACCGAAAGTTCTTCCGTTCTAAGATTTGTGTAGAGGCAGACAAGGTAACAAGCTTGATGGAAAGCGGCAATACCTTTTCTTATGAAAAAAGGAGCTTCTTTCGCACTGTGGCACCCAAAGAATATGCGTTAGCAGCAATTACCGGATTACATGTGAATGGCTGGTATGAAAAAACCATTTACTGTGGAGCTTGTGGGGGGAAGTTAGAACATGATTCGAAAGAACGAATGATGCGCTGCCCAGTATGTGGAAATATGATTTTTCCTAGAATTAATCCTGCAATTATTGTGGCAGTAACCAATGGAGACAAGCTCCTGCTTACAAAATATCGTGGCAGAGAGTACAAAAAGTATGCATTAGTTGCTGGATTCAATGAAGTGGGCGAAAGCCTTGAGGCCACGGTTGTCCGCGAAGTAATGGAGGAAACCGGGGTAAAGGTAAAGAATATCCGTTACTACAAATCACAGCCTTGGGGCTTTACAGACAATATTCTTGTGGGCTACTATTGTGATCTGGATGGAGATGAAGCACTCACCATGGATAAGGATGAACTGTCAGTTGCGGAATGGATAAAACGTGAGGATATTGAAGTGGAGCGAGAGGATTTGAGTCTTACAAACGAGATGATCTGTCGTTTTATGGATGGAGATTTTCCAAGTAGTAAATAATGAGGTAAGTAAATGGCAAATCAATTTTCAAGAAGTCAGCTTTTGCTTGGAGCAGAAGCGATGGAGCAATTACAAAAGGCAAAGGTTGCAGTATTTGGAATCGGCGGAGTAGGCGGACATGTGGTGGAAGCCTTGGCTCGCACGGGAATTGGACATTTCGTCCTGGTGGACAGTGATGATGTCAGTGTAACCAACGTGAATCGACAGATTATTGCAACAATGGATACAGTTGGAAAATATAAAGTGGATGTGATGAAAGAACGAATTTGTTCTATCAATCCAGAGGCAGAAGTAGAAGTGCACCGATGCTTTTTCCTTCCAGAAACGAAAGATAAATTTCATTTCGAGGAATATGATTATATTGTAGATGCGGTTGATACGGTTACAGCCAAGCTTGAATTGGTAATGCAGGCACAGGAATATGGAGTTCCGATTGTGAGCAGTATGGGAGCTGGGAACAAACTAGACCCTACCAAATTTGAGGTGGCAGATATCTATAAGACCTCTGTGTGTCCCCTGGCAAAGGTAATGCGAAGAGAGCTGAAGAAACGCGGAGTTCGTAAGCTGAAAGTTGTCTATTCGAAAGAAGAAGCGAGAGCGCCGAAGGATGAACAACTTCTGCAAGAGTTGCATAAAGAGTGTCCAGACCGCAGATCGGTTCCTGGGAGCGTAGCATTTGTGCCATCGGTAGCAGGACTTATCTTGGCAGGTGAAGTTATCAAGGATTTGGCTGGAATAAAATAGGAGAAGACCGTGTATTAGTAACTGACTAAGTATAGATATATAAAGGGGACAGACAATGGAAAATGTAAAGAATAGTTTTATGGAATTGATTGGACATACTCCTCTTGTGGAGGTGCATAAGCTGGAACAGGAATTAGGCCTGGAAGCCCATCTTTTAGTGAAGCTGGAGAGTTTTAATCCAGCTGGCAGTGCAAAGGACCGTGTAGGTGCAAAATTAATTGCAGATGCAGAAGAACGAGGCATTTTACAAGAGGGGGCTACAATTATCGAGCCAACTTCTGGCAATACAGGAATCGGAATTGCAGCAGTGGCAGCGGTGAAGGGGTACCATGCAATCTTTACCATGCCAGATACCATGAGCCCTGAGCGAATCAATATTCTAAAGGCCTATGGTGCAGAGGTGGTTCTGACGGAAGGTGCTAAAGGAATGCAGGGGGCCATTGATAAAGCAGATGAACTTTCGAAAAAGATTCCGGGAAGCTTCATCCCAGGACAATTTGTGAATCCAGCAAATGCAAGAGCACATTACGAGACAACGGGTCCAGAAGTGTGGGAAGATACCGATGGAAATGTGGATATCTTTGTCGCCAGTGTAGGAACTGGTGGAACAATTACAGGAACAGGTGAATATCTCAAGGAGAAGAAACCAGATATCCAGATTGTGGCTGTAGAACCAGCAACCTCCGCAGTGCTGTCTGGAGGACAGCCAGGGGCACACAAGATTCAGGGAATCGGGGCAGGATTTGTACCGGAGGTACTAAACACGGAAATATATGATGAGGTATTTCCAGTTGACAACGAGGTGTGCTTTAAGTATAGTAAGCTACTAGGAAAAACAGAAGGATTTTTAACAGGAATCTCTTCTGGTGCAGTGCTCTATGCAGCTGCAGAAATAGCAAGACGTCCAGAAAATAAAGGGAAGAGGATTGTAGCATTATTACCAGATGGTGGAGACCGTTATTATTCCAGTCCTTTATTTCAGGCTTAGATAAGATACTAGAAATGGAGGGAATCATAGAATATGAAGATTTCAACAAAAGGAAGATATGCATTACGATTAATGATTGATTTGGCAATGAATAGCAATGGACAGCCAGTGAGCTTAAAGGATGTGGCACAGAGACAAGGAATCTCAGATAAATATTTGGAGCAGATTATTTCAATTCTTCATAAAGCGGGATATGTACAGAGCATAAGAGGGGCTCAGGGCGGATATTTCCTGAAGAGAGACCCAGAAGAATACACAGTCGGAATGATCCTAAGACTCACTGAGGGAAGCCTTGCACCTGTGGCATGTATCGAGGATGACGAGGTTGTCTGTGACAGAGCGGATGCCTGCGTAACAGCAATTGTTTATAAGAAAATTAATGATGCGGTGAATGAAGTCGTAGATAATATCACCCTGGCAGATCTCATTAACTGGCAGAGCGCAAAGAACGGTCAGTATGTCATTTAAAAACTTCGTTGATATTGGGGATGGGGAATCATTACAATGAGGAACAAATGATATGGGAAACAAGAATACGCAGATGTCGGAATCAATTGAATTGGGAATTGTCCTTGCTCTAGCAGGCGGATTTATGGATGCATATTCTTATATATGCAGAGACCAGGTATTTGCCAATGCCCAGACTGGAAATATGCTTTTGCTTGGGATTCATGTATCACAGGGGGAATGGTCGATGGCACTTCGCTATCTGTGCCCTGTTCTGGCATTTGCAATTGGAATCGCTTTTGCAGATATTGTAAAGTTCAAATTGCAGGAACATCACATATTTCATTGGCGGCAGATTGCGGTATTACTTGAAGCAATCGTACTACTCAGCGTCAGCTTCATGCCGCAAAGCATTAATCTGTTGGCGAATAGCCTGACGTCGCTTGCCTGTGGAATTCAGGTGGAAAGCTTCCGAAAAATACATGGAAATGGAATTGCCACTACTATGTGTATCGGGAATTTAAGAAGCGGTACACAGAATATGTGTGAATTTCTTCATACGAAAGAGCAGCGATTTGTAAGAAAAGGATTCTTATATTACGGAATCATCTTTTGTTTTATAGTGGGTGCAGTAATAGGAAATATGCTTATCAAGATGATTCATGAACGTGCCATCTGTGTTGCAGCAGTAATTTTGTTGATTGCATTTTTTATGATGTTTATTAACAGAGAAGAAAATTAGAAGAAAGCAAAAAGTGTAAGAATAAAAACTCATGATACAGGAAACATCTGTATTATGAGTTTTTTTATACAATGATATACGATTCAATTTCCATAGTGGTGTATCAATAAAAGAACAAATCCTACCTTGACAATGGGAAATAAAATTGTATAATGAATATAACCTAGTAAATGGATAGGGATTAGAAAGAAGGTACATGGAATGAATAAGTTAATTTATTTAGATAATGCAGCAACTACCCAGGTATATCCGGAAGTGCTGAATGAGATGACTCCATATTTCACTGAGTTTTATGGCAATCCATCTGCCATATATAGTTTCGCAGGAGAAGCAAAGAAAGCGGTTGATACTTCAAGAAGAACCATTGCAGAGATGATTGGTGCAAAGGCAGAGGAAATCTACTTCACTGGTGGTGGCAGCGAATCTGACAACTGGGCATTGAAAGCAACTGCAGAGGCTTATGCAAATAAAGGAAAACATATTATTACATCAAAGATTGAGCATCATGCAATTCTGCATACCTGCGAATATCTGGAGAAGCAGGGATATGAGATCACATATCTTGATGTGGATGAGAAAGGGAGTGTCCATTTGGACCAGCTGGAAGCAGCGATTCGGCCTGACACCATTTTGATCTCTATTATGGCGGCAAACAATGAGATTGGAACTATTCAGCCTTTGAAAGAAATTGGCGCCATTGCCAAAGCTCATGGGGTTTTGTTCCACACGGATGCAGTACAGGCTTTTGCTCATATTCCAATTGACGTGGATGAGATGAACATTGATATGCTCAGTGCTAGTGGTCATAAGATTCACGGACCAAAGGGCATTGGAATTCTCTACATTCGCCAAGGTGTAAAGATTCGCTCTTTCATTCATGGAGGAGCACAGGAACGCCAGCGACGGGCAGGGACACATAATGTTCCAGGGATTGTTGGAATGGGAAAAGCCGTAGCACTTGCAAATGCAAATATGAATGCCACCATTCAGAAGGAATCGGAGCTTCGTGATTATCTAATCAAGCGTGTACTCAAGGAGATTCCTTACAGCAGATTGAATGGACATGAATGCAATCGTCTTCCAAACAATGCGAATTTTTGCTTCCGTTTCATCGAAGGGGAGTCAATGTTGATTCTGCTAGACCAGAACGGAATCTGTGGAAGCAGCGGATCAGCATGTACTTCGGGTTCATTGGACCCATCCCATGTACTTTTGGCAATTGGATTGCCTCATGAGATTGCCCATGGATCTCTCCGTCTGACCTTGTCAGAGAAGACAACCAAAGAGGAAATTGATTTCACAGTAGATAAACTAAAAGGAATCATTGAACGTTTGCGGAGTATGTCTCCATTATATGAAGACTTTGTAAAGAAACAGAATAGTTAAGAAGATAAAAGAATCAGTGATGACAGAAGAAATATAGGAACAAGAGAATCTGTATTAGGATATGAATAGGAGAACACTATATGTACAGTGAGAAAGTAATGGATCATTTCAATAATCCGAGAAATGTAGGCGAAATAGAGAACCCAAGTGGTGTTGGAACAGTAGGAAATGCAAAATGCGGTGATATCATGCGTATGTATCTAGATATTGATGATCAAGGTGTCGTGCAGGAAGCAAAATTTAAGACCTTTGGCTGCGGTGCGGCAGTAGCAACCAGCAGCATGGCAACAGAGCTGGTAAAGGGAAAAACGATTCAGGAAGCCCTGGAAGTAACGAACAAAGCAGTTATGGAAGCCTTGGATGGACTTCCACCAGTGAAAGTCCATTGCTCGCTTTTAGCAGAGGAAGCAATTCATGCGGCCCTTTGGGATTATGCAGAGAAGAATCACATCCAGATTGAAGGACTTGAGAAACCAGTAAACGATATCAGTGAAAAAGCAGAGGAAGAGGAATATTAATCATTTTCCAATGAAGAAATAGTAAGAAGCCGACTGTATGATGCAGTTGGCTTCTTGTTTGTCACAATCAGAGTAAGGAGAGCACATGAAAAAGAAAGTAGTTGTTGGAATGTCGGGAGGGGTGGATTCCTCCGTGGCAGCATATTTGTTGAAAGAACAGGGATACGACGTAATCGGAGTCACTATGCAGATCTGGCAGGAGGAAAATGTATTTGAGCAGTCCTGCAATGGAGGATGCTGCGGATTATCAGCAGTAGATGATGCCAGACAGGTGGCGGATATTCTTGAAATCCCCTATTATGTAATGAATTTCCGCTCAGACTTCCAAGAAAATGTAATTGATTATTTTGTAAACGAATATCAAAAAGGCCATACACCGAACCCGTGCATCGCGTGCAATCGATATGTGAAATGGGAATCCTTACTGCAGCGCTCGCTTGAAATCGGAGCGGACTACATTGCTACTGGGCACTATGCTAGAATTCTGCAATTGCCAAATGGGAGATATACCATTCAGAATTCGGTCACTGCGGCGAAGGATCAGACGTATGCGCTTTACAATTTGACGCAATATCAGCTGGCGCACACTTTAATGCCGGTAGGAGAATTTGAGAAGCCACAGATTCGAAAGATTGCAGAGGATGCAGGACTCCCAGTGGCGTCCAAGCACGACAGCCAGGATATTTGTTTTGTCCCAGATCATGATTATGCTGGATTTATCGAGAAACAGACAGGTGAGCCCAGTAAACCAGGTAAATTCGTGGATAGCAAGGGACAGGTGCTCGGAGAGCATAAAGGGGTTATTCACTATACCATTGGCCAGAGAAAGGGATTGGGAATTACATCCGAAGTTCCTCTTTTCGTAAAAGAAATTCGCCCGGAGCGAAATGAAGTTGTAATTGGTCAGTCTGAAGAACTGTTTACCAATATTTGTTATGTAAATCATGTGAACTACATGTCTGTGGCTACGAATGAGGTGACTCAGACAGGAAAAGCGGTAAGTGGGAAAATCCGTTATTCCCATAAGGGAGCACCTTGCATCATTTATCCAATGGAAGGTGGCCGTATAAAATGTGTTTTCAAAGAACCACAGCGAGCTATTACACCGGGCCAGGCGGCAGTGTTCTACGATGGGGATCATATTCTGTGTGGTGGAACCCTTGAATAATGTGGCGATAACCAGCTATCAGAAAGATTAATAACAAAAACATATTAATCATATTGACATGGTAGGAATAAAGAGATAAGATAAGAACATCAAAACAATACCTACTAAATAAGTATGAAATGTGGGGATTGAGAAATGTAGAAAGTGAGGAGATAAAAGTGGTTAATTGGAAAACGCCAACTCTTGCGAAAGAAGGACGAATGCAAATCTGTATGTGTGAAACGATTCGATGTTGTAATTAACAGAAGCAGACCATTGCATTTTCAAATGAATGGTTCATAAAAAGGAGAATAATACTATGAGTAAAAAACATTATGCAGACAGAAATTTAAAATTCGAGACCTTACAGTTACATGTGGGACAGGAAAGTGCAGACCCAGTGACCGATGCAAGAGCAGTTCCAATTTATCAGACTTCCTCTTTCGTGTTTCACAATTCACAGCATGCAGCAGATCGTTTTGGATTAAAGGATGCTGGTAACATATATGGAAGACTTACCAATCCAACAGAAGACGTGTTCGAGAGAAGAATTGCAGCATTGGAAGGCGGAGCAGCAGCACTTGCGGTTGCTTCTGGAGCAGCAGCAGTATCCTATACAATACAGAATCTGGCCAAAGCTGGCGATCATATTGTAGCTGCTAAGAATATTTATGGAGGAACCTATAATCTTCTAGCTCATACGCTGGTGGATTATGGAGTTACAACCACATTTGTGGACCCTTTGCAGCTGGATAGCTTCGAGCAGGCAATTCAAGAAAATACAAAAGCTGTATACATTGAGACTTTAGGAAATCCAAATTCCGAAGTGGC
>CAZTGP010000073.1:0-12857 GCA_964613325.1 uncultured Roseburia sp. | reverse complement strand
ACAAGAATACTATAAAAAGATCTCCGAAAAAATAGAACGACATCCTGTGGAATTCAAAGCTGAAAAAAATGACAAATACTATATTCAGAAAATCAAGCCACTGTTTGTTAACAGACACATATATTATGAAATCACATTTACACCAATAGATGATAGAAAAAACAAGTCCAAATCTAATAGGGTAATTGCTTTTACTAAACTTCCAATCAAAAGCAATTACGCATCTAAGTTTCATCTCGTACATGAGACTATCGGGATATTAGGAAAAACAATGCCTATCATCATTATTGACGGCTGGGAAGTATCCATTCGTGACTGTGAATTTCAAAATTTTATTAAACTGATAAAAGGAGAGAAAAAAAGAGTACCGTATCCAGAGCAACGCTTAATCTGTGAGTTCCTTACTAGAACAAAATACACTTTGACTGCTCTAATGGACTTCCCGGATAAAGCATATGATAGGCTTACTCTTGAATGGAAAAATAACCTTAAATCTACGGTATTTATTCCTATTTTAGATTACTGCAGAGAACTTATTCGAAATGGTCGTAATGGAAAGAATGTGCTGCGATACCTTCTCTATAACATGAACAATGTTATTATTAAAGGCCAATATTCAGACGGATACTATAGCAAATACTATGAAGAATGGATACACGCCGGAAACAGTTATCTTTCTAATTTGTACTTATCAAACGGTTGCAGGCAGTTTGATTCTTTACCATTTAACAGATCTCCTGTTGGCCATAATCCAAAATTAGGTGCTGTTTTTGATTGTATTCCGTGTAAAGACAAACGCCCGGAATTGTTCGCAAGGTTTATAAGGAATAACACTGAAGGTAGAGGACAACTCTTTACTGATGTTGATGAACTAGGTAATTTTCCTGATTACCCAAGACTCATCGAACAGTATAACGATAGCCTTTATTCAGGGCACAGACCTGAAAGTGATTTAATGCTTGAACATAATCAAGTATTTATAAACGATTACAAACTCGATACTTGCACTGTAATTGAAAAATTACAAGAGTTGTCAGAATCCGGTATCGAAAATTACAGTGACGATGTTGAATTTTGGCTACTATTCGGCGATTACGAAATTGACTGCGATGAAAAGAAAGGCATCATCACCCGTATATTTTCGGAATCAAAGGTTGGTGTGATATACGGTTCAGCAGGTGTAGGAAAATCTACGCTAATAAACCATGTTTCTCACTACTTGAATGATGATTCCAAACTATACCTTACACAAACGAATCCAGCCAAAGAGAACTTGATGCGAAAGATTGATGCAGAAAATACAACTTTCTCAACAATTGAAAGTTTCAAACGCCAAGGGGCTGCTTTTGCTAGGTATAAATTATTGGTTATTGATGAGTGTAGTACCGTCAGCAATAAAGATATGGTTGAGGTTCTTCAAAAGGCAAATTTTGAAATGCTTTTATTGGTTGGAGACACTTATCAGATTGACGCCATTCAATTTGGAAATTGGTTCTCGATATTAAAAGCATTTTTACCAGAAAGTGCTGTATTTGAACTTACCCAGCCCCATCGAACCAAGGATGAACGATTACTTGAACTGTGGGATAAGGTCAGACAGATGGATGATACTGCAAAAGAAGTCATTGAAAGAGAAAGCTACTCCTTAAAAGTAGATGAATCCCTACTCTCTTCTCTCGACCCGGGAGAAGCTATCCTTTGTCTGAATTATGATGGCTTATACGGAATCAACAACATCAACCGATTCTTACAGGAAAGCAATCCTAACTCTGCTGTTCAATGGGACATTCAACAGTATAAAGTTGGAGACCCGATTCTCTTCCTTGATTCGGATAGGTTTTTCCCTGTCATACACAATAATATGAAGGGAATTATAAAGGGAATTGAAATTCTAGACCCAGACACCCATGAAGAACGAATTCAGTTTGATGTTGAGATACCTAAGGCAGTAGATGAAAGTGATCTCCGGCGTATTAATCTCGAACTACTTGAATGTTGGGAAAGCGAAGGAAAATCGTTAGTTAGATTTTGTGTTCACAAATTAAAGAGTGCTGACGAAGATGGAGATGAAAATACCTCATTCACTGTTGTACCATTCCAAATTGCTTATGCTGTATCAATACACAAAGCACAAGGTCTTGAATATGACTCTGTAAAGATAGTTATTACCGATGAGGTGGAAGAATTAGTAACTCACAATATCTTCTACACTGCTATCACAAGAGCCAGAGAAAAATTAAAAATCTACTGGACTCCTGAAGTCGAGGAAAAGGTTATTAACCGAATCAGACCACGAGATATCAGTAAAGATGTAGAACTCTTAAAAAACTATCTCACAGAAAAACAGCAAGAAGAATCATTTGATTTTTGGTTGTAAAGCAAGGAGGTTGATTATGCGAATCAGTTACAACAAATTATGGAAGATGTTAATAGACAAAGAAATGAATAAAAATGATCTCAAGGATGCTGCCGGAATCAGTGCAGCTTCCATTGCCAAACTTGGCAAGGGTGCAAACATCACTACAGATGTACTTCTCAAAATCTGTGAGGCTATGGATTGTAAGTTGGAAGACATCATGGAAACAATAAAGGATTAAGAACAATGAAAATAAATACATTTTTAGATTTGTGTTCTGGAATTGGTGGTGGTCGACTCGGCTTAGAGCAAGCAGGACTTAAAAGCACAGGTTATTCCGACACGAGCAAACTCGCAGTGCGTACTTATACCCTAATGCACGACACCACAAATGAACCTTATTACTACAACTTGAAGAGAATTAAAACTGAAAAGTTACCACCATACGATATGTTGATTGCCGGATTTCCATGCCAAACTTTCTCTGTTATAGGCAGGAAAGAAGGCTTCTCTGATGACAGAGGACAAATCATATTCCACTTGGCAAGAATTTTAGAAGAAACACAACCCAAATGTTTTCTTTTGGAAAACGTCAAGGGATTGGTAACGCACGACAAAGGCAAAACAATAAAAATCATCATCAACGAGCTAAATAGAGTTGGTTATGATGTAGTCTATAAGGTTCTTACCAGCCTAGAATTTGGCGTTCCTCAAATGCGCCAAAGAGTTTACTTTGTAGGCATCAAAAAAGATTTGGGAAAGAACATAGATGAATTCCAATGGCCTGAATCAGTAGAAAAACCATCTCTTTCCGATTTTTTGATTGACGATAATGTTGCAAGTCCTGAAAGACTTGATATTCTCTCCTATTATCTAAAAAATCCTACTAACAACGGTAAATACACCGTTGATGATATTAAACAGATGGAGGGAAAAATAATCGACACTCGCATGAATGATCTTCGCATTTATGATGGTCGCTGCCCAACATTAAGGGCACAGAGAGATGGCGTTCTATATGTTAAAAACCATACGATATATCAGCTGACTGGTTATGAGGCATTACTTCTTCAAGGATTTCCAAAGGAATATGCTGACAGAGTAAAGAACGAAGTTTCTGATAGACACCTCCTAATGCAGGCAGGTAATGCCATGACCGTTAGTGTTATAAAGGCTTTGGGATGTTCAATTAAAAATTTCATTGAAAGTGAGGTGGACTAGATTATGGCTAATGCTTGGGAAGAATTAGAAAACAGGTGTTACGAATATTTAAGACGTATGTACGGAGATAATAATTCAATTGAACCATACGGCAAATCAGACTCTACAAAAGCCGACATCAAAATTGAACCAGCAGCATCCGATGAATTCTACGTTGAAGTAAAAGCCGGAGATTCTCAATGTTGCCAGTTTGTATTATTTCCCAACGAAGATACTGAATCGTTTGATTTTTCAAAAAGAAATAAAGTTCCGCTATCTGATAATTGTAAGAGAATTATTGCATATATGGATGGGTTATATAAGAGATATTACAAAGTCGGAAAAAAGGGAATTCCCGTAGATGTCGACAGTTCAACTCTCTATGGTTTAGTTCAAGATTTCTACTCTGTGAAAAATGTTAAATTCTTTATGACTGAAGGAACAGATATAATAATTTTTCCATCTAGCAGTTTTTCCGATTACTTCACTATTGAGGCTTTTTATCGTAGAAAAACAAGCGGTTCTGCAGAACCTAATGAGTCAAACAATAATTCAGAAATACTGCAAGGACTAAATGAAGAAGGTATTTCAGGAATTATCGAATACAAGCCAGTAGGCGGAAAGACAAGGTGTTTCCTTCACTCTGACACTAATATACATAAAAGAAAAATGATATGTGAAGAACATACATATCAATTTAAGGATAATAATTATTCCAAAACACTTTCTAAATCAAAGAAATATGTTTTTGAAGTAAGAAGATTATCAAATACAAGTAACCCAAATGTAATCTGTCAATTATCACTTAAGAAGACAGTACAAGACCAAAAGGATCTTCAAGCGTTTGAGGATGTAATGATTAAGGAGGATTAAACAATGACAATATGGGAAGAATTTGAAATTCAATGCACAGATTATCTTAATAACAGATTCGGTGCATACGCAAGATTTTTTCATCAAGGAGGTGCCGATTCAACCGTACCTGACATTTTAGTTGAGACCAAGTCTGGCACTTCATTTTACATTGATGCTAAACACTCACCTGCTCAATGCGGGCAGTTTGTTTTATTACCAGACCTTGATACAGGAACATTTGAATACAGCCGTCTCAATGTTAATCGCATAAACAGATATGCAGAAATGATAATGGAATATATGAATGAAGATTTCGATGCATTCAGAGAAGCTGGTACAGCCGGAAAAGATATTGATATGCCAAACGGCTCCGATATCTTCGCTGACTGGATTATCCAGGCATATAAAGATAAGGGAGTCGACTTCTTCATCACAAATAACTATACTATTTTACCTATTGAGCGTTTCAGAGAATATTTCGATGTAACAGCTAAATATCGAATCAAACGAAGTGGTTCAGGCAATGTAGGTAAGAGCCGACTTAAGCCTGTGATGGATTATATATCAACTCACGATTATGTTATTACAGATTCTCGTGTTGCCGGGGATAAGCTTTTTGTTGTTTCGCCACAGCAGCTACATGATCACAGATTCATCCTTCGTGGAATTGAGTATATGTTTTCTCTACGTGGAGATGAATATGAACTTCGTAAACTCTCAAACACATACAATGCGAATGTTATTTTTTCAATCAAGCATAAAGCATCTATGCCTGGTATGTCCGAATCAGAGTTTATTGCTTGCTTGAAGTAACATCATCCGAAAACTGAATATACTGTTTAAGAGCATGACGATATGTACTCATGTAGTACTTTCCTATTGGAAGATTTGCATTTGGGTATTTCTTCATTTCGTCATTGTTGCCCATATCCAAAAAGAGTTTTAATAGATATTCACATTTATCACTGCGGTATTGTTCATCAATATCGCAGTTTTTAATTTCTCGTTCTATTCTTTTTAATCTTGAAATTGTATCTCCTGCAACCTTTGTTTTTACACCTTTATTAATAAGCCAATTTCTGAATTCAACCTCATTCATCACTATTTTCCCTCCATCACTGTACCAATTTCCACTGCGATGAGCTGCAAAACATCAATTACTACTGAATTTCCAAATTGCTTATAAGCTTGGTTTGCACTCTTACAGATTTTATAGGAATCTGGATAACCCATAATTCTAGCACATTCACGTGGATGCAACTTTCTCGTCTTTCCGTTTATCAAATATCCACCTGTCTTTGCAAAGACTCCTCCGCCATATGCAGAAAGAGTAATTGCAATTCCCTTGGTGCTGTATATTCTTTCGCCTTGTCCACCTTTGTTTACAATACCTAAACGAATAGACTTATTGCTATACTGGTTGTCTTCTACGCCGTTGTAGTAAGTGTCTGGTCTATCAACATATAAGTCCTTGACCATTTCTTCGTCTTCAAGAAGAAAGTCTTCTACGTGACGTGTTAACTCAAATGGCTTAGGGTACTTAAAATCATTAATCTCTAAGTCATTTCTAAAACACACCATATAAATTCTTTCTCGTTTTTGTGGAACACCATAATCAACAGCATTCAACACCTTCTGATAGAATGTATAACCTAATTCCTCCATGGTGCCTTTTACAACTTCAAGAGTTTTGCCATCATCATGAGTCGCAAAATTCTTCACATTCTCCATAAAGACAATTTTGGGTCTCTTCGCTTTTACAATTCTAGCAACATCAAAAAACAACGTTCCTCTACTATCTTCAAAACCACGTTGCTTGCCACTAATAGAAAATGCCTGGCAAGGGAATCCGGCACAGAGTATGTCATGATCAGGAATCGTATTCTCATCAACTTGCGTAATATCCCCTTCTGGTGTATCACCAAAGTTCTCTGCATAGACCTTCTGTACAGGTACATCCCACTCGTTTGAATAAACGCAATTTGCACCTAATGATTCTAATGCGATTCTGAACCCACCTAATCCTGCAAATAAATCTATAAACGTATAGCCTGTTAGCAACTTCTTTTCAACTGAAATCATCTTCACAACTCCTTGTTTTCATTTTCTTAATTATAGCGCAGTGCGCTATAATTTTCAACAAGCACCAAGAAAATTTGCAATTTCATTTTTTCTCGTCTTCGATAATATTCCAAAGTTCATCTCTACCCATCTCCAAAAAATTGGCAAAAAATCAAGGTTCCTCTTTGATGGAGTTAAATTATTATTTTCAAAACGAGCATAATACATGGACGTAACACCCATAAGTTCAGCAGTTTGCTTTTTTGTTAGTCGCTTTTCATTTCGTTTTGCAGCGAGCATTATACTTAGCTTTGATTTCATCTTACCTCACCGCCTTATTCAAGGGTCTTGTATATTCAATCCGAAATCAATAGTTTTGTATTCTCAACTTCTATTTTACTCTTATTTTCCGTCCCATTAAACATAAAAATCCGAGGACCTGGATTTACGTCCAAGTCCTCGAAAAAGCCTTATATTTCAAGCATTTTCACACTATCAATTATGTACTTTAGTCAACAGAACCACCGTTTCATTATAGTATGTACGAATACAGCGTATAGCTTCCTCCACAGACAGAGTTGCTGATTTGCATTGTATCTCCTTCTTAGTTGAGTTAGTTTCTTTACGAGATACAGCCATTCCCTCTCTAACAAACTCTACTGTCTGCTCTGGAATATTAACCTGTCGTGTCAAATATCCTGCATTAAGCCATCCAAAGGCAAACGACTGTGATTCAGAATTCGACCATTGAGCTGGGTAGGTATATGCCGAATCAGATAGCCTAAAACCAATTATCCTTTCTATTTCTGAAAAGGACATCTTGATTTCATCCTTCCCACACTTCTCCAAATATGCTGTTAAAGCTATAAATTTATCTCCTTTAGGCACCTTCTGTTCCTCCGTCAAAAATCATAATCGTCTGGGTCTAATCCAGCATCTTCTAAAGCCTCACGCCTTTCGTCAGCGTCCATAAATTCTAACTCCGCAGGGTCTAGTCCCGACATTTCCAATTCTGTTTTTTCTTCTTCATCTTCCATCAGTGATGTAAACGCAACGAAATCTGCTGTTCGTTCAAAACCATCCAATTTGCCATCATGATTAAAATCAAACAAATTTCCAAAAAATCCGTTCATAAAAAGACCTCCATCCTTTTCCATCCTTTTTTTACAACAGAATTATCTCAAATGATGTGTACCAAAAAACGGACTTCATGCTTTTTATCGACAAAAAAATTCAAAATTATTATATCATGGCCTGCCAACTATTACATTAACTTCTTCCTGCGAATGCATTTATACTTCTTGTGCTTTCCCCCATATCGTCACTTGAAAATGGCAAATTCATTCCTTTAAACACTGGAAAACATGCCAAAATCTCATCCATTTTATCAACCAGACGCATAGTGTTCTGGAACAGATGATATTCAACATCTACTTTTCTACCTGAGTCTTCCCAATCATCACCATCGTTTCCAAATTCAACAGGTTTCGGTGAATCATAGCACCTACTCTTTGCGATTCCAACTGCAACAATATTCTGATCATAACACGAGAATATTACATCTCCAATCTTTACAGCTTCCATGCTTCTCCAGTGACTTGTATTTCCATATGGGGCCCACATATAGCCACCTAGAATTTCTGAATTATACGTCTTGTTCTGAAACACAAAAAAATAATTTACTGATGGTCTAATCTTTAAATTATAATAATAAGGTGCATCTGGTTTACCTTCACCGGTACGAACTAGTTTCTCCTGTTGCAGCATATATCTTAATTCGCTATCAATATTTGATTGATTTGTATTATTCGGTGATATAATATTTGTTAATTCACACGCTGTTACTGGTCTGCCAAATATAGTGAGTAACATTGTGATCAATTCTGCTCTACTCATATTCCAATTTGCCACTTATGTATTCCCCCTTTTTTACTAAAGCCATTCTCCTGTAGATAAATCAAGAAATTGTTCTAATTTAATTTCTCCTTTAAAATCTCCTCCATATTCTCCAGCTCTTGTCTGATTATCAAACTTAAATGAAATATTATACAATTTTCCCGCCTTTGTTTTTCTAACAAGATTATTATCCAGAAAAAATCGAATAACCTTTTTGTGTGTTTCCATATCGTCGCCATTTAAATAAAAACACGACACTCCATCTTCAGCGTCACTGTGTTTTGCTTCCAGAACAACTCCTGTTTCAACCGCCTTCTTACACAAGTCTGCTGCAAACGACTTATCGGCAAAAAAATACATCCACTTTCCGCATTTATGCTTATTCAATGATTCTTCTGCTCCATCGGCCACATAAAATATCCAACCACCATATGCAATTTTTCTCATTAAAAGCACCTTCTCTACAATTTATTATTTTTTAAGTAATCGATGAGTTCTATTGAGTTACCAGGGTAATATGATGTGAAAAATCTCTTAAAATTGCTTTCCCCATATTCTTCGATTGCCCAAGTAACTCGCTCCATATAACTTTCTTCTTCACTTTCAAACAAGCTATCAGCACCCTGAAAGAAAACAATAATTTTTTTATCACTTTGTGGTATCCAATCCTTCATAAACCTCCATGCATATTTCCAACTCCACTTGCCGCCATTATCATTGTAACGATGCCATTCATCGTAACATTCCATTCTATCTGTATTCCATTCATCTCTAACATCAAAAATCCAAACAACTTTATATCCTAAAGCGGTGTAAAAACTGTTGCGTTCATCAAATTCTTCATTAGAAATCTTACTATACTGGAATTCAACCACATATCGACCAAAGCACACATCTGCTCTATGTTTCTCTCCTTCATAATCAAGAACGACTTCTCTGTTCTCCAATGGAAATTGTTCCTGCCACTCCATATGCCACTCAGACATATCACTTGAAAATGTATCACAATCCTCTATAGAAATATGCGCAAAATGACTCACATTAACATTTCCATCTTTGATTCTTAATTTTCCATTACACAATGGACAGTAATATGTGGCCTCTTTATTCTTCAAAGCGATTCTTATGTCCGTCTTTTTACCTGTTTCATCTAATCCTATAAACATAATACCTCCCAATTACTCTTTAATCAGAAATACATTAAGCCATCTTTCGTCCTGCCTATTTGTTCTAACATCAGCTGTTATTCTAGTCTCAACAATACGCATTGATGGAATCCTATTTACAATTTCTTCTATTAATTCTTCTGTCATATCTGTAAAATATCTTCCATTTCTAATCCCAGAAAAATCACCATACTTAAACGAAAGATAAAAGCAGCCCCCTGTCTTTAGTTTCCTTGCCATTGTACTCAGAACACTATATAAGTCAGAATGATTAAGATGAAGTAATGACGCGCATGCCCAAATCCCATCGAATTCTTTTCTAGGATTGTAATCCTGAAAATACTTATTTATGACCCTTTGTCCTATATACTTACTTGCTATCTTACATAATTCTTTAGAGCCATCAACAGCAGTTACTTCAAATCCAGATTCAATAAACGCCTTGCTATCCCTACCAGAACCACAGCCTAAATCGAGAATCGATCCTTCTTCCGGAATATAGTCCATAAATTCCTGTTGAAAACTGGAGAATTCAACATCAACCGTCTCACTTGTAAATGATTCAGCTGTAGCATTATAATAATCTATTGTTGTATTTGTATCCTCATCTAGATCAAATTTTCTAACAGTAACTTTCTTGTCTTCAGAATAAACATATTCTGTTACATAATGATCACCTACAAATGCCCCACATGATTTACAAACACACGCAGGATATTTCTCATCCATTGTTTTAGAATAAACAGTTTTTATAATCGCTCCGTTAGCTTCAGCAACTTTTACCATTTCTTCATCGAATCCATTTGGACTTAATAGATTTCCATAACCACCATCTTCCATTTCTTCTGTTGCCCAGCAAACAATCATGGGCCTTCCGCACTTCCAACAGCCAGTTTCCTTAATATTTAAATACAACGTTCCTTTTCTATTCTTCATGACCTTTAAAACACCTCTTCTGCTTTTGGATTTGTTTTCCACCTATGTATTAATATATTAACTGCAGCATAGTCAACCCTTTTCAGAAAATCTCGTCTTTCATCAATTGTCTGACCTGTCTGTGCCATTAGCGTTTCCCTAAGTGGGTGGTGGCTACTAATAAGGAACTCATTTCTCTTAAACAACCGTGCAAGATATTTTATATCTGGAGCCTTTGCAAACTTACCATCTGCGCCACGATTACAGTCCTTGCAGGCAAGTACTAGGTTCCACACACCATCCAAATTGATGTCTGGCATAAGTGGCTGCAACGTATGTGGGAAGAAATGATCCACATCACACAAATCCTCTGACTTTTCTTCAACGGATATACTATCAAAACAATAAAAACATTTTCCCTTCTGATACCCATTAAGTGCATCCCTTGCAGATGTGATATCTCGTCTTCTGCAATTATCATCAACAAAGAACATTTTCTTTTCTTCACTGTAGCTTACACTAAGAAGATTACGGGACACTCCCATATCCCATGCCGTCTCAACAAGATTCCATCTAGCCTCTACTTCATGTTCAAAGTTTTCAGGATTCTTCATCTCTGCCAGCTTGTATATTTCATCTGTTAGTATAATTTTCTTGTTTCCAAACTGATAATCTTTCTCATAAAACTTTATAGGTAATTCTCCATTATTTACAACATGAAATGCATCGATAACATTATTAAATCCCTTTTTGGCTGTTATACCAAGAAGTTCTTCTTTTGATATTGTTCCTGCGTTAAAGTTCCTGCATGCATCCAGAAACTGACTCGTTCCACTTGTAGCTTGTTTTGGCGCATTTGCTATATGATCGCACAGATACCTTGAAAATGGTTCTGATAATTCATCCAGTGTTATTACTGTCTTATCCTGTTCTGATAGTTCCAATAACGACTTTGCAAGTGCAAATTTATAGGATGCCACATTTCTACCAAACAGAATGATAGACCTCCAGTATGAATCCAATGATGGATGTTCTTCTTTAAATTCCTCTATGCTAGACATTAGCATCCTCCCTTCAATATTTTGATTCTACAAAATTAGCTGTCCCATTGTACGGACTTAATCATTCATTTGTAGCAAAATATCTACAGCTCCTTTAACATTTTTTGCTCTCACATACTTTGAATACAGTTTATTTTTAAGTTCATTTTCTTTTGACTGTTCCTTTTTCAACTTCTTTTCAGTCGTACTCAGGTCTTCTGATAAAAACAACCCCGCATACAGCTCATCTACTTTACTAATACCATATATTTTACATATAATTCCAAGCATTAGTGATGATGGACTAGCTTGTCCTGATTCCCAACCATAAACTGTTTTAATAGCAACTGTCTCATCGCCACACAAATTATTTATCTTTGCTGCAACCTCTTCAACTGAGAACCCTCTATTATTTCTTGCAGACTTTAAGTTACTTCCAAATTCTTTTTTTGTTTTCTTATCATCTACGAACATAATCGCACCTCACGTTCTTTTTTTCTAAGAATATTATATCTTTTCTACACTTAAAAAGCAAGAATATTCTTAGTGTATTGCTGTGCCTTTTGCTGCACATATGAGTCATGTCCTTTTATTGATTTTATGCACTGTTCCACTGTGTATCCTTGCCAGTGGCGATGATAGTATTCATCTTTCTGGTGGTGCTTGTGATAAACCCATACCGGATATTTATCATCATGACTATGCTTATGTATTATCCAGCAATGACCCGTATTCTTTGATTTAAATTCTATATAGTTCTCCGTCTGACGAATCACACTAAAATAAGGTGATGTAATCAATCTAATCTCTTTTTGCGTAAACATATGTATCCACCTCGCTTTCTTCTGCAACAAGATCTGTATAAAATATAGATTCATCCTGGAGTGTAAGAATAAGCTGTCCACCTCTGCATTCAACATTAATTTTCTTTCCGCATTCGAACCCTAACTCTTCTAGCCACTTCCCCTGTAACCTTATTTGTGGAACATATTTATTATTGATGTAACAATCGTAAACCTTCATGCTCCTATTCTGTTTAAACTCCATATACCTTTCCTCCTTGGTCTATTTTGAAATTAATGAAATGTTGTGCTGAATCGCACTGGATGCAGAGTGTTCTGCATTTGAAAAAAAAACGATATGAATTACTAATTAACGATATAGAAGTAATCGTTAAAAGGGTATGCAATTATCCTTTCCCATAAAGCCGCTGTGTGGCGTTTTCAGGAGTTCATTGCGGATAATTCCACGTATATTACTCGAAAAAGCCTTATTTCAAGCCATTTTAATTGTATCAAACTCATAACCCTTTTGTTCATTGGGACAATGATATTGATACAATGTAACGATGAACACGGCAAAAGCGAA
>CAZTGP010000072.1:0-12949 GCA_964613325.1 uncultured Roseburia sp. | reverse complement strand
CTTAATTTTTTATTGAAACAAATTTCTGGTTCGGATATTGTTTGGAATTCATAGATAATCTGTTGTTTTTATGCTATGATAAACAAGGTGGGAAAATGTATTTATTTTTCATTTTCCAATGGAATTAGGAGGATTACAAATGAGTTACATAGAACGTAGACAGAATTTATATAATAAGATGGAGAACCACTCCATGCTGTTTCTTTTCTCTGGAATAGAGATGCATGTCAGCGCCGATGAATATGCTCCATTTGAAGCAAATAGAAACTTTTTTTACCTTACAGGACTCCGCAGAGAACGCATGATACTTGTGATGAGTAAAGCTTATGACAAACCAACTACAACCTTATATATAGAAGAGGCAGATCCACTGATGGTACGCTGGTATGGCAAGAAGGTGTCGGTAGAGGAAGCCAAAGAAATTTCGGGAATCGACGAAGTGAAGTATTTAGAAGATTTCCAGTCTGATCTAGATCGGGCAATTACTCGCGGCTATGTGGAAAGCATGTATTTTGATTGTTATCGAGAACAGTTTGAAGACATGCCAGACTACAATCTTGTAAAATCACAGGAATTTGCTAAAAAGTATCCAGGCATTGCAATTAAAAATGCATTTCCAACCATAGCTGAGATGCGTATGCAAAAGGATGCAGAGGAAGTAGCATTACTTCGTACTGCAATCGCCATTACTGATGACGCACTGCAAAATGTATTGTGTAATCTGAAACCAGGAATGATGGAATACCAGGCACAGGCTGATTTTGAATATGTAGTTCACTACAATGGAGCAGATGGAATGTCTTTTCCAACGATTGCAGGAAGTGGAGCCAATGGAACCATGCTTCACTATGAGACCAACGAAGAAGAATGCGAAGACGGGAGCTTACTTCTTATGGATCTTGGTGCAAAATACAAAGGGTACTGTGCAGATATCACAAGAACCTATCCAGTAAATGGAACATACAGCAAGCGTCAGCGTCAAGTATATGATATCGTATTGAGAGCAAATCGCGAAATTGCAAAAGTGGCTAAACCAGGGATGACTTTAAAAGAATTAAATGAGATTTGTAAAAAAATTCTTGCAGAAGGATGTATGGAATTAGGGCTGATCGAAGATGAATCAGAAATCAGTAAATACTATATGCATAGCGTATCTCATCATTTGGGAATTGATGTACATGATGTAACAGTGGCAACCAATGGAATACTACGTCCGGGTGCAGTCATATCCGATGAACCAGGATTATATATCGATGAATGGGAGATCGGAATTCGAATTGAAGACGACCTACTTATTACTGAAGACGGATGTGAATGCTTATCGGAGCAGATTATCCGTAATGCAGAAGACATTGAAGCATACATGAGAGATCATCAAAATTAAAATATAAGAGATACAAGTGTTATGTATACCACTTGTAATGTATCGAATATAAGAAATAACGATAGGAGAAGCAACAATGGCAGACATATTTACACAATTTCCAAATAAAGAGGCATTTGATCTCTATTGGAAAGAGAACTATACTCCAGTAACCTATGAAGACGTCAAAGAAGAATATGAAGCATTTGTAAAAGAAGCGGAAAAGCATATATTTATTTCTGATTATGAGGAAGGTGGATGTATTTCACAGACAGACTTCATGGACAATCTTTCAGAGGACGCAATGTTTACCTTTCAGGATACCTTAACAGAGGCATTCTACGATAAGAATCCAGAAGTATATGAGAATGCATTTGCTTTATTTGAAGAAGCCAAGATGGCAGGCAAAAACGACGACATCGCAGTGGCATTCCACGAAGAATTCAATCGTCTGTATCGGGAATTTGTGATGCAGGTATTTCATGAATTTTTTAATAGCTAAATCTAGTTCTTGTAAAGCGAGGAAGTCTTGCAATCGAGGGCAGAGTATAAATTAGGAGGAAACACATGGCAACACTTGGAAATCCAAAGAATACCATAGAAGTGTTACAGAAATACCAATTTAATTTTCAAAAGAAATTCGGACAGAATTTCTTGATTGATACAAGAATCTTAGAGGATATCATAGATGCGGCACATATCACGAAAGATGATTTTGTGTTAGAAATCGGACCAGGAATTGGAACTATGACGCAGTATCTCTGTGAAGCAGCAAGAGAAGTAGTAGCGGTAGAGATCGATACCAACTTAATTCCCATTCTTGAAGATACCTTGAAGGAATATGACAATGTGCAAGTCCTAAATGAGGATATTTTAAAAGTAGATATCAATAAACTTGCTCATGAGAAGAATGCAGATTGTCCAATCAAAGTAGTTGCTAATCTTCCATATTATATTACAACACCAATTATCATGGGATTGTTTGAGAGCCATGTGCCGATTGACAGTATTACCATCATGGTGCAGAAGGAAGTCGCAGACCGCATGCAGGTTGGACCGGGAACCAAAGACTATGGTGCATTGTCGTTGGCAGTACAGTATTACGCGAAGCCAGAAATCGTGGTGAATGTGCCGCCGAGCTGCTTTATGCCACAGCCCAAGGTTGGAAGTGCAGTCATCCGTCTTACCAGACATGAGGAAGTGCCAGTAAAGGTAGATAACGAAAAGCTGATGTTTCAAGTGATTCGTGCATCTTTTAACCAAAGAAGGAAAACTTTAGCAAATGGTTTGAACAATTTCGGAGGAATTCCTCTTAGTAAGGAACTCATTCAGGAAAGTATCGAGGAGCTTGGCGTTCCAGTAAACATTCGTGGAGAGGCATTAACACTAAGTCAATTTGCAGAATTGAGTAATATAATAGGTCGCAAATTAAACAAGTAATAATTGAATAAAAAGTCAATTGGGCGGAGATACTGTAGTCAGAAGATAAAGTTTGACTATGGAGGAGACGCCTATGAGAAAGAGACAATATATAGCAGCAATCGCCTGTCTTGTGGCAGGCGCTATCGGATTTGTGGGAGTATATTCTACAGAGAAAGCCGAAGAGCGTAGGGACAAGCAACAGCAGATGGCACAGGAGGCACAGCAGGAAGAGACGGAGAAGTCCGAAATATCCCATGAGGCTTCCAACGTGCTTGAACCAAAGGAAAAAGATGAGAAACAACCAGAGGCGAAAGTGCAGCCAGAAACAAAAGCCGAAGAAGAGAAGCCAGAAAATGTACAGCCAGCGGCAGCACCAGATACTTTGCATTTTGCAGCAGCGGATGGATTGAAGTGGCCAGTAGATGGAGATGTATTGTTAAATTATAGTATGGATTCGACAATATATTTTCCAACATTAGAGCAATATCAATATAATCCAGCAATTGTAATTCGCGGAAACGTAAACGATAAGGTATATTTAGCTGCAAAAGGGGAAATAAGTGATATTTCCACCAACGAAGTGACTGGACTTACCGTAACAGAGAATCTTGGTGACGGATACAGTGCGGTATATGGACAACTAAAGGAACTGAATTTCTCGGTAGGAGATAAAGTGGAAGCGGGACAGGTGATTGGATATGTGAGTGAACCAACCAAATACTATTCCGTGGAAGGCAGTAATGTGTATTTTAAGCTTTTGAAGGATGGAGAGCCAATTGACCCATTTACTTTTTTAGAGTAATCGGGACAAGCTTTTTGAGCAAGGAGGATAAGATATGAATTTTAGTGAATACAGTGAGGCGGTGCAGCAACTGACACAAGGGGTAATTGAGAGCCGTGGAAGAGATGCAGAACTTACACTAAGATACTGTAATGACATCATATCTTATGCGACCAAAACGATGGATAAAAAATTATTAGGTTTCGCCTATTTCTACTCTGGCGAAACCTATTACTGCTTAAATGACGGTACTAATTTCTTTGATTGTGTAAGTAAAGCGGTCACATTCTTAAACGAAGCACAGGAATGGGAATTACTTGCGAATTGTTATAACTGTATGGGGATTATTTCCGGAAATCGAGGGAATGCGCCAATCTCTTATGATTACTATCTGAATGCACTTCATTATTGTAAGCAGCATGATCTTCCAAGAGAAGCCTGCAAAATTCATGTGAATATAGGCTCTTTAAATCTAATGTGCAATCGTTATGGGGAAGCGGAGGAATACCTGAATCAAGCATATGAATACATGAAGGATAAGGTAAACGATCCTGCTTTCGATAACTATATGATGTGCATTTATGGAAATCTTGCAAAAAGCTATATCTTCCAAGGAAAAATGCAGGAGGCCAAGAAAGTCTTAGAGAAAATACATAGCGATCATTGGAACAAGGTAGATGATTTGGATCACCTGGCAATCTGGTGTGTGGAAGCAATTTACTTTCACTATGCGGGAGATCAACGTAACCGTGATATCCGAATCAATGAAGTTCAGCAGAATACTACAGCAAATATGACCGTAATGGATATCTTTGATGATTACTATGATTTTTGTCAGATGCTGTTAGAGACAGATAAGAGAGATGCCTTCTGGAAGATGATAGAGATCTTGGAGCCACTGATTCGAAATGCTAATATGGGATATCTGTTGATGAAGCTAATTGCTTTGCAGGTGAAATATTATCATAAGAATGGGCAGCAGGAGGAATATCTTAAAGCTGCAGGCGTCTACTATGAACTCTCCGAGCTTCAGGAGAAAGAAAGTAAGAAAATGATTAGCTCTATGCTCAATGTTCGTCGCAATCTGGAGGCAGCAAGGGAAAAAACCAAGGAGATGGAACTTCAGAATCAGCGTCTCTTAGAGAAATCAGAACAGGATCCGTTGACTAAGATGGCTAATCGTTATCGCTTGAATGATTATGTGGAAGAAGCTTTTCAGAGAGCATGCAAGCAAAAAGAGAGTCTTACTTTTGAAATCCTCGATATCGATTTCTTTAAGGAATACAATGATAACTATGGGCATCAGCAAGGGGATGAGTGTCTTGTCAAAGTGGCAGGAGCAATCCGGGAGCTTGCAGATAAATATCATGCATTTTGCTCCAGATATGGTGGGGATGAGTTTGTACTAATCTATGAGAACATTTCCCAGGAGGAAGCGCTTGTGTATGCTGCTGAGCTGAAGCAGATGATAATGAATCTCTCTATCGAACATCGTTATTCCAAATCGATTCCAATTGTCACGATATCACAGGGATTGTGCTGGGATATTCCAGATGAAGGAAAACGAGTATGGGATTTCCTTCATGCGGCAGATTCTATGCTTTATAAAGTAAAGGGATTCAGTAGAAATAATTACTGCATTGGAAATCTTGTGGATTCGGAACGTATTCGAACTAGCACACGGGGCTGATTTCTACATATGATATAAGGTAACGTAGCATCGGTGGAAAATTCGCAATCGTTTTTCTTACTAATTTCTACAAAAGAGTAGATACTGCAAAAGGCGTATTTGTTGTGAGAGTACTTGTACACCAAACAAACGATTGCTTTTATATATCTGCAGGGATTTGCTTGTTCCTTGCAGTACATAATTTCCCGAGAAACAGAAACTTCTTGACAAAGACAAGAATAACTGTTATGCTTACGAGCGCTGTTGAAATACAAAACAGTATCATAAATTCAGTTACTAGGGGACACTGACATGATTCAGTGTCCCCTTTTTTAGGAAAGTAATCCCCTTTGATGGAGAAATATGTGGTTCCGAGATCATATCTTAGGTCATGCGAAGGAGCCGATGAGCGCCGGGGATGAAGCTTTCCATGTAAAGAAAGGACATATATGGAAACAGTAAGATTTGAAGAACTTGATTTAAACCCACAGATTCTCCGTGCAATCAAAGAGATGGGATATGAGGAAGCAACACCAATTCAGAGCCAGGCAATTCCTGTTGTTATCAGCGGAGTAGACGTTATTGGACAGGCACAGACCGGAACTGGTAAGACAGCTTCATTCGGAATCCCAATTCTAATGAAAGTGGATCCGAACAATAAACACACACAGACGATTGTATTATCACCAACCCGTGAGCTTGCAATCCAGGTGGCAGAAGAAATTCGTAAATATTCTAAATATATGCATAATGTGAAAGTCCTTTGTGTATATGGTGGACAGGATATTGGACGTCAGATCAAAGCATTAAAGGGTGGCACACAGATTATTATCGGAACACCAGGCCGTGTAATGGATCATTTACGCAGAAAAACAATTCGTTGTGAAGAAGTAAATACCATTGTATTAGACGAAGCAGATGAGATGTTAAACATGGGATTCCGTGAAGACATCGAGACGATTCTGGAATATATTCCAGAGGAGAACAGACAGACCGTTCTATTCTCTGCAACAATGCCAAAGCCAATTCTGGATATTACAAGAAAATTCCAGAAAAATGCAACAACAATTAAGGTAACAAAGAAAGAACTGACCGTTCCAAATATTGAGCAGTATTACTATGATGTAAGACGTCACGATAAGATTGATGTATTATCAAGACTTCTGGATTATTATTCACCAAAGCTTTCATTGGTATTTTGTAATACAAAGAGAATGGTAGACGAGCTTGCTTCTGAACTTCAGGCACGAGGATACATGGCAGAAGGCCTTCACGGTGATATGAAACAGATGCAGCGTGACCGTGTAATGCGTAATTTCCGTGCTGGAAAGACAGAGATTCTCATTGCTACTGACGTAGCAGCCCGTGGTATCGATGTAGATGATGTAGAAGCAGTATTCAACTATGATCTTCCACAGGATGATGAGTATTATGTACATCGAATCGGACGTACAGGACGTGCAGGACGTACAGGACGTGCATTTAACTTTGTAAAAGGAAAAGAAGTCTATAAGTTAAAAGATATTATGAGATACTGTAAGACTGTTATCAAAGCTCAGCCAATCCCATCTACAGATGATGTGGCACAGATTAAAGCAGACAAGATCTTAGATGAAGTAGGACAGCTTATTGAAGCTGGTGGACTTCGCGAAATGATCGATATCATTGAGCAGCAGGTAAACAATTCAGATTACACTGCTATGGATATTGCAGCAGCATTTTTAAAGCAGGCAATCGGAGGCATAGAGCTCTCGCAGCACGATGGTGATGTAGAGACAGCAAACTACGGAGATACCGGAGCAGAAGAAGGTATGGTTCGTCTGTTTATCAATATTGGTAAGAGTCAGAGAGTTCGCCCAGGAGATATCCTTGGTGCCGTAGCAGGGGAAGCGAAAATCCCTGGTAAAATGGTTGGAGCCATCGATATGTACGACAACTATACATTCGTAGAAGTTCCAGAAGAGCATGCAAAGGCAGTTCTTCAGGCTATGAAAAACGCTAAAATCAAAGGCAAATCAATTAATGTGGAGCCTGCAAACCGTAAATAATCATTATCTTAATCAAATCTTAATGAGTTAGATAATTGGAAATTCATAAAAAAACCGCTACAATGTCATTATGATGAATCATATGATGCAGGTAGCGGTTTTCTTATATTAGAAAATAGACCGCACCACATAAACTTTCAGATGTGGAGCACCTGTGAAAATATTATTACCTCCGGAGGGGAAGTTATGTATAACGTATTAGTTTGTGATGATGAAAAGGATATTGTATCAGCACTGAATATTTATTTGACCAGCGACGGGTATCGCGTATTTGAAGCATATAACGGGAGGGAGGCACTGGATATTATCCATACTCAGGACATTCATTTAGTTCTTATGGATATCATGATGCCAGAGATGGACGGAATTCAGACTATGGTGAAAATCCGTGAATTTTCCAACGTTCCAGTAATTCTTCTCACAGCAAAGGGTGAGGACACTGACAAAGTGTTAGGTCTTACGGTGGGAGCAGATGACTATATTACAAAGCCATTTAATCCAGTTGAAATGCAGGCAAGAGTGAAGTCCCAGCTGCGACGTTACATGACACTTGGCAGTGGAAATACTACCAAAGAAAGGATTGTAATCGGTGGAATTGAATTGGATGATAAAGCAAAGGAAGTAACCTTGGATGGCGAGTTAATTAATCTAACCAGAACGGAATATGACATCTTGAAGCTTCTGATGGAACATCCGGGTCAGGTATATTCTCCAAATCAGATTTATGAGAAGGTATGGAAGGATAACCCATATGGAACAGAGAATACAGTTGCGGTACATATTCGCCATCTTCGTGAAAAAGTGGAGTATAACCCAGCGGAACCAAGATACCTGAAAGTGGTATGGGGACGCGGATACAAAATGGAGGAAGAATAAAATGAAAAAATTGTCACAGCGGACATGGGCAAAAGTGATTGCGCTTATACTTGCAATTATAAGCGGAATTACCTGTGTAGTCAGTCTGCTTGGAATCATTACAATTGCAGGCTTTGACAATGAAATATCGGGTATGGAAGAGTATGTAAATGAACGAATTGCTACCAACTATGCGTCGAGACTGCTAGAGGAAGCCTTGGATGGAATACAGGGATATGAGGCCATGGATGGCGGAAATCTCGATTATACAGTTGTCAGTGTAGATGAAAGCCAAGTGGAATCAGAGTCCAAAGAACAACAACATCAGGTTCTGTATACCAATAATAATCAAAAAGTATCGGATCAAGATTATGATTATGTATTTTCTGGAAAGAAAAGCGATAGCTATGAGTATAACACATCGTCTATGATTGGCGCAGTGCTGAAACAGGCAAGAACCTGGGCATCGGATACTTTTTATCTGGAAGAAGAAATAGAGAGATATGTCTTTGACTATGAAACTGGACGAATGTATGCAATAACAGATGAAAATTATGTGTTAGTACGGAATCTGTGCATTAATTATGCGGAGGATAGTGAAGAGAATTTTAGTTGGAATGAGCATGAAGGTGCATATACAAGTATAGCAGATGGAAAGAGATTAGATACTTCCAAGTATGCAACGTGGATAGGTATTGATGTAGATAATAGCTATTATGTTACCCCAATATCAACGGGGAAGTATTATCTTTCCTATATTCAGACAAGTGAATTAGACCTTCAAAAGACCATTTATGATAAGTCAGATTATTATATGAGTGATGGAAGCGTCTTTTTTGCAGATACAATGGAAGAACCAGATGAGACATACTATGTATATATGAAGCTGAAAAGTCCAGTGAGCTCCGGACTTACTATGAATAGTGGAATCGAGGATTATTTTGCGGATGCAATCCAATATGTGAGTGTGCTTCGCCAATTTCAGAAATACGAGATGGCATTTCAAATTGGCTCGCTGTTTGTTTTCTTGTGCAGTATGGCACTGCTCACCCTAGGAGCAGGGCATCGCAGGCAGGACGAAGAGATACATCTTCGCTGGATGGATAAAATACCATTTGCAGTGTATGCAGTGGTAGTAGGGTTTGGAGTTGTATATGGAATTGCAGGGAATATTGCATTGATACTGTATGCATCAAATGCATTTTCTGTTTCCTCGTTGATTGCGTTGGAGCTAGAAATTGTAGTGCTTTGGATGTTGCTGCTTCTTGCATTCTATCTAAGTATTGTTACCAGATTAAAGGCACATTGTTTTTGGAGATATACAATTCTTCACTATATTGCAGCGCCGTTCCGTACATCCATTAGATGGATCAAAGAGAAAAATGCAAATATTAAGAAAGAAATGCACGAAAATATATCTCTCTTTTGGAAAGTGACGGGAATTTTAATCATTCTTTTCCTAGTAGAGCTTCTTGTAATTGCAAACACAGAGTACGATGTTGGAGTGGAATTGTTTCTGTTTCTTATCTATAAAGTGGTGGAGACCATTGTTGTAATTGGAATTGTACTTCAGATGAACTCTTTAAAAGAAGGTGGAAAACGTATTGCCCAGGGCGATTATAGTGAGCCTATCGATACCAAGGGGATGTATTGGGAATTTAAAAACCATGCAGAGAATATCAATGCAGTGGGAAATGGAATCTCATTGGCAGTGGATGAACGAATGAAGAGCGAGCATTTCAAAACAGAGCTGATTACTAACGTATCACATGACATCAAGACACCGCTTACTTCAATAATTAACTATGTGGATCTAATGAAAAAAGAAAACATTGCAGACCAAACAATGCTGGAATATATAGATGTTCTAGATCGTCAGTCTGCAAGATTAAAGAAGCTTATCGAGGATCTTATGGAAGCATCGAAAGCATCCACAGGTAATTTATCAGTGAATCTGGAGAAGTTTGATGCATCGGTCATGCTGACACAGGTGGTTGGTGAATTTGAAGAGCGAACCGCTGCAAATCAGTTGAATTTGATTGTAGGTCATCCAGAGGAGCCTGTTTATATTATGGCCGATGGTCGACATCTGTGGCGAATATTTGATAATCTACTGAGTAATGTTTGCAAATATGCACAACCAGGAACCCGCGTATATATTAACCTTGACCGCAAGGATAATAATGTAATGATTACGTTCCGAAATACTTCAAAATATCAGCTGAATATTACAAGTGAAGAGCTGATGGAGAGATTTGTACGAGGCGATAGCTCTCGAAATACCGAAGGAAATGGTCTTGGACTTTCCATTGCACAGAGTCTGATGGCACTTCAGAATGGAACCTTGAAATTAGATGTTGATGGAGATCTATTTAAGGTTACATTGACATTTCAGGAAGTGAAGGAAGCACCAGCAGTATAGAAGAATACCTAATAAGTATCGTCATCGGACAATGGGATGTTCATCGGTGCTTCCACCGTACTCTGTGAGTGCTCAAGCTGATCTTTAAATAAATGTCTGGCATAGGCTTTTGATACATTGAACTGGCGCAAACTGTCATTGGTCTCATTGGACAGATTATTCACATAGAGGTCAACCCAGCCGCCAGTATGCGCTGCAATAATCGGTGCAGCATCGGAGGATAAACCAGAGAGATAAGAATAATCCTGTACATTTTCCGAAGAATCTGACATATGAGCAAGGTTATATTTGGCAATGAAATAATCCACATGACCAAAGGATATAATCAGATAGCAGATACTAATTACCAGGAAACTAAACTGGAACAGTGGAAAATGCTTTATAAAGATCTGAATGAGTATTCCTGCAAGCAGAATCGCCATCATAGCCAGCATCCAGAGAACCAACACTCGAAGAAACGTCAGCTGATAATTCTGAATGTAGAGAATCATACGGAATGCACTGGAGGCAATCATAATATAAGTGCAGCAGGAGATAACTGCCAGAAGTATTTTCAGGAAACCATGCTCCTTAAAATAACGCTGAATAAAAAGCACAACAATAATATTTAATATGCAGACAAAGAGTAACTGGAAGAAGCCTTCACGCGCATAACGTGCGTAGGTATAGTCTGCTGGCAGCTGCATCTTGCCCCAGAACAAATAGACAATCTGAATTGCAGAAAAAAATAAATATACAATGGATATCAGTGAAAGTGCTGTGATTGCAATCAAGGCATCCCATTTCTTCTTTTCAGTGATAATCTCACTGATTTGGTGTTTTCCCATGTAGCGGATGCCACAATACGCGGAAAATAAGGCAAAGACAAACATACAGAGGACACCAAGAATTGTTCCAAAGGAGAAGTCAAAGTCAATGCTGTTATGAACGAAATCTGCAAACACAATATCCGCACTGCAAAGTAGAATTAATATAACTCCAAGAAGCGGAAGAGCAATTATTATACCTATAATTATATAGATCAACTTCTTGTGTTTCGCATTTGGATGTATTTTACGATAAGCGGATGCATCGCTGAAAGGATCTGGTATACAGGAAATTGCACCAAAGATGGACTCAAAGATTGAGGTAAAGTATTTACCAAAAGTCCAGTTGGCATCCTCGAAATAATTATGCAACAAAAGACAGATTAATATTAAGAAAATGCCAAGGGTATTGATACTAATGATAAAGCTATTTCCAGTTAGAAAGCTGGAGATACTCAAAAGTAACATGATTCCAGAATACACAATAGAGTTCTTCTTGTATGCAACATCAAACTGCTTCATGCAGTAAAATACATAGAGTAGTGTTGAAACTACAAAGAGGGGCATGGTGATGCTGCTGAAATTCTTATATAAGAAAAACGTATAGAGTATGGCATACAGTATAGTTGGAAGTGCCAATGCCTGGAATATTTGGGCGCGTTTCTCTTTTTGCTGAGGTGATTCTGTTAGCTGATATGGATTTTCATTTGGATTAAAATTATCGTTCATCGTAAGACCTCCCTCTATTATTCTTCGTCTGGAACATATTCCAGAATATCCCCCGGTTGACAATCCAGGGCTTTACATATTTTATTCAGGGTTTCTAATTTCACGGCTTTGGCTTTCCCGTTCTTTAATATTGAAACATTTGCCATAGTGATATCTAATTTCTCAGATAGCTCTGTAACACTGACCTTACGTTTGGCAAGCATTACATCAAGATTAATTACAATAGCCATATTGCTTACCTCCTATATTGTCAGTTCATTTTCCTGTTTTACTTCATATGCATTGCGGATCAGCTGTGATAATGCTTCACAAATGATAAAGAACGCAATGGATAGGAGAATTAGGAAAATACAGTAAATTGCGGACCATATGTTGAGTGATTGAATGAAGAAAAGATAGAGTAGTCTCAACATATAGCCAATAGCAGAAGCAACTCCAAGAAGCCCCATTCGGTGGAAAGAGACTGCATTTTCCAGAGAAAACGAATTGTCATTTCCGATTTGGTCACATACCTTCCAAAACTGAAAGAGAACTGCATAACATAGACCGGCGGTATACCAGCTGAAGAATATAAAGCTCCAGATAGAACTGCCTGTGTCGTGTACTTTCATCTGAATTGCGAAATTGGTAAGACAACCAAAGAAGATGAGTCCCATGATTCCTAAAAAAATTACCAGTAACTTTAACCATTTGCATATTTTACGTTGTTTCATAGTCTGTGCCTCATAACAGAATTCCTGTTACGTTTTCCTTTCTTTGATTCCCTATTAAGTCAATGGGGAGGTTTGCCGATTGGCGATTGGCGATTGGCTTCTAAGGTGAATATAGTATAATATATATTGAATGTCAAGATA
>CAZTGP010000071.1:0-13012 GCA_964613325.1 uncultured Roseburia sp. | reverse complement strand
TACCCCTCAACAAGCGTTTTGAGCTTTCCGGTACCGGAAAGCACTGCTTGCCAATAGTGAAAAACATAAATATATGTGATGCATAGTTAAAATATTTGAATTCGGATTATAAAGTTATTGCATGGTGAAAATAAACTTTTGAGTTCTCAAAAATCAATTGTGACAAATGGCTAAAAGTGCTATATTGTACACAGGATAATTATATACACCTGAAATATATGAGAGAGGTAGCAAAATGGCTATATCTTACAACGGACTATGGAAAATATTAATAGATCAAAATATGAAAAAGATGGATCTCGTAAAAGACGTTGGGATTAGTAGTAGCACCCTTGCCAAGATGGGAAAAGGTGAGAAAGTTTCATTAGATGTTTTGGAGAAAATCTGTGAATACTTCAATTGCGATATCGGAGATGTGGCGAGCTTTACCAAGCGGGAGATAGAAGATGAAAAGTGAATTCGAGGATAAAAAGAAGTTAGGTTTGCTGGTGTCTTACTTCTTGTCACGTTGTGATGCAAAGGCTGTATCAGCATTAGGATATTCCAATTTTACTGAAGCATTCAGACAGTTGGGGGACTTGTTAAATGAAAATCCCAATAATATCAAAAATATGAGAGATGAATTTGATCCCTATTTTCCTAATAGCAGAAGAGGCTGGTATCAAAGGCCATTAAGAGCTTCAAGACAAGAAATTTTTGATGAGTTTGCACAATATTCAGATGTACAGCTTACGAATTATGTTCTTGGCATCATAAATACATTGAGAAAGAGTTATAAAAATATGGATTATGAAGATTACTTAAAAGACTTGGGCGCCCTTATTAGACAGTCAACAATTCATTATAACCAAGATTTTGTATGGCAGGATGTTGAACTTACAAAAGAGTTTAAAGAAGCGTATGAGGAATATCTTGATGGGAATAATTGGAAGATTGAATTTTTCAACTCTACGTCTGTTATTACTACACCAATGTCGAAAAACATATTTGTTCCAAACCAGTGGTTTGCTATCGCTGCATATGCTGTTGGAGTTTATTCAGAACTAAAAAAGTATAAGTTCTATTTGGAACGGGTTTCTGATTCCCAGAAGCAGCGTCTTGAAGCTTATGCAAAACTATTGAGAGATAAAACAATTGATGTTAATAAGGATGCATTTATAGCATCTGGCGAGAAGTTGTTTTTCATGGAATGTCATGATGAAGAAGCAGCGCATAAAGCCTCTAAACGCTTATGGAGATTTGCAACAGACTACTCATGGTGGTCAGGTCAGAAAACAATTGATAGAACAGATTTTCATCTTTCGGTAGTGCTCAATATGCTAAACCTGGTGGCTGCAAGTCAGAGCTATGTTGGTGATATTGTTAATGCTTATGGGTCAGATGATCATCTAAAAGCGATAACAAAAAATTTGGATTCGTTTACTACCAATCTTGTAGGTCCTACTTATGATATTCAGATTCATTCAGAGGATTCTGCACAGTTATATGGAGAATTGAGAGAAGATACTCCTGTATATGGTGATAAAAAGCCTTCACATAAAATTTCTATTTCTGCAGAAAGCTTAAAGAAGATTGGAGGAAAGTGATTTGAAAGGAAGATGGAAAAAAGTAGGTAACCATCTTGCGATTCAATGTGACAATCAAATATTTCATCTTGATGGAGGAGAAGTATTTAGTATTCTATCCGGTCGTGGTCAAGAATTCCTTGGGGATATAGAGTATCCGGACTTGGAAGCAAGTTTTGATGGAGTGGATTTCTCACAAATTGGTTCAGAACTGAAATGCGTGTTGGCTAATGATGAACATAATGAGATCTCTCTAAGTCTATGTTGCTTTAGAGAAGATGATATGGTTCCGGTAGATGTTATTCAAGGTCAAATAATTGATCAGTGCATGACGGATAAAGAATGGTTTTATGTGTCAGGAAATACCGAAGAGGTGGCAAAACTTTTTAAAGAGTTAGACATCAAGGACCAAGGACGAATAAACGTTTCGCAATATATAAAGTTGATTAAAGCAGGTGAAGGGCTGTTAAACACAACTATAATCAACCACGTTAAGTCAAATCTGCTTGATAAACCGATTGGAGAAAATAAGAATTTACCTGATGGCTTACAGGCCAGTCTTTATGAATATCAAAAGGTAGGATACTTCTGGATGTCGTACATGCTTTCAGAAAATACTGGGTGTGTTTTAGCAGATGAGATGGGATTGGGTAAAACATTACAAGTAATAGCTGTTATTCTGTCGTACACGCATGAAAAGAAAGTTCCAATGTTAGTCGTGGCACCGGTATCACTGCTTCAAAACTGGAAAAGGGAATGCGAAAAATTTGCTCCGGAAATAAAAGTGCTAATACACCATGGAAGTCAACGAACCGGCAACTATAGGAGTCTTGAAAACTATGATTTGGTAGTCACATCATATAGTGCCGTTGTTAGCGATGCTTCATTACTCAAAATGATTGATTGGAAGTTGGTAATTCTTGACGAGGCGCAGAATATCAAAAATCCAGATAGTGCTCGTGCAAAATTTGTCAAAAAAATTCCAAAGGAGGGATGTATTGCTATTACAGGTACACCTTTTGAAAATCATATGACTGATCTCTGGTCTTTGACAGACTTTGTAAGTCCGGGGCTTCTTGGTACAAAATCTGAGTTTGAGACTGCATTTCCAGATGATCAGGAAGGTGCAGAAGCTTTGGAGCCAATAATTACGCCATTAATGATTAGACGCCTTGTGAAAGATGTTGGATCTGACTTACCGGAGAAAATAATAATTTCACAACCTTTGGAAATGTCAGATATAGAGGCAATTAGGTATGAGGATTACCGAGAACAGATATCTAATAGCTGTGGTGAAAATCCAACTTTAGCAACTTTACAAAAACTTCGCATGTACTGTACGCATCCATTGTTATGTGATGCAGCGGAAAATAATAATCCTGCAAAGAATTCTATTAAATACCAGCGCTTGATTGAAATCATGGAAGAGATTGTTGCAAGTGAGGAAAAAGTCATTCTGTTTACTTCATACCAAAAGATGTTTGATATTTTGACAGAAGATATTCCTGAAAGATTTGATATCCCTGTATGGACAATAAATGGATCTACTGAAGTAGAAAACCGTCAGGATATTGTAGATCTCTTTAATGATTATGAAGGGAGTGCTCTTCTTGCCCTAAACCCAAGAGCTGCAGGTACCGGACTTAATATCACTGCAGCTAATCATGTGATTCACTACAATCTTGAATGGAATCCGGCACTTGAAGATCAGGCTTCAGCAAGAGCGTATAGAAGAGGTCAGAAAAAGAATGTTTTTGTATACAGACTGTTCTATGAAAATACTGTAGAACAGATTGTGAATGAAAGAATTGAAAAGAAAAGAGATATGTCAAGCGTTGCAATAGTAGGTACTGACGGAACTGTAGAAAACAAGGCGGATATCATAAATGCACTGAAGATATCGCCGGTAAAGGAGAAATAAATGATTAAGACTGTAGCAACATCAAATGATGATTATGAAGTATGCCAACCGGATCCTGAGCGAATTGTCGAGGGCCTGAGAGACACCGGATATAATTTTAATACTGCAATTGCAGATATAGTAGATAACTCAATAGCTGCAGACGCAACTAAGGTAGATATCATCGTGAATATGAATCCAGACAGTGAGATAACAGTGTACATTGCTGACGATGGTTCTGGAATGGATATGGCTGGATTAAAAAATGCCATGACATATGGTTCTAAAGAAAGAGATAATTTAGCAAGCCTTGGAAAATTTGGACTTGGACTGAAGACTGCTTCGACTGCATTCTGCAGATCATTATCAGTTATTTCAAGAGGATCAGAAGATGCAGAAGTGCGAAAAGTTCAGTGGGATTTGGACTATGTTGCTAAAGTACACCAGTGGAATTTAAAAATACTTGAACCGAAGAAGGATGAAGTTAAGCTGCTGAATAGTACAGCTGGTAATGGTACAGGCAGCTTGGTTGTATGGGAAAAGGTTGATCGACTTATTAAAAATTACACCAATAAAGGTAATAGTCAGAATGCACTAAAAAGGAAGATTAATGAATTGTCATTTCATCTTTCCATGGTATATCAGCGCTTTCTTGATCCGGATGATACGAGGGCGCAGAATATCAGACTGACATTGAATGGAACAGAAATCCAGGCCTGGGATCCATTTTCACAAAAGGAAGAGCAGACACAATTGCTTGCCGAGGATCCGGTTGAAGTAGGAATGCCAGATGGATCAGAGTCAACGTTTACCATGAGAGCCTTCTTGCTTCCGAATAGAGATAGTTTTTCAACTACAAAGGCAATGAAAGATGCACATATTAGTAATGATATGCAGGGCTTCTATGTTTATAGAGAGAACAGATTAATTCATTACGGAGACTGGCTTGGACTGTTTGGAAATGAACCACACGGATCATTGCTTAGAGTTGAGTTCTCTTTTAATCATGAACTTGATGCAGCATTCAATGTTGATATTAAAAAATCAAGAATTTTACCAGCTGAAGAGATTCTTGATTATATTAAGGACTCGTTTATACCTGCTCCACGAAGAGCTGCTGAAGAAAGATATCGTCATGGTACAGCTAAGAATGTCACAAAGAAGGCAGAGGAACGTGATGCACACGCAGAGTCTAATAGAAATATTGATGAAAAAGCATCATCTGTCGAGGCTGCAAAGATAACTGTGACAAAACCCGATGAAGTGAAAATTGAAAATCAGAATGGAACATTTTCACATAAAATTACGGTCATCTCAAATCCAAAACAGGGACAGGTTCGTGTAATACCGAAGGAACAATTGGATTTTGGACAGTTGTGGGAACCTTGTATTGCTGATGGCAAACATGCAGTCGAGATTAATCAAAGCCACCCATATTATCAGAAGGTTTATGCTCCGATTCTCGAACAAAATGTAATGGTGACAGGTATGGATGCATTGTTATGGGCATTGGCAGAGGCAGAGCATAAGACATACAACGATCAGGTTAAGGAAAATTATGAGGATATGCGTATTGCAGTTTCTCAGATACTAAAAAAGCTTGTTGCTGATCTCCCTGATCCAGAAGAAGAGGATGAAGAGTAATGATTGAAACAGAATGTGCTCTAATTCAAAAAGAGCTAGAGCGGGAATTTGATGTACCGTTTTCTGTGAACATCGAACAAAACATTGAAGAAACAAGATACAAGATAGCTCCGACGAGTGATATTCAGGAATTGTTTGATGTAAGTATTATTATTCGTCAGAATATCCGGCTGATTATTGAAATAACACCACAAAAATTTTCTGCAGATATGATTTCAAGTATGCAGAAGTCATCTGAGGAAATGAGAGCTAACTTTTTTCGGTATATAGATGTATTTACCAGAAAAGGAATGAAAATAGATTTTTCTTTGAATGGAGAAAAATGTGATCTAAATGATGATGAAATTTGGGGTCGTGAATGGAAATCTTTCCGAATCAGATGTACCCAAATTATTGTTGATGAAATTTCGCGGAATCGATCTGAGCTTATCATAGAATGGTCTGCGGTAACAGTTGGAATGATGCTTTCACTTCTGAATATTGAGGCGGTAATCGAAACAGAGCCAGATGGTAAACAGTATTCAGAAGGAAAAGTATCACAAGTTTTAGAAACTAAGTATGAGAGAAATCCTGTGAATCGTCAGCTATGTTTGGCGGCAAACGGATACAAATGCAAGATTTGTGGATTTGACTTTGAAAAGGTATATGGTTCATTAGGGCATCACTTTATTCATGTTCATCATATTCAGATGGTTTCATCAGTTGGACATGAATATTTCCTTGATCCTGAAAAGGATTTAATACCAGTTTGTCCTAATTGTCATGCAATGTTACATAGAGAAAATCCACCTTTGCTTCCAAAAGAACTAATGAATATTCTGCAAAATAATAAATCTTGCGAGGAGATATAAAAGATGAATTTCGAAGAAATGAAAGTCAGAAGAGAAGAACTGGGAATGACTGTAAAAGAGATGTCTGATGCGGTTGGCCTTGGAAGAGACGGCGATAAGAAGTTACGTTCGTGGGAAAAAGGTGAATCAAAACCATCACAGGAGCAGTATGACTCGATAGTATCTTTTGCAACTAATACCCCTTACAAGAATAGCAATAACAATAATTTTAAGTTTATTGATCTGTTTGCTGGAATAGGTGGAATTAGAATTCCATTTCAGGAAATGGGAGGCAAATGTGTTTTTACATCAGAATGGGATGCATTTGCACAAAAGACATATCGAATAAATTTTGGCGATGAAATCCATGGGGATATAACCAAAGTTGAAGAGAATACGATACCTGACTTTGACATCCTGCTTGGCGGATTCCCTTGTCAACCGTTTTCACAGGCGGGAGTACATAAAGGATTTTCTGATACAAGAGGTACTTTATTTTTTGATATTGAAAGAATAATTAAAGCAAAACGTCCGAAAGCTTTCTTACTTGAAAATGTAAAGCAGCTGGTTGGTCACGATAAAGGAAGAACCTTTAAGGTAATTCAAGAACACCTTAAAGCACTGAATTATTCTGTTTCTCCTAAGGTATTACGAGCTGGTGATTTTGGAGTTCCACAGAATCGTGAAAGAATTTATATTGTTGGATTTGATAAAGAATACTTTAACTTAGATGATGATTTTGAATTCGAGTTTCCAACCCCGCCCAAAACGCCGACTAAAGTAGGAGATATTTTACAAAGTCATGTTGATTCAAAATATACGATCAGTGAGAGATTATACGCAGGTCATCTGAGAAGAAAAGAGGAGCATAAAAAGAAAGGAAATGGATTTGGATTCTCTCTTTTCAATGCCGAATCTGAATATACAAATACGCTGAGTGCCAGATATTACAAAGATGGAAGCGAAATACTGATTGACCAAGGTGAAGGAACATTACCAAGAAAACTGACGCCTAGAGAGTGTGCAAGACTTCAGGGTTTCCCGGATGATTTTATTATTCCTGTTTCAGATTGCAGGGCGTATAAGCAGTTTGGAAATTCTGTTGCAGTGCCTGTTATTAGAGCTATAGCAAGGAATATGATCAGAACATTAAATGATCTGGAAGCGAAGAAAAATGGCTGATGTTCTAACTCCTGAGCAAAGAAAAAAGAATATGCGAAGCATACGCTCAAAAGACACAAATATTGAGTGTATTCTTCGCAAAGCTTTGTGGAAGAAAGGATACAGATATAGAAAAAACTATAAGAAACTTCCTGGAAAGCCTGATATTGTGCTGACTAAATACAGAATAGCTATATTCTGCGACAGTGAATTTTTTCATGGAAAAGATTGGGGAGAACAGAGACAAAGAATTCTCAAAGGCGAGCAGGGGGAATTTTGGGATAAAAAGATATCCGGAAATATTCAACATGATGAAGAAATTAATCGTCAATTAAAAGGGCTTGGGTGGACTGTACTCAGGTTCTGGGGAAATGATATCAAGAGAAATCTAAGTATCTGCATACAAATTATCGAGGAAACGATATTGGATACACTACTAGAATCGGAGGAGAAATAGAGTGATGGCAACAGGAAAATACACCGAAGAAATGAACGCCTTTTTTAACTCAACAGACGGTGCTTATACGACTTTTACAGATGTTGAGCTAGCTAAAGGAACTTTTAATGTAAAAGCCGTTATTAGAAATATGCTGATTGAACGAATTGGAAGGGAAAATATTCCCAAGGCAAATGTTACTGATAATCAGACTATTCATTTTAAGGTGTGTCCTCATGCCAGAATTTCATCAGATCACTATATTGATCTACAGTGTAAATTTTCAAAAGCAGATAAAGATGAAATGACTATATACTTCACAAAAGCGCAAATCAATGCTGTTCATGTCAGGGCTAACGACTATTGGTATATCTATTTTGAAGAGAGTACAAATACGCCGGTAATAGGAATGTTGTCGGCTACATTGTGGAATGATTTATTTGCAATTGATGAAAATGAAGATAGAGATGAAAAATCTCCTGATGACTATGATTACGCAGTAGAAGATTTGGATATCACTGAGGAAGGCATACCCGATAAGCTGCGAGTAATTGCTACGGATGAAATAAGTTCAACAACCAAGAGTGTGAGCGTAGAAGAAGCAGCAAGAAGAGAAAAGCGTAGGAAGATTAAGGGAAATAGAGGTGAAGATGTCGCGATTGAGATTGAGAAGCAGCGACTTTGCAAGATTGGAAGACCGGACCTGATTCCTAAAATAATACCTGTGGCAAAAACACGTGATGGTTTAGGTTATGACATTGCATCGATAGATATAGATAAGGATGGAAATGAATTTGACATTTATATCGAGGTAAAAGCGACGGCTGGAGATTCCAACACACCTTTTTTTGTTTCACGTCGTGAATTGCTTGTATCACAGCAACGCAGGGAATTTTATTACTTGTATAGGATATATAATCTGACAAAAAGGGATAAAGAAGTTGGATTTTTTAAAGTAAAAGGTGCTATAGATGACAACTTTGAATTAATACCAGCAACATATATAGCTCAAAAAAATGGAACACGTTGAGTATTTCTTCGGAGAATAGAAGGTGCACAGTATGCCATATAGGGTACAATCGTCTGAAAAATTAAGAAAATCAGGAGCAGACTTTGAGACAAAAGCTATGCTTTATTTAATGAATTTTAGAGAGGATAGTTCTGAAATTCATTATTTTGTGGTGGATTTTTTTAACGATATGACGGGTATGGATAGAATGGCCCAGAAACTATGGGATGTGCAATCGAAGGCAGCAAAGAATGTGAGTGCAAAAGGAATTGGAAGAGAGCTAGTAACTCTATATAAGAATTATATAAGCGACCTTGATTTCTTTACGTATATCATATTTTTAGGTGGTGTGCCTGATACCTTCCGAAAAAAACAAAGCAACATATTCAAAACGGACAACATTAAAGATAAGGCATATTCCAGCCTGATATCTGGATTGATAGACGAATGTCAAGATAAGGAATACATACCTGATAATGAAATTGATGAATTAAAGATAAAGACTTTTGTTGATAATGTATGGTTTGTAGTTGATGATAAAGAACCACAAGATTATATTCGAGAGATAGTAAAAGAGCATCCGAAAATAATATCATCGGATTCTGAATTAATAGGTATATTTAATGAAATCCGTAACAAGCAGTCTGAAAAGAAGAATTCTCTCGTTGAAGGGATAGTGATTGATCATATAGATGATGTTCTCGATTATGGAAGACATTTGACTTCATCAGAAATTAAGTTGCTAGTTTTACAGCGAATTATTAGCAATGATCCGCTTGCAAAAAGCATTCCGGAGCCATTTTATTGTGTGTACAATAAATACCCAGAAGAGCGTAGAAAAATGATGCTTCAAGAATGTCAGAGTTCGTTATGTTGTGCGCTATTTAATAAATCAACAGCACAGGGATTCTGGAATTTATTCGGAGAAATATATGATTTAATAATGGAGCATCCTGACGAAGACATTAATTATGTATATCGAAATATAAAACCTGAATATATATCTGGTAGCCCGGATTTTGATGTCTTATCGCTGAAATATTTTATTGCAAAAATCAAGGAAGGAATTCTTCAATGAAAATATTAAAAATGGCCGTCGGAAACAATGAGGAGGCATATATAGAAGATTCATTTTCAGATGGAATCAACATATTAATAAGTGATGACAATAATAAAGGAAAAACAATCGTTATACAATCAATTATGTATGCCCTGGGAAATAAACCAATATTTCCAGATACATTTAACTATAAGGATTTTTATTATTATGTCGAGATAGAAGAAAATAATGAACGAATAAAGGTTTTAAGAGTAGGAGATTCATTTATTGTTCATAATGATGGCGGAATGAAACTTTTTGAAAGCTTGTCTGAGTTTAAGCATTTTTGGGACGAAAACGTGACATTACTTCCAAGAATTGAAGTTCGTGGAGAAAAAAAAATAGTAGATATGGAACTATTTTTCCAGCTTTTTTTTGTTCCACAAGATAGTAAAGATACAGCTAATATTTTCAACCCAGGTTATTACAACAAAGAGAACTATAGCGATATGATTCGTTCTTTTGCGGGGGATGATTCGGAAAACCTGTCTACTAAGGAAATATACTGGTTAAAATATCAGATAAAAGAGCTCGAATCTAAGCGACGAGATAAAATCAAACTTAGTGATTTTTATAAAACAATGGCCCCTGCTAAAGAATATCTTAGTAAAATTCAGGATCAGGAAGCATTCCAAAAACGAGTAGAAGTAATGGATTCTATATCAGATGAAATTTCTGAAATAAGAAAAAGAAGAAAAAGGCTTGCATCACAAAGAGCGCTATGGTCTGGTACTTTAAAAGAACTCAAATCTCTTAATAGAACAATACAAGTTGGAGAATTAAGATGCATGGATTGCGATTCCTCGCATATCGCATATAAAGGCACGGGGAAAATGACATATTCTTTTGATGTGTCGACCCCTGAAATGCGAAATCAAATCATTGATTCAATAGAAAAAAGAATATCTGCTTATAACGATGAAATTGAACGATATGATAGTGAAATTGCAGATTTACAAGAACGACTTCAGCTTGAAATGGATGATGACGATGTTACATTGGAGAATATTGTAGCATATAAAAATGGAATTAAAGATGCAGCTGAAATTGAGCAAATAGTAAAAGAATATGATGATCAAATTGCGAAGTATAAGGCATCTCTAAATGCTGGGAAGAGAGCATCTATAAGTACAAATGAAAAGCGAAATGAGTTATATGCGTCCGTTATATGTGAACTTCCTGATTTTTTACGCCTAAAAAGATTCCTTTTGTTCATTATACACAAGATCGATACTTTATTCACTCGTCCACATCTGGATCTGATCTGACGAATCTTATGATCTCGTCATAGCTCTTACCACTTTTGACGATCGCACCCCAGAGTTCATCTTTACGCTGTGCATCCCTTTTATCTAACATTTTTTGCAAAGCTCTTACAGCCATATCATGTGCTTCCTTAGTTTTGATCACTCTTTCCTGCAGCTTTTTTATCTGTCGTTCAAGATTGTCTGTTGTAGTATCTTTTCTCGGTCTCGCCATTTTACTTTGCCTCCTTTAACATACCGCTTATCTCAGCTGCATAATGCCTGATGACATTTGCATCCATCCCAAATGCCTTAAGTATCGTCTTCTGTACTGCCGTTACGGCATGATCGAGCCTGTACCGGTTGTCTGTCAGCCTTACCATCTCTATCTTGTCCAGTTCTTTGAGCGCAGCCGGTACAGTCATGTAGTTCGGCCTTTTATCAAGATCTTTCATCGTGTCTTTGAGACATGTATATATCCTGCTGCGGATGATCAGTGCTATGAATTCGATAAATATCTTTGATTCTGCTGACGAATCTCCATATACCCTAAGGCTCTTATCTCCAAGATAAGATTTATCTCCGCGGAATAACTTTTCAGATACATCCCTGCTCTTATACAGATCCAGAGCCTCTTTCGCAGACATCTCTTCTGATGTGATGATACAGAAGTATCCACTGAGGTCGTTCTCCCTTTCGATCACGTCAACTCTGTCTTCCGGAAACTGGAACACTTCATTGTCCTCGTTATAATGCAGGATATAGTACTGACTGAATCCGGAACCAAGTTCGATCACTTCGTTTGTGTGCTGCATCATATAGCTTTTCATCTGGCGGAGTTTCTTTGAAAGGAGAGCACGTTCTGCACCTTCTTTAGTGATGCTGTGATAGATATGGATGTATCTCTCTTTTGCGTCTGTCTCATACATCCTCTTTTTGACAGTAGTCCCATAGACATCGTATTCATCGATATGTTTTACCCACTTATTCTCAAAAGTCCCTTTATGTTCCATGACAAGTGAGCTCACAAGATCATGCATCCCTTTGACCATGATGACAAAAGAATAGCCATACTTATCCATTGCCCTGATATTGGCTTTGCTGAAATATCCACGGTCAAGTATAAAGCCTATCTTTTTGTACCCGAAACCGGCGGCTTTGTCCAGCATGAGCTGCAGTTCTGAAACATCATTGATGCTCCCGGGATATCTTTCATAAAACAGCGGTTCTCTATTATCAGTATCATAAGCTATCGCATAGTTGAAGATGGGCAGATCACAGTCCATCTTCGGATGTCCGTATTCTACCATATCTATGTCGCCTGCCTGGCAGTTCTTATTGGTCGAATCATATGATATATATATCTTCTCCCGGTGATCACGTGCAGCGTTCCAGTCATTTAAAAATCCTACGCTCATCTCATCAGTCATCGACTGTAAGAGATCCGATATCTTTGAATCACTATAGATATGCATCCCATTTGAAAAAAGAGGATGATCGAACGCATAATCAGGATAATACTGATTGGAATTGTCCTCTGTGATGATACTGTATGCAGCAAGATCAAGAGTCAGTCCAAGATTTTTTTTGCTTATATACCTGCTCAGTATCTCTGAAAGTTTATATTCTTCTATGACCTTCCTTATTATCAGCCATGAACCTATCTTAAGACTGCTGCTGCGCATAGTCCTGTCTTTAGTCTCCGGCAGATCTTCATCCGGAAAATACTTCAGGTAATTCTCATTGGGCTGCATCATCGTCGGATCAGCTTCTGACTTCTTGCCTATTGTCGCACGTTTGGGGTTTGTCTTCTGAGATCCTTTGTCATATATACGGTCGTATTCATAATAAACATAATCAACATCCGCTTTTTTACGATAGGTTATCTTCCCCGATATATTGGGTATCTTTACTAAAAAATCGAGATACATACGCTTCTCCTTTGCAGGCGTATTTACGCCTATAAATAGTATAACACAAAGCCCGGTGACAAGCAAGAAAAATCGCGGATCTCCGGGCTATTTTGATGATCGATGATCTCTTAGGTGTAAATTTTCAGGAAGTTGACATTATAGCAAAGATGAACGATATAAAACATTCTATTGATCCAGAGTCAAAAAGTGA
>CAZTGP010000070.1:9830-13017 GCA_964613325.1 uncultured Roseburia sp. | reverse complement strand
CTGAACGATTACATGTTCTGATTTGCAGTTGTATCAATACTCTGCACATTTACTTTGTCTTTCTTCGCTCTGAAACCAAGACTTGTATGAACGATAATCCAGTCGAATACCACGAATAATGATGGTAAGATGAAGATTACAACAAACATACTGATGATTGCGCCTCGTGCCATCAATGTACAAAGTGAAGCAATCATATCAACACTGGCAATGGCTCCAACACCTGCTGTAGCTGCGAAGAAACCAAGGGCACTGACAATAATTGAAGGAATTGATGTGGAAAGTGCAATCGTAATTGCTTCTTTCTTGGTACATCCTGCATTTCTTTCCTTCTTATATCTTGTTGTCATCAGAATCGCATAATCAACGGTTGCACCTAACTGAATCGTTCCGATTACAACAGATGCGATAAATGGAATCTGCGTTCCTGTAAAATAAGGAATTCCCATGTTAATTGCAATGGCGAACTCAATGGCAGCAACCAATACAATTGGAAGTGAAATAGACTTCAGTACGAATAAAATAATGACAAAGATTGCAGCGATAGAAACGATGCTGACCGTCTGGAAATCCTTATCTGTAATTGTAATCAAATCCTTTGTACATGGTGCTTCACCGATAACCATGGACTTGGAATCATATCTCTTAGCGATATTATTGACCGCATCAATCTGTGCATTTACTTCATCAGAAGCAACCTTATAATCGGAAGCGACCATCATAATCTGATATTCGTCTCCCTTTAACTCAGAACGTAATGAATCTGGGAGCAATTCCTCTGGAACACTGGTTCCAAGTGCGGAATCCAGGCTTAATGCAAATGTAACTCCATCCTGTGCCTGAACTTCCTTCATCATTGCATTTGCATCCTTGGATGACATATTCGTGTCAGCCAAAATCATGTATACGGAATTTAAGTCAAAATTATCTTCCAGCTTCTTCGTAGCAATGGAACAATCCAGCTTATCAGGAAGTGTGGATGCTAAATCATAGTAAACCTTTGTATTCTTCTGTCCGTAAAATGCTGGGAACAGTCCAACTAAAAAGATAACAATAAAAATCCATGCATGATTTACTACGAACTTCGCAAGCTTATCGAAGCTTGGCATAATTTCTTTATGTGTAGTCTTATCCAATGCCTTATCAAATGTAAGGATTAATGAAGGTAAGATTGTAACACATCCGATTACACCCATCACAACGCCCTTTGCCATAACGACACCAAGGTCAAGACCCAGTGTAAAGCTCATAAAGCATAAGGCGATGAATCCGGCAACTGTTGTAATTGATGAACCAACAACGGCTGTTAATGTATTTCCAATGGCATGTGCCATGGCTTCATGGGTATCTGATGGATACTCTGTTTTTGCTTCCTTGTAGCTGTGCCATAAGAAGATGGAGTAATCCAATGTAACACCTAACTGCAGAACCGCTGCAAGTGCTTTCGTGATATAGGATACTTCTCCTAAGAAGTAGTTTGAACCTAAGTTATATATGATTGCCATACCGATACTCAGCATGAAGAACACTGGTACCAGGAAGGAATCCATAAAGATTGCAAGCACGATACATACCAGAACAACTGCAATCAATACATATAATGGAGCTTCTTTTTCTGACATATTCTTGGTATCTGTTACAACTGCGGACATACCACTGATGAAGCACTGTCCCTGTGTTGCTGAACGGATATCCTGAATTGCCTGCATGGTCTCATCACTTGATGTTGTATCATCAAAGAAGATGGCGAACAATGTTGCTCCGTTTTCCTTGTTAATAAAAATGTCTCTATACTTTGCTGGAATCATTTCCGTTGGAATGCTTGCACCTGCAATACTGTTAAATGAAATAACCTGTGCAACATGATCAACGCCTTCGATTTTGTCTTCCAGCTTTGTCAGGTTTCTGCTGTCCATATCATCTACGACGACGGTAGCATAAGCGCCTTTTCCAAAATCCTCTAACAAAATATCCTGTCCGATCATCGTATCAATATCATCTGGAAGATAATACATGATATCGTAATTGACTCTTGTATTAAAATACCCCAGTGCCGATGGAATCAGAAGCAGGAAGCTAAGAATTAGGATTGGAATTCTTAACTTGACGATAACTCTTCCAAATTTTTCCATATTAGTCCTCCTTTAAATGACCATTAGTCATTTCTTATTTCGAATGTCATTATAGCACAAAATGACCAACAGTCAATATAGTTTATGAAAAATTTATGACTTCCGGTCATTTTATTGACAATTATTTGATTTACGTATATGATATGACAAGGAAACAAGCTATTTCAGACATTTTATGGTGTTCCTCCAACAAGGGGTTCATTCTATATAGAATGAATGAAATAAAGGCATTTAACATCAATACTATGGTAAAGCAATCATTGCACGACTGTTTTATCTGTTACAACAGGGAAAGAGTTATTTCTTTCAAGAGGAAAAATCATGGGAAAAGTGGAATCAAACAAACTACAGAAATTTAATTCGCTCCTTGATACAGCATTTAATCTGTTCACTACCAAGGGCGTTAACAAGACCTCCATTGCGGAGATTTCAGAACAGGCCGGAATTGCCAAGGGCACCTTCTACCTGTATTTTAAAGATAAATATGATATAAGAAACAAGCTGATTTCACATGAATCCAGCAAGTTATTCAAAGTTGCAGTTGATGCGCTAAACACACATATGGAATACAGCAAGAATCATTCATCAGATTCTGCTGCCTGTGACAATCACGAAAGCATCTCTTCTTATATGAATAGTCAAGATGAAGTCTGTTCACCAGACAGCTTTGAATACAAGATTGTATTTATCGTCAACCATATTATTAATTCTTTAAACAAGAATCGAACACTTCTTACTTTTATTTCTAAGAACCTAAGCTGGGGAATCTTTAAGGAAGCATTGACCACCAACATTGCTGAGAATGACATAAACTTCAAGGATGTTTTCTTCGAAATGCTTGCGGAAGAAGATCATGTAATGATTGAACCGGAAATCATGCTGTTCCTGATTACTGAACTGGTCAGCTCCACCTGCTACAGTGCGATTCTTTATGAAGAACCCGCTGACATCAACACAATCAAACCATTCCTGTTCTCCGCAATCCGCTCCATTATTCATCAGCATACCGGACCATTGAAGAGTGCGCTGTAAATAAAATATTTTTATAGATGAAA
>CAZTGP010000070.1:0-9730 GCA_964613325.1 uncultured Roseburia sp. | reverse complement strand
AGCATACCGGACCATTGAAGAGTGCGCTGTAAATAAAATATTTTTATAGATGAAAGGGGCTGTCGCACTAAGTAATGATTTTTCAATCTCTAGTGCGACAGCCCCTTTTACATGTAATAAACAGACATCCTATTTTCTAAATAATATTAATATCACTTATAACCCAGCTTTCTCCCTGCTGGTTCACCTTAACAACTCTATTGCCAAATTCCTTTGCCTCCCGACTATCACAATACTGTTCAATCAATGAATACTGCTCCCACAGATGCATGGGAAATGCTTTCGCAATATTACAATTCTCCATATAATATGTAAATCCCAGGCCTGCCAAGCGCCCCAGTCTGCCATCCAATGGCAAGAAGGCAATATCAATTCCACTGCTGTCTGATGCAAGTAATGCTACTTCCTTCTTGAAATTTCTCTCCATCCGAATTTCTGCATCCTTCAGCTTCTCCAGCTCTGGTTCCGGAATATGAATTCCCTTTGTCCGTTCTGCCTTCCACCAACTCAGGTCTCCCGCATGATATATTTTCTTATCATCAAAACTCACTAAGAATGCGACTCCTGAATCTGTGGATTTATAAGTCTTCACTTTTATTGATACCAAATCATAGTCTTTGTTTGCATGTGCATAGGCAATCTTGTTTCGTGCCTTCAAAGGAATATTGCAGCGCTCCATATATTTCTCATTCATACGAATTTCCTTTGCCAGAAAGAATACGATGTTCTCATACCTGTCTGCCAGTTGAAAAATCTTCTGACTGTAGTGATCTGCATGCTTGTGACTGACAAACACGTATACTGCACTGTCCTCTGGAAAAGCTGGAATATCTCCCTGATAATAATCAAACAGGAACACGACATGCTTACAGCTATCGTCAATCGCCCCATGATTTTCCTTATAATCCCCGTATTCCTCTGCAAATTCCACAGCAAAACAACTGTGCTTTATATACGTAATCTTCATTGGTATCTCCAATCATTTATCTATCCCCACATTTTCTATTCTGCATCCAGCAATTCTTGATAAATATCTCTTTTACTGACGCCACGATCCTTTGCCGCAGCTTTCATAGCTTCCTTTTTGTCCATTCCCTGCTCAATATACATCTGCACATGATCTACAACACTCATCTGCTCCCATGCATCGATAGCTTCCTGCTTCATCTCCTGACGGCTTCTTCCCTCGATAACAAGGACGTACTCTCCCCGTGGCTCATTCTCCTCATAGAACTCCAAGCTTTCCGCAAATGTTGTGAGCATGGCGCTTTCATACCGCTTTGTCAGTTCCTTACAGATGGACAGCTTTCGATCCATACCAAGTACTCCAGCCAGTTCTGCCAATGTCTTTGTCAGTCTGTGCGGTGCTTCATAGATAATCATTGTTCTAGTCTCATCCACCAGCTCCTGCAATACGTCCTTACGCTCCTGCTTATCTGTTGGCAAAAATGCCTCAAAAGCAAATCTTCTTGTTGATCGACCAGACATGGTAAGCGCAGTGATGCACGCAGCCGGTCCCGGCAGAGACGTTACTGTAACTCCAGCTTCATGTGCCTGCTTCACCAGTTCCTCTCCTGGATCAGATATCCCCGGTGTTCCTGCATCTGTGATACACGCAATATTCTGACCTTCCAGAAGCTTTGCTACCAGCACCTTTGCCTTGTCGTATTTATTGAATTCATGATAAGAAGTCATCGGTGTTTTGATTTCAAAATGATTCAGCAGCTTGATGCTGTTTCTCGTATCTTCTGCCGCAATCAAATCCACTTCCTTCAACGTACGAAGTACACGAAATGTGATATCTTCCAGATTTCCAATTGGTGTTGCGCACAGATAAAGTGTGCCTGCTCCATTTTGTTCCATATGTTCTCCTTAATCTAATACCTCTTCAGCAGCTCTTCTGTATAGCTTCCATCCTTGTTATATACAATCAGTGGTGGTTCCGTCTGTAACTGGGAACGTCCACACTTTACCGCTTCAATCAGTACCATGTTCGCATCCTTATCTATATAAGGGTGAATCATCTGCATACGCTTTGGCTCCAGATGATACTTTGTCATGGTATTAATAATTGAAATCAATCTCTGGGGTCTATGTACCATAAAGAAATGTCCCTTAACCTTCAAGCACCTCGAGGCTTCGCGAACAACATCCTCCAAACTACATAACAGCTCATGTCTTGCAATCGCCTTTGCACTGTCCGGATTCACAATCCCATGATTTTCATTCATATATGGGGGATTGGAAGTGACAACGTTAAAAGAAGCTTCCCCGAAAATCTTTGAAGCTTCTTTAATATCACCCTGAATCATATTGACGTGGGCTTCCAGTTTATTTAATTGAACATTCCGGCATGCAAGATCATAACTCATATCCTGAATCTCCAAACCTGTAAAATGTGCTCCTGGATTCTTCGCCTCCATCAGAATTGGAATGACTCCATTTCCTGTCCCTAAGTCTAGAGCCTTCTGGCCTGCGGATGCATTTGCAAATGTAGATAAAAGCACTGCATCCATGCCAAAACAGAACAGCTTTGGATTCTGAATCAGTCGATAACCATTTCTCTGAAGGTCATCGACACGTTCATCCTCACCAATCTGCACATATTCTAATTCGTCGTTTCCCATGTAATCAGTCGTCACTGATATGTGACTTTCCTTCCTTACGTTCCAGTTCTTCTAGCATCTTTAATTCTTTATCATTATACTGAGATCTGTCATTTCTCTTCTTAGGCTTGAACTGAAGCTCATCCACTGGATACTCTCTCATTTCCTTCTCGTCGTTCTCTAATGTAACAACTGCCTTCACTCTCTGACGAAGAACGCTGACACTCATGACTTCACCCTTTAACTTATCTGGTGTTGTTACGTAATCACCAACATTAGGTAAATGCATATTCAGCTCTTCATATATTTCTTCCTCATTCTTCAAACAGCACATCAGTCTTCCACATACACCTGAAATCTTTGTAGGATTTAATGAAAGATTCTGTTCCTTTGCCATCTTAATAGAAACAGGAACAAACTCTGGCATATAAGTCGCACAACATAAAGGTCTGCCACACACACCAATTCCGCCCATGGTCTTTGCTTCATCTCTGACACCAATCTGACGTAACTCGATTCTTGTCTTGAACACTGCTGCTAAATCCTTTACCAGTTCACGGAAATCGATTCTTCCATCTGCTGTAAAGTAGAACAATACCTTATTATTATCAAATGTGTACTCTACCTGAATCAGCTTCATCTCCAGATGATGCTTTGCAATCTTCTCTAAGCAGATCTTAAATGCTTCTTTTTCCTTCTCACGATTCTTTGCTTCTCTTGCATCATCCTCTGGTGTTGCAATTCGAATCACCGCCTTCAGTGGCTGAATGACCTTCTTATCCTCCACTTCTCTTGGTGCAAGAACCACATGTCCGTATTCTACACCTCTTGCTGTCTCAACAATGACATGCTGTCCCATCTCTACATCATATTTGCCAGGTGCGAAATAGTATATCTTTCCTGCCTGACGGAATCTAACTCCAATTACCTTTGTCATCGATTCTATGTCTCCATTTCTATACTTAATCAAATCTTATTCAATTCATGGCCTAAAGCCTTCAGTTATAAATTCTCCTTAATAGCCATAATCAGCAATTCAATAACCAGGTCAAAGTTTACATTTGCCTTCAAACGAATCTTCACCTTGTCAATCGAATTCAGAATATCATCTAATCCCTCATAGGAGACTACTTCTGCCTGATTCTTCAATTCCGATAACTCGTCCTTGAATATAATCAGATTTGTGTTATTCGTACTCTTGAACATCAGTACATCCCGATACCACATTGCCATCAAATCCAGATAATCATTGATGGTCAGCTTGTAGCTTGCAATATTCTTGACTTCTGCCATGATTTCGCTAGAAGACATCTCCTTGGCATTCTTGCAAATGTGGAGTACCTCTTCCTTCAGCTTTGCAAACTCTGTTGATTCCACAATTGAAATTGCTCGTCCGATTTTGCCCTGTGCAAATGCAGCTGCGAATCGACATTCATGATCTGTCGTCTGGAAGTGATCCTTTAAGTACTTTACAACCAAATCATCTTCCACAGGCTTTAAGTCTAACAACACACATCTCGAAAGAATTGTCTGTAAGAAGATGTCTGCGTTAGTCGTCAACAATATGACGATTCCATAAGCGGGTGGTTCCTCTATTGTCTTTAATAACGCATTCTGTGCCTGAACCGTCATCTTCTCTGCTTCATCTATAATATAGATCTTATACTTGCTGCTATATGGCTTAATCTGAATATCACCGATTACCTGATCTCTGATATCATCTACACCTATACTTGCTGGCTTTTCATGTCTGACCCAGATAATATCTGGCTGATTCATGGAATCTGTCTGACCACAGGAATGACATTCATTGCATGGATTCATATGAGAAATCTCTGTATCTCCTGCTTCCACTGCCTTCTGGCACTGCTCACACTGTAATGTCTTAGCAAATAACTGTGCAAGCATCTTCTTTCCCGAGCCTAAGCCTCCATTGATAATATAAGCGTGTGATACCTTCCCTAATGCAATCGCACTCTGCAGATGCTCTTTAATCTTATTGTGTCCATATATATCCGTAAAATTACTCATAGATATCCTTTCCGAAATCCCTGTTAGGACTTTCTTCCTGACTCCTTATCTAAATGTGTAACTGGTTCAGTACCTTCACAGTCACAAAGCTCCGCATGTTACCTTCTGAACAGTTACCTATATGTGTCAATGCCCTAAGTCGTCACATCCAGAAGTAAACCTCGAATGTCGTCAACCTTTCCAACAATCGCAAGATGATCCTTTTCATCCTTCACCAGTTCACTTGCTAATTCGTCCAGGTTCTTATCCACCAGTTTCACAATTCCGTATACTCTGTGTCTTCCTCGTCTATCCAGAAAATTCTCTCTAGAAAACTGATGAGAGCGATTGACTACTTCATTCAGGAATCCTTTGACCAGTTCTCTGTATTTCTTCATATCCTTTATATCCATGTGCTTTGCAATCTTCTCACCCTGATCTGTAATATCCTTCATCATTGATCCCAGCTTTTCCTGAAGGTCTTTTTCTTCTATATTACTGATTAAGGTAAACTTAAAGCTATCGTCCTTTACTTCCGGACTCTTCGCTGCTTCTACCTGCTGTGCCATAGATACCTGATTTACTTTAATATCCATTGCAATACCTCCAATCTGGCAGTATCCTACAATATTGTAGCATAAATCCTCACCGATACCAACAAAATATGTGAATTTTATCTCTACACATCGCCATTCTTTGTTACTATTCGCTCTGTTCTTTACAATAGGCTTCGCACAATACACAAATCACAAAAGACATGAATAAATCCCATCTTCACTTACATCTGTGTAAGAATCTCCTGACGTACCTTTGCAATACAATCCTCAAGTTCTCCATTATTCAAAAAACGCTTCTTAATTCCTGCTTTCTGAATATTCTCTTCCTTAAAATCCTCTGCATCAGCCAGAAATCGTCTACACATTTCTTCATATAATGGTTTCTCCTGTTTCATCTCACGATTTAATGCTCTTGAGAGTCTAATGCCGTCATCTACTTCTATATATATCGGCAAAATGTGTTCTTTCCCGTAATACTTACAAAATTCCTCATAGGCTTCCAATGTTCCGATAACAATATATCTCCGCTTTTCTTCAGTCGTTGGTTCTATCTGCAATAACTGAATCTGTCCATCATCTGCAGTAAAGTATCTCCATACGCCATAAACGGTATTGTACTCCCTCATTTCAACGATTTTATTCTCCGCTTTCATCTGCAGCGCCTGTTCATCCGTCACAAAATGGTACTCCATTCCGTCCGTCTCTCCAACACGCATGGGTCTGGTGGTATAAGTAACGACTGTCTGTAATCCTAATTCGGTATCTTCTACCATCCGATGAAATATTTTATCTTTTCCAGATGCACTTTTTCCCATTATAAATGCTATTTCAGGCATAATATCTTTCCCTCCCGCAGCCCCATAACTTCCAGACCTGCGTCTATTCCTTTATTCAATAAATCAATAATTTCTTCTGTAATGCGTTCTCCTGGATTCACTAATGGAATCCCTGGTGGATATATGCAAACCTGTGCTCCACTAATTCTTCCCTTAGTCTCACCAATTGTAACTAGCTGTGCTCCTGTGACTCCATTTCCACCATTATGCATATTTTCAATTGCCTCAGCCGGTGTCATCACCACATCAATCGGAGACTGTAATGCCCCCTGTATAACAGCCTGTCTGTCACTATCGCTCATTATATCATGTCCGTTCCGGACATGATGCCTCCGGCGGATTTTAGCACCCAATTTCTGCGGTTCCGCAGAAATCAATGTGCAATGATATAATTCACTATCGCTCATTATATCATATATTTTCACATCCTGCTGATTCTGAGAATTTCCTTCTTGCTTATCAATATCAGCTTCTATTCTATGATCTAAATCTTCTAATGCAGATGCAAAACGATCATAATATTCCTGCTTATCTCCCACACTTGTCATTGCAATGATATATTCTAACGACGCCATTTCCAATTGAATATGGTATTCATGAAGAAGAATGTCATAAAGCTCCTTACCACTCACACCTTGTCTACAGCTTTTAATTTCTTTACTTTCAGTTTTACTTACTCTGTCTCTTTGTGCATTCACACGCAGGACAATTTTCGATATATCATCTGTCTCAATCAACTGAATATTCTGCAACTGTCCAATTCGGTGTCGGAGTTCTTTTAATCGCTTCACATATGCTGCAAAAAGCACTTCTCCATCTGTTCGAAGAATAGACATGCATCTGTCAATTCCCGCCATAAGAATATACGACGGAGACGTTGTCTGATAGATATTCCAATACATTTTGACACGTTCTCTATCAATACGTGTTCCATTCAGATGAAGCAGTGCCGTCTGGGTAAACGATGGCAACGTCTTATGAATGCTCTGAATGACTGCATCTGCTCCCTGTAATACTGCTGATTCTGGAAATGCGTCTGACATATGAAAATGTGCACCATGCGCCTCATCAACAATTAATATAATATCTCTATCATGAAGAAACTCTGCAATTTCTTTAATCTGAGATACATTTCCCTCGTATGTTGGAGATGTGAGAACCACCGCCTTCACCTCTGGATGATTCTTTACTTCATGTCTGATTTCTTCAATGGTTATTCCCTGATAAATCCCTGTTCTTGTATCGCACGCTGGCTTAAAATAAATTGGATATAATCCATTCATATAAATTGCATGATACACAGAAATATGACAGTTTCTAGCAACTAATATCTGATCTCCTCTACTAGTTGCTCCACAGATAGCAGACAATATTCCTGCGCTGCTTCCATTAATCAGATATAATGTTTCCTCTGCTCCGAAAATTCTCGACGCTTCTTTCATGGACTCTGCAAGCAACTCCGTCGCATGATGTAGATTATCAAACCCATCAATTTCTGTAATATCAATTCCATATGGATTTTGCATCTGAAATAATTCCGTATTTCTCTTTGCCCCAGGCATATGCATGGGAACATAATCCTCGCTGCAATACCCATCCAGTTTAGAGAGAAGGTCGTTATATGTACTGCTCTCTTTATCGTCTATATGATTCATTTTAATCTCCATTCTTGCTACACCCTCGCAGATTTCTATAAATCTAAAAAGACTGCCGAATACACGGCAGCCTCATTTTTACTTTGTTACATTCAGCTTTACAGTAACTTCCTTTGTGCTTCCAATCGCATCGGTTACTTTATATGTTATATTATAAGTACCTTCCTGGTCAAATGTATAACGTCCAATTGTTATAATCTTTGAGGTAATATCATTTCCACAGGTATCTACTGCTGTAATCCCCTTCATAATATCAACTTTTTCACCAATTCTGGTAGTGATATCTGACGCTCCTTTGACTTCAGCACTTGCCAATAACCAAGGATTTGCAGGATCTGGATCTGTAGGATCCCACCTGGCATTCGGAGAATCTACTGGAATTTTGATTGTTTCTGGTTTTCCTAATGGACCTGGTGTTGTCGCATCATCATATATTGTCACCTTTGTTCCGACCTTACAATTGTCATAAATCCATTTGACATCACCTACACTCATTCTAACACATCCAAGTGATGCATAATCTCCAAGCTTATTAAACTCTTCTGTCTCTAGTGAATTGTGTGTTGCCGCTGTATATGGAACAGAATGGAATAGATAATCTCCTGATATATCCACTGCAAAGTGTCTAAATGTTCCGTCTACCATCAAGCGCCATTCCGAGCGATTGAACGTAGCCATACTCTCACCAAGAATTGTTTCATGGCCAGCTCTTCCGCAGGAGCATGCAAATGCTTTGACTGGAATTGTATACTTTCCCTGATCATCAATTCCATATACAGTAACGCAGTTCATTGCTCTATTTACTTTAATAAAGTATGGATATGTTACATTGGCAGGCGGTGTATATACTACTGCCTTTTCCTGCTCTGGCTCCTTATTATCAATCCACACAATCTCTCTTGTCTGATCTTCTACTGCACCATTGTCTTCATTTGCAGAATTCTGGTTTGATGCAGATGAATTCGTACCTTTACCGATTTTTCCAGTTCCGAATAATACTCCTACAACAATTCCCACTGCAAGCAGAATAATTGCTGCCACCGATATAATCACCAATGGCAGGTTTCTGACAAACCAATTCTTTCTTCTTCTAAGATATTTATAATTAATATTTCCCTTACTCATTGATGTCTTCCTCTCCGTGTTTATCCTTCTGTCCTTATCTATGTCGCATTATCTACATACATCTTTCTATATATACGAATTTCTTTTCATTTAATTTTCGTATATAGAGCTTATCATATGCAGTCTTGTTCATTATAATTCACTTGTTATTTTAATGCAAATATTTTTATATGACAAAAAATTGTTTTATTCCCATCATACAAAGAAAAGCTGCTTCACTTACGTGAAACAGCTTTCTAAGTGCCTCGAACCGGAATCGAACCAGTGACACGAGGATTTTCAGTCCTCTGCTCTACCGACTGAGCTATCGAGGCAAGAGTAGCGGGGACAGGATTTGAACCTGTGACCTTCGGGTTATGAGCCCGACGAGCTTCCAGACTGCTCTACCCCGCGATAATACTTTTCTTGCTTATGAATTTGTATGATGAATAATCATCAAGTGGGCGGAGAAGGATTCGAACCTTCGAAGGCGTTGCCAGCAGATTTACAGTCTGTCCCCTTTGGCCACTCGGGAATCCACCCAAATATATAAATATCAACAATACAATTACAACTCTATAGTAAATGCATTGCCAATATAGAGCCGACAGTCGGAGTCGAACCAACAACCTGCTGATTACAAATCAGCTGCTCTGCCATTGAGCCATGTCGGCATATGAATGGGACCTATAGGGCTCGAACCTATGACCCTCTGCTTGTAAGGCAGATGCTCTCCCAGCTGAGCTAAGATCCCATAAATGTACATACAATATGAAATTGTAAACGACCCGGATGGGGTTCGAACCCACGACCTCCGCCGTGACAGGGCGGCGCTCTAACCAGCTGAGCCACCAGGCCAATCGTCTACATTAGACTCATATTGAGATTACTCTCTTTGAAAGATTGCTCTTTCAAAACTGCACATTAAACTTATCTATTCATCCGTAAATATCGCCAATCAT
>CAZTGP010000069.1:0-13042 GCA_964613325.1 uncultured Roseburia sp. | reverse complement strand
TTGAGCAAAAGTCCGCGTGGGATTGATGTGGTATCTTTAACTTTGGGAAACTCCATTCTCCCACTTATTAACAGCAGGCGTGGTCACACCTAATCTATTTGCCATTTCTTCCTGAGTTATTCCTGCTTCTTTTCTGTATTTTTTAATCACTGCACCAATATTCATTTACATCATCTCCTAAATCAAATTCAAAAGCTTTTGTAAATAAATCATAACAACAATCCGTCATAAAAACAATTGAGCGGTTGTTAAATAATATTCAATTTTATTAACCTGTAGGAAATAAAAACACGCCCGGAAGTGGTATCATGCCACCCCGGACGCTTGGTATAAATACTAATAATTGTATTTATTCAATAATTCATCCCACTTCTCCTGAAAATATTCCACACTCTTATTTCCAAGAATATCATCCTCACTAATTACCTCTTTAAGCTTTGCCCAACGGAATCTTGTCTGTTCTCTCTGATATCTCACAACTGTACCTCCAACAAACTTAACATCCTTAAGTTCAATATCTCTATCTGTATATGAATGACGATCTGGTCTTTTAATAACTACATCTCCCATTTTAATATTCTTTGCATATCTTGAATCTGCCTCTACTATATTTATAAACACTGGATCTACACTAAATTGCGATACTGTCATAGATGCATACTTTTCAGAACAGCCAATCTCGATTAATGCAAAGAACTTTTCAATATCACTCATTCTATCAAGAAACAAATCAAATAATTTTTGAACATTAATGTCCATGACCTCATTTTTAAGTTCCGGACCTTCATTGTTCTTATCTTCAAACGCTTCCCCTTCAATACCATCTTCTTCCATCATCTGATCAATTGACATTCTGCCATCCAAAAAATCCAATGCAGCCTTTATATCTTTAACCGTCAACTCTTGTCTTTCTTCATGAATCATTTCCGCTGTCACGTCATAAACATCAATATGATATCTGGCTGCCAATCTATTTCTAATACCAAGAATAAGATGAAATTTCTTTTCAACATCTCTTGTAACCCCATGAATACCTGCATATGTCAGGACAAGTGCCTCTGATGAAAGATGCTTAAGAAATGTAGAAAACTGATACTGTTTCTCCTCATCCTCTAAATGCGCCGAATCATTAAAACTAAGAAGATTATCAGATATCACAATCTTAAAATTACTAATAAAGTCCTCTTCATCCTGTCCGAATTTGTGTCTCTTAAGACAATGTTTTCCTGTTGTCTTCTCCATCTCATCAATCGCCATTGTAAGCACCTTCTGATGAAGCTCTAACTTCTCCTCATCCGTAAGTTCAATACTATAATCAATACCATCAGCTGCTGGAACATGATCTCTGATTGCTCTTAAAATAGCAATTACCCTTGTCATGTAATCTGAAAAAGACTCTAAGTTACTGTTAAATGTGAATGTTGTACGCATAATTTTTTCCTCCTGCGACTTAAAAATTTGTCTTGGGAGGAAGCGCACACATCCTCTGGTATTTAATTGGCTAAAAGAAAAATGGCCTCCCTCCCGGTTACATACCAGGAAGAAAGCCTCCGTATTCCATATTCAAAAAATAAGACGTGAAAAACGCCCAGTCTTCGCTGGTATAGTTTTTCACGCCTCTCTTGGGTCATGCCCGTGTATCGTGATGAGCACTAATTCAATTGTGTTCTTATTGCTGCCTAGATATAGAATCTATCATGAACAGCATGTTCTAATAATTTCTTTTCAGTGTACTTTTTTAACTGAAGCACTCGCTTACAGCATGTACACTTAATCGCTACGCTCGGTAAAACCGGCGCATCATCTTCTCCTGTAAGAAAATAAGACATATGCAAGCTTTTCTTACAATTCTTGCAATAAAAAACGATCTCTTGCAACAGAATTCACCTCCAAAAAGATAAAATAACGTTCATCTCATCGAGAAAAAAGGGAATTGTCATTCTCGTGCAAATGTAGCCATAGCCGTTGATCTAGCGGCTAATGAAGTGGGTTTTCCGATAACACCGAGCCCGTGTCCCCACTGCAGAGTACTCTAGCTGATCCCATATGCCTCCAAAAGCAAACATATGTTCTATTTGTATAATACCCTACATTTCGGAGATTTGCAATAGCTACATTTTAGAATTCAAAAATTAGATCCCTCTTTGTTCCTCATTGGTAACACTTACTGCAAAATAAAAAGAACTTCGAAGTCTGCTTTAGGAAATGCCTTCTTAAGCCCTTTTATAGTTTTTGCTCCAATTCCTCTTTCTCCAGAGAGAATTCTAGATAACTGAGATTTAGATATCCCTGTTCTAACTGATAACTGGCCTAAGGACATTCCATGTTCCATCATTAGTTCTTTAAGATACGAACTATTAAGCATGGCTGTATCCTCCTTCTGTTTATTTGTTACTCATTGGTAACATCTTTAATCTTATAATACCATCTTTTTCCAGCAAGTCAATATTTATGTTACCAATAAGTAAAAAAGTGTTGCCTTTAGGGAACAGTGATGATATAATCAAATCACAAAGGAGTGACACATATGAAGGTAGGAGAATTTATACAAAACAAACGGCGAGATTTAAAGCTCTCGCAAAGAGACCTCGCAATAAAATGTAATCTAAGTAATGCCGAAATATCACGAATCGAATCAGGACTTCGTAAACAACCGTCACCAGAGACATTAAAAGCTATCGCAGCTGTACTCAATGTTAACGTAAATGATTTATATGAAGCTGCAGGTTATCTAGAAAATCCATCAGAATCAAAATTTGATTCATCACAATATTTATATATTGGTGATTTATCCGAAACTGAAATTGATCAGCTCACTAAATATGTTTTATTTCTCAAATCTCAAAGATGATCATAATATATCTAAAACAGGCTACTTGCTTAATTGCAGGTAGCTTTTTCTTTATCTATCCAAAAAAAGAAAAGATTAGAAATATAGATTTGCAATTTTTCACGCACTAATACTGCTCCAATAATCTATACTCTAATCTTTTCCCATTTGCTTGAGATTTTTAAACTAAAACATCAATATTTTTCTAAAAACTATTCATCCCAATTTTTCAATTATATTTTTCGCATTCGTCTTATAAGCAAGACATTATATTTATCAATTCAAAATTTATCGCGGGACTTAACCCAATATCAACCAAAAAATAATATTAAAAATCATTTACATATTTGCTTAAACCCAAGACATATTTGATTCGCTCGTAATTTACTAAATAGATATTTGTTCATTTTTAATCACCTCTATTCACAAAACATATGTACAGTTTCCGTTTCTTAATTCTCGTTTTGCTACTCTACCATCCTTTCTATGTATTATAATCTGCTTTCTAGTAGTCTACCCCTTTTTCCCGAATACCTGGAAGCCACATAAAATGTGACTTCCCATTCCGGAAATTTGGATGCTACTAGATTAAATTAAAATCATCAAATTTTGTTGCACAAACTATCTTTTCCATCAGCATGTTATATACGGACAGATTTATTTCGTCCATAGAGTCAAATAGCAAATCAATTGCACTTCTCTCAGCTTCCGGAACTTGTGCTTTAATTTTACTTTTAATTTCCTCTAGCTGTCTCTTCGCATCCAAGAATTCTTTTGATTCCATTACGTGACTCTCAACTTCATTGATATCGTCAAGTTTATCCTGGAACCATTCTTCTTGGTATCTCTTCATCTTTAGATCCAGCCTTTCTTTTGAAATTTTACTCTATTCAATTGTCATCAACTAGCGAGATAAATTCGCTTTTTCCGTAATGATTTTCTTTAAGAATTTGCATTTTTTTTGCATCAAAATATGCAACCGATACGTTTGCCTTTACCATCTTCTCATCTACGCGCTTTAGCAATTCCTCATAAAGTTCATCATTACTTAAAATCATCGAATACTGCCTTCCTTTTTTGGCTTCAAAGGAAAGTAGCCTTCCCAAATAATAATAATATGAAACTCTTCTCGCCTGCTCTTGCATAGCCTGGCTCGATTTGTCTAAGACAACATGCCATGTAGAAACATCACCATCTGTAATCTGAACCTCAAAATCCAAATCCTCATGTTGATTAGAGGACTTGATTTGATATGTACATTGACTTTCCAATAATTTTTTAGATATTAAACCATAAGCTAAAGTATCCATTTGTTGAGCCAATATTTGTTCATAAGTAAATACGCTTTGAATCTCGTTCTCATCAGTATAACCAGCAGCCTCAAGGAAATCCCGGCTGGTCAATCCAAGTGATTTTACATACGGATCTGAACTAAACTTTAAGCATACTTTTTTTGATGGTTTGTACTTTCCAGACTTGATTCTCGAAACATGCATTGGAGATACACCGCAAGAATTAGCATACTCCGTCATGCTCCTTCCACCAATTGCCTTAGTCAGAAGCTCCTCCATAGCATTTGTTGCCATGGTATTTTCACTCACAATAAGTCCTCCTTTCCTACTTTAGTGGACATAGTTATCCCTTCAACTAGTATTATATCTGAAAAAACATCTAAGTCAAGATAATTCATAACATTTTCTCTAAAATGTTACAAAATGTTACAGCAAAAAGGACATAAGTTTTTATCCTACGCCCTTCTGCTACTATTATTCAGTTTTCAAATACATTTGCACTCCACCATATACCACGGCAAGATTTAAGCTTTCAACCTCTTCCGGTGTAACCCATACAGTAAATGCTGTTGCAATCCCATCAGGTTCTGTAATCTTATTACCAGAATTATCATATACCTCTGCAACATATACATTCTCTGCATATAACGTTAATAGCTCTGTCGCTGGATCAAGGGCATATACATCTACAATGTCACCTCGTCTAAGAGAACCATTTACACCATCGGCAAAATTCTGTGCATCAAATGATGTCACTTCGTACCCAGATAAATACTTATCCATAACTTCATCTTTAGAGGCAAGATTATCCGTTAATACCATCTGCGATTTCTTCATGGCATCCTCAATGTAAAAACCATCCTTTGAAAGCTCTCCTACTGACTTTATTGCATTTTCCGGAACCGCCTCTAGCTGAACCTTCACAGTCGTAAAATATTTATCAATATCATCCACGGAAACATAGGTATTAGCAGCAACATCTTCCTTCATACATACAACTGTGGTCTTAAGATCATCCTGAGCCTGTTTCTGCTGCATGGCAAGATAAATCGCACACACAACAATTCCAGCAAACAGTAACGGGAGCACAATCACCTTCAGTGTAGATACAATCTTTGAACTGTCACCCTCCGCCTTTCTCTCCCTCTTACTAGCCTGCTTTGCCTCTTTATTCATCTTTTTCTTCTGCTCTTCGCTTACTTTTTTCTCAAACATAACAAAAATCTCCTTTCTTAATTGTTAATTTCCAAGGTGCAATAGATATCCTTGGTTTTTGTTACCATATCTCCATTAATCACGCTCTTTATATCAAATCTGACTCTGCCATATGCCGATGTCTCTCTGACTATCTCTCCGGTCGGAGCCCTCTCACTTCCAACTCTTCCGGTTGTAACACGCTTATTTGCTGCGTTTCCCAAATACTCAGTAATGGTTATCCTACTGCCTTCTACTTCATAACACACAAAAGTATCAAAGCTGAAATTATAGTAAAAACCATCAGTTTCTCTCACTGCATCCATCATGCAGGCCCTGAATATTCTGCAAGACTCGTCCGTATTTTTAAACCTAACAATAGGAGTTCCTAATGTCTCATAGGTTTCAAAATAATACACATCATCCGCTACAAGACTTGCAAGCACTGCGTCTGCTAAAGAGTCATCCACATGATGCTGATGGGTCATAAGCTTACTTACCTGCGCCATATAAAGCGTAATAATCACAACAATCATTACAGTCATAAACATAAATAGATATCCAAAAGCTCCAGATGCTTTCTTTTTTTGTAAAGCCATACTCTTCATGACACACCCCCTACTGTTTTGCTGTGGTCTGACGATTAATCGTGATTCTGCTTGGATGTGTGGTATACTTTGATATCGCTCCTGCAAAAGAGAGGATATTATCATCATATGTACCACTAATACACAGATATATTCTCTCGCCATAATCCACTTCCCTGGTTGTTGTTCCGGAAAAACTGATATTATATAGCCCACAGCTTTCAAGTTCTGCTTTAAGAGCTGCCTGATCGGCTGGCTTTAAATATCCTTCTGTTTCCATAATAAGCATGTATTCTCTTGCTGCCTGACGCATTCCCCATTTGTCGCTTACTCCTGAAAATGCTCCAAAAACAATCACAAGAAAAGCACATACCAAAATCAGATTTACAAACATAACCAGTGTATTCTCAATGACGGAGGCTTTTTTCTTTTTCTTAATAATTTCCATCATAGCCACCTCCTAAAATCCTGCCGTAAGTTCTAAAAGCTTGATAACAATGCAGTAAAGAATCATCGCTAAAATATCCATAGCAATAAAAATCACATACATCATGGTCTTCTTCTCTAATATCATGCAACGTCTCTTATTGACACTTACCTGCTCTCTTTCAATATTACTCTCCAGTGTCCTAAGTGCTTCATCCACCTGACCGGTAGACTGTAATGATTTGATTACCGTACAAAAAGCACTGATTTCACCATTGGAAAAGCTCATTTCAAGCTCATCCAAACAGCTATCAAGACTTCTTCCAGAATCAAGCTCGCTTCTAAGCTTCATAAGAGCCGTCTTAAGTCGCTTGTTCTCTACTACGATTACGGAATCCTTTAATGCGTCTGCAATATACTGACCACCTCTTTTTCCGTACAATACAGATCTACTCATCTCCATGATATCCGGCATCATTTCATCATTTGATGATTTATTCTGCAGTCTTAAAATCAAATCAAGGAAAAACCATCCAGCAACCACTGCTATACCTGTGATATACTTTCCGACTTCCAAATCCATCAATCCACATAGTATAAAAAATGAAATAAATCCAAATGCCATTGCCATAAGAGCCTTATACATATACCACTGGCTGACAGTCATCTGATCCTTAAGGAGAACTCCGGCTCCAAGCTTTTTAAGCTCAATCTGTTTTTCTGCCACAAATCTTGTAACAAAAGATGAATTCTTCACCTTTGAAAGCTTCTTCTTTGCTTCCTTTGCAGAAGTTGTTCCTCTTATCAGATATACAATTCCTTGCGCTAAAGAAAATACAATGACAAACAAAAGCGCATATAAAATCTTAATCATCCCTCGTCCTCCTTTCCTACTTATCTGTCTTAAACATCTTGATTCCAACCATCAAATACAATAGCCCTGTAATAAGAAGCAATATCTGTCCAATCATTGTTCCTGTAAGACTTCCTGCAACATCAATGTCAAGGCCAGCTCCAATGATTAATACAATCACTACCGCCATAATACTGATTACAATCAGTGTCAGCTTCATGGAAAACAAAATATTCTTTCTGTCTTCTCTTGCCGATAATCCTGCAGCCACCTGACTCATCATCTGAGCTAATACTTCTTCATAATTTGCCTGATAATGCATACAGTTTTTTAAGTTCACAAAGATCGTCTGAAGCTGCCTGTTATCAACGGATTCTTTCATATAATCAAAGGCAATATCAACATTTCCCGTGCTTTCCGCATCTGCCACAAACTTCTCTGCTATTTTCTTTAAAGGACCCGATAACGAAGGAATTGTATTCTGAAAGATAGTTACAATATCACTACTGCCCTTAGCATGATTAGATAAGATGGATATAAAAATCGCTGTATTGTCTTCAATCTGGTTATAGGTCTTTCCTGCAAGCACCATAGCAATACCATATAGCACTACTGCCTGTGCAGAGGCCAAGAATATGCCTACTAAACCATTGCTCCATATGAGAGTTCCTTCGAAGAAACCTGCTATTGAAGCTAAAATGATAGCTCCTAGAAACACTTCTCCATTTATAAACTTGAAGCGATTCTTAATTCCGCTTAAAAGCATAAGCCTGTCAAGCTTATACAAAATGGAATTATTTTCAATGGAACCAAATCGGGTTACAAACGCTGCTTCCGATAATACCTTTGCATCCACATTGTCCTTGTATTTTTTGACTACTTTTCCCCAGACATTGTTCTCTACAAATCGTCTATGCAGTAAATACATAAACAAGAATGCAAAGATAAATATAAGCGCCCAGGGAAGTACTTTAACTACTGCCTCCACTCGTATCCTCCTCCTTTTCTTCAATATTTATAGGAACATTAATATCTACATCCCCTTCATCACCGGGATCTGACATATCGTCAATGTCCTTTTCAAATCTATCTGGATCACTTGGATCAAATAGAACCGTGCCATCTTCGTTATAAAGAATCATAGGCTCATTCCAATTGATATTTTCATCATATGCTTCGCCATTGTACTTACCTGCATCACTATCAGAGACATATCTGAAAAGCCCTACACCATTTACGAAATAATATCCGCTGACAAAATAATCTGGGATTTTTACTGCTATAAAGTTGCTATGCATAAATTCATAATCATAACTTACGAATCTTTCAAAGCTTCCAAAGCTGTGAATGTTGGCTTGCAGATTAAAATCCTGATAGAAAGTTCCTGTGTAAAACTCGCAGGTATACGTCTTATCCTTTTTCAGCTTAATGACTGTTCCACCATCTGATACTGTGTCCTTATTCACCCTCATACTTCCTACCTTATCTAAATACAGTCTGGATATTGCTCCAAGTTCCGTAAGGGCGGAAGCATCTGATTTCATGTCAATGTAATACTTGTAATCATCATCTTCTACATCAGCAAAAACCAGATAATAATGACCGCCCATATCCGCCTGCAGATTGGAAACACCAATGGTGTAACCATAATCTGCAAATCGTTCAAACACGATGGAATCCGGTACCGTTTCATCATGCACATAAATCAGATAATCCCCCGACTTTACTGTAGGAATCTTGGAATCTGTATCAGAATCAATCCATATGCTCCTTGGATACTCTGTTACTTCTTCAAGCTCCTTTTTCTTAAAGTTGTAATCTCCTGTAATACAGGTAAAAAATACATCCTTGCCAGCCGTTTTCTTTAAATCTTCTTCTAACTTTCCACCATCGTGATGCCATACATATGCCTTACCACTTTCAAGATCATTTACGCTACTAAAGCTTGTAGGCTTGTCATTAGATAAACCAAGCAACGTATCAAATACTCCGCAACCTGTTAATGATAAAGCCATTGCACATACCAGGCCCAAACTACAAACTCTCTTTAGGATCGTATTTGTACTTATCATTCTCATCGCAAACTCCTTTCACGGTAAATGGATATACCTTTTCAAAAATAAGGGCATCTCTTTCCTTGTCCCAACCTGCGATTCTAATTACCTCATCCACCCTGAAATTACGAAGATGCACTACATACTCAAAGCCCTGTAACTGCTTCAAAGAATCCTTTGTCGAATATCCAGTTGCCTGACTGATATAATCTGCCATCTTATCTACTGCCATCTCACAAGATTCACCGTGAACGGAAGTCCAGCATTTATGACCAGTCATAGATGCTTTTGATAATCCTGCAGCCTCAGAGCCTTCCTTTACCTCACCAACAATCACTCTGTCCAAGTCCACAAGAAGCGCGGCTCTAGTAAGATCTCCAAGCTCATAACTAATCTTTGAATCTCCCTGATTTGTCATTACATGGCAGCTAAATAAATCAGGATGTACCAAATCAAAAAGCTCCGCATTTTCCTGACAAATCATTACCGACTCGTCATATGGAATCTCAGCAATCATCGCATTCATAAGCGTTGTTTTACCACTTGCACCCTTACCGGTAAAAAGAATCCCCTTTGATGAAATCATACAATTCATAAGCTGATTAAAATCTTCATTATCATCAGAGAAATATTTCTTACATTTACTCTGGCTAATCTTGATTTTTTTACTAGAATCCTTATGCCGAAACATTCCAGCTTCCTCTAAGGTTCCAAGATTATACTTGTTCTTAGGAATCTTTCTGATTGCTACCACTGGCTTTCCACCATCTACCAAAAGCCCGGAAATAACTGTTATTCGAAGAATAAAGTCATCCTGGCTTGCATCCGTAAAAGTCTGAATAGCATTTGCCGTACCAAGATTTACCTTGTTTCTCTCAAGAAGCTTTGTCACAAAGACCTTATACGCCACCTCATCAGAAAAACTAATATCCGAACCGCTTCTTTTACCAGTCTTCTTAATACGAATACCTTCCGGTCCATACAGTTTAATATCAGAGATGGTTTCTTCATGAATTAAGTCATCAATGATTCCATAACCCCAAAGCTCCTTTTTAATAAGGTCAACAACAAAATCTTTCTCTTCTTCTGTAAGTTCCTTACCAGTCTCATCCTGATAATCCTTTAACTGTTCTCTCATGTCTTTTAATATTTTGTCTCTGGTGACATGAAGCCCTTCGACATTTTTCTTATTCAAATTGGCAAGAATCCCAGCGTCCTGTCTGGCATGAAATTCTGCTTCAATGAGTCTTGCCAATTCTACATATTCATTTTTTCTCTTATCCATCTTCTTCCTCCATTACCCTCTCAACTTCATGATGAAGGTTCTTATCTTCGTTGATTCCTTTGTATATAAATACCGAGCCAATTGCGATTGCGATAACAACCACAAATAAAACCAGCTTTATAAGAAGCTTTCTCTGTGCCACAGGATCTGCCTGTTGCTGACGTCTTAATTTCATATCTTCTTCTCGCTTCAAAACAATTGCCTTTTCTTTTATCTTTTCTACATCCTCAGTGGACTCATAAAAAAGCGTAATGGAAGGCTTAAAAAAGAAGCAGTATAAATATTTTCCATAGGTCATATCCTCTGTGTAATTACATCCAAAAGCCACTCCAATCAGTAACAACCCAAGAAACATGAGTATGCAAGCAATTCTTGGGGTGTCACAGTAAAGCGGCAGTAACACATTGAGCAAAACTCCAGCAATTACACTTCCGAAAAATACGATTTTTTGAAAAATAGTCTGGTTCTTTAAAGCATCAATACCAAATAATGCATCAGAATCAATCTCTTCCAAATTTACGTTTCTGTTCATCTGCGCCATAAGCTATACTCTCCTTTCCTAGAACATTCTTGATGTTATTGCGTCACTACCCTTTACTAAACCACTGATTACAATTGGTGTAATTGCCATCTGCACGGTAATCAAAATGCACTTATATACATTCGATGCTCCAGCAAGATTGAAATTCACAAGATTAGTGCAAAGCGATACTCCGGTCTTTACCGCTACTACCATAAGCGCACCTGATATACAAAAACCAAAGAAGGTCTTTATATAAGTTAGCAATGACCTTGAAATATCATGCCCACCTGCTCCTAGTGCAATCGCAATTCCTGCAAATGGCAGTATCATAAGTGGCTTTAAAATTCGCTGAAATGCACTACTTATAATAGATAGGCAGCTTGCAACCATTATGAATAAAAGTACAATTCCTCCTATCAAAAACAGCAACGAGCAACCTATCGTACTCCAGAATTTTTCAAGCCATTCTCCCGACAACTCGAAGCTTGGTAACTCTAAACAGCTATCGATTATGGATTCCATATCTCCGCTAACGGATAATGTGTAACCACTTGTTGCCGAAATCTTTCCTGTAATTCCATCCGTAAAATCAATGATGTAGCCCATAATGCTCCACATGTTTGCAGCGATGTATAAAATAATGCAGTATCTTAGTGCATCCTGCAGAAACCTTTGAGCCTGCTGACCAGGTGGGGCTGATACCACAGTTTTATAAATTGCAATGATAAAAAATACTGTTGCAATCGGTACTGTAGCGTCTGCAATCGCATTGTAAAATGCATGTACCGTAGAATACGGGGTTCCACCACCTGCAAGCTTTGGGCTTGTTGTAAAGAGTGTCATGGCAATCTTCATAAGAGCATTCCAGACAGTAAAAGCACAGTTATATAACGCCTTTACAATATCCGCCATAACGTCTCCTTTCCTGAATTAAAAACCCCGACTCCTATAAATACCTTGGAGCCGGGTTACGTCTTAAGTAAGTGCTGTAATAAGAGCACTTAATCCAACAAGCACACCACCGGCCACTACTGAGTAAACAGCCTGATGTTCACCCTGCTGATCCATCTGACGGAATGCCATAGCAAACTTGATGCCGCCATAGACCAACATAACCGCTCCGATTGCACTACCAAGTGTAAGAAGTACAGACTTTAAACTTGTAATTGCCTTTGTGTAACTTGCTGCTGCTAAAACCATGTTTCCCATATTTTCGTTCTCCTTTCCTTCTTGATAAGGGGTAATTCCTTAACCCTTTCATTAAGTACTTGGAGCCTGAAAATCGTGATTACAGAAAAATAAGTAATTTTTTTATTTATCTGGCATATTTTTGCATAAAAAAAGCACCTATCATTTCTGATAGATGCCATATGTACTATTTTTCTATTTTAGGATGATTCTTCTCCCACTCATCACATTTTTGTTCAAGCAACTTAAAATCTGGTGTTGCAGCTCTAATATATCCTATATTCATACGATTATTTATACGATTATTATATACAGGATTAATATGCTTTTTTATAATTGTTGTTTCATTTTTTCTTACAAAATTAATTTCTTTTTGGAGCAATGCTTTATATGCTACATCTGATTCTGCATTGACATCAACCTTTATCAATTCAGATTCAGGAACTGGTATCATATTATTGCATTGTATTTTGCTATAAAAATCAATTCCATCTGTGTCCTTAGAGTACATAAACACAACAGGCTCTGTTGTATCCTTCAAAAGACAAATATCCTTTTTATACTTCTTGGTTGAGTAATCTGCTGGAAGCTTATCTCCCGTATATCCATTAATAGCAAAATCTTTTCCATACTTTGGTGAACTTAAAGGAACAACATAATTGTATTTTCCCTTCTTTACTATTAAACCTATGAACTTTCTTGTATTCTTTTGATCCGCATTTGATAATATCTTTTTAGGTTCAAATTTTCTCAAATACGATACATACGCTTCTGTAACTTCATATAATTCCATATCTTCTCCAAACAAAT
>CAZTGP010000068.1:0-13091 GCA_964613325.1 uncultured Roseburia sp. | reverse complement strand
CCCTTTGCGTTGCTGATGCCAACAGCCTTAAAATGGATGAGGAAGCTATGAATCAGCTTAAAGAGGGCTTAGGGGATAATAATTACCGGCTTATAACAGATATAACTGAGGCGAATAATACACCAGTAAAAATCAAATTCCGTATTGTTGAGATTGTGGAAGACTCCAAAATCCGTATTGCAGAGATTATAAACAATCTGTTCTGAGTTATGTATAATAACAAATATAATAAAAAACATTATAAAAGAAAATCTAATAAATTATGGGAAGAACATAGAATAGTCTTTCCATAATTTTTTTATTTGCCTTCGAAAGAGTCGCCATAACTGACTTTACTATTGCATTTGCAAAATTTGTTTTCATATTCATATCTATAGGGTGAGATTCATTTTTTTAATTTAGGGACAACAAATTAGATTGCAACCAAAATTATACATATTGACAAAAAATATATTTATACCTAAAATGATATTGCAATTCACACTAAGACAGCTTCCAAGAGAATTACAATTGTTATTGAGGGAGAATATGGATATTAAATTAAATAATAAAAAATTATTATCAGTAACAACGGCACTAAAAATTAAGGATATGATTATTCAACAAAACTTAAAGCCAGGTGATAAACTACCGAATGAAACGCAATTATCTAAATACTTCAATGTGAGTAGACTGACGCTTCGAGAGGCTATGAAAACACTTAAGGCGCAAAATATTGTTGTTATTAGACAGGGTGACGGGACTTACATTAGTGATGGTCCGGGCATGGGGGAGGATCCTTTAGGTTTGCGTTTCTTTGAAAAGGAAATACTAGCGAATGGTATTTTTGAAGCCAGGCTATTAATAGAGCCGCAAATCGCCATGCTTGCTGCTACAAGGGCAACAAATGAAGAAATAGAAAAAATAGGTGATATTGTAGAGAAGATGAAAAACATAAACTATTTAAGTTCCGATCGCGTGGAGTTAGATATGCACTTCCATACTATGATTGCAAAATGTTCAAAAAATCCTGTATTTATTAATCTAGTGCCGGTGATTTTTGAAACAATTGAAAAGGGTATTATTATACTATTTAATTCAGAAGAAAGTTATAATCGTTCTCTTCGTGCGCATGAGGAAATCTATAATGCTCTTAAACAAAAAGACATTTGTAGGATTCAAAGTGCGGTATCAGCACATATATATAATTCTCTTGATGATATAAAACATATAAAAAGAAACCAGGACGATACATATAATTGATGTTTATTCATCAATGAATATTACATGTCAAAAAACTATACAACTTCTTCAACAATCAACGGGTTTTGTCCTTTATACTATTTAATTCAGACTTCTTTATCAATTTATTCAAGTTTAAAGTTCAGCATGTTCAATTTTAGTAAAACAATTTTTTTCTAATAATGTTTCTGCTTACTTGCTTTGTCGAGCAGCAAAGTTGTATTGTTGTATTCTGCATAAACATATGATGTATATGCGCATTTTAGTGAGGTAGCATTGGATGTTATGTGCAAAAACAACAAAAACATGTACCCAATAAAACTGATTGCTCTAGCATATATGCTAAAAATCTATTGACAAACATCAGATCATTAAGTAGAATAAAGCTATAGATTTTTCTGGTGAACTCTTTTTACTACTTATCATTAGCTCTTTTTAGGCAAGTTATCATATATATAGATTCGAAAAGCAAAGGTTGTTTTATCAATAAGGAGATTAAGTAACATGAGAGCAAAAAAGCATTCTTGGATTTATCCATATCTATTAGTTTCACCCGCATTAATTGTTATGCTCTGTGTGGTTCTGATTCCTGTTATACAGGCTATTTTCACCAGCTTTATGCATTTTGATCACCGATATCCGTCAAAGACTGCATTCATAGGTTTGAGCAATTATATCAGAGCTTTTACTCAGGATCCACAGTTTTGGCCGTCTTTGCGCACTACATTGTTATGGGTGGTATTTGGAGTTGGTTTTCAATTTCTTTTTGGTTTTATTCTTGCACTACTTCTTAACAGAAGCTTTAAAGGCAGAGGTCTTATGCGATCATTATCTATGGTACCCTGGGTTACACCCGGTGTGCTGATTGGCCTAATATGGCGCTGGCTCTATCATGGGAATTATGGTGTTATTAACGATTTATTATTGAGGATTGGTTTACTTGAAGATGGTATTCCTTTTCTTTCACGCATGAATACTGCACTACCTGCTACCGTGATTGCCGTCGTCTGGCAGGGGATTCCATTTTTTGCGTTGATGATATTGGCAGCATTGCAAAGTGTACCACATGAAATTTATGAAGCAGCAGAAATTGATGGAGGAAATTTCTTTCACATACTATTCTTAATTACATTACCTTCTATCAAAAATACAATATTTGTTACACTGTTACTACGTATCATATGGGTTACTAATTCAGTGGATATTATTTTTAATATGACAGCAGGTGGCCCCGCTTATGCAACTCAGACTATAGGAGTCTATGTTTTTCAAATGGCACATGTATTAAACCTTGGGTATGCCTCTACTTTGTCAGTAATAATGGCAATATTAATGCTGATTGTTGTGATTCCATACATGAGATCAACATTTGAACCAAAGTAATGTAAAAAAGCGGTACACATCATAAAAATGGAGAGGAAAATATGAAGAGAAATACAAATATTAAAAACATCTGCAATACTATATTCACACTTATACTACCTAATTTGTTGTTTTTGCTTTTTTTGCTTTTTCCGTTTTATTGGATGTTTGTGACTTCAGTTAAGCCACAGGCTGAAATATATACAAACCCGCTTATTTACTGGCCGAAGGAATTCACATTAGATACATATCGAAATCTCTTTGGTTATTTTGATTTTTTGAAATACATGAAAAACAGTTTAGTTGTAGCTCTTTGCACCATGATTTTATCATTAATCGTTTCGACTTTAGCAGCCTATGCATTTTCACGGTATCAGTTTAAGGGACGAAATGTTCTTATGGGCATGTTTTTGTCAGGGAATATGTTTCCTGCTGTTCTTTTGATGATACCGCTTTATACAATTATGCGGTCATTAAAGCTATTATATACTCCTATGGGATTAATCCTCGCGTATACATCATTTACAATACCTTTTTCTGTATGGTTAATACAAGGTTTTATTCGTGATGTTCCTTTTTCTCTCGAAGAAGCAGCGCTGGTAGATGGTTGTAATCGTATGGGAGCCTTCTTCCGTATTTTTATACCAGTCTTAACACCTTGCTTATTAGCGGCGGGAGTTTATGTGTTTATGCAATCATGGAATGAATATACCATGGCTTCTTTGTTCACCAATCCGTCTACCCGCACGATTCCGGTAGCGCTAAACAGCCTGATTGGACAGTTAGGTGTTGAATGGGACATACTTTGCGCCGGAGGGACAATTGCGATTATTCCAGTATGTATTATGTTCTTTTTTGCACAGAAACGCCTTGTCTCTGGTCTGACATCTGGCGCGGTTAAGGGTTAATAGTTTTAAATTAAAAAGCTGTCTAAAATTTACTGGTAATAACCCGGTAAATTTTAAAAATAATTCTGGAAAAAAGGAGTGTTATTTAATGAAAAAGGTACTTTCGATTTTATTGGTATTTGCAATGGTTTTTAGCCTTGCTGCCTGCTCTAAGGCTGGCGGCCCCAGCGATGCAAGCAATGTGCCCGCATCACCCGGGGCTGATAGCACCCCCAGTAACACCAGCAAAGAAATAGTCTTAAACTACTGGTATTGGGCAGACAATACGGAACAGTCCAACCTCATGCAAAGCATTGTTACAAAGTTCAATGAGAGTAATGGCAAAAATATCACTGTAAAAGCAGAAGAGTATCCCTGGGAAAGCGGAGGATTTACTGATTCAATATTTACTGCAATTATGGGCGGTGGTGGCCCTGATATGTCTACTTTTAAACTCCAGGCAGGGAAAATGTTTGCCAATAATAATCTTCTTGCAGATATGAGCAGCTATGTTGACGGTTGGAGCGACAAAGGCCAATTATCAGATGGTGTTTGGACCATGATGAAGAATTCTACCGGAGATGGCAAACTTTCAGTTTTACCCTGGACACTGGAAGCCCTTTATGTATACTACCGTCCTTCTTATTTTAAGCTTGCAGGAGTTGATAAAGTACCTGCTAATTTTGATGAATTCCTTACAGCCATAGAAAAATGTACAATGGATACCGATGGTGACGGAAAGATTGATGTATACGGCTATGGATTACGCGGTGCAGGCGGTGGACATGAGCATCTGGGTAATTTCCTGTATCCATACGGTGCAACATGGGCGAATCTGACAACTCCTGAGGCTGTTAAGGCATATGAAGCTTATCTTAATATATATAAGAGCGGTTATGCACCTGAATCATCACCTAATGCAGCCTACGCTGAAATGGTTGATGATTTTAAGATGGGATTGACAGCAATGATGATTCACCATATTGGATCAAGCTCTATTTGGCTAGAGACTTTTGGTGATGATGTTGATGCGTTCCCTTCCCCTGCAGGAGCAGGTGGTCAATGGACATGTACAGGTGATACAAATCTAGTAGTATATGAACAATGTGAAAACAAAGAAGCGGCATTTGAATTCTATAAGTTCATGACAACTGGTGAAGGGGGAACCATGTGGTTTAAGGACACTGGCAAAGGTCTTGGAACTGATAACGTTAGAAATACAGAAGAATTTAAAGCTAATAGATTCCAAAGTGTTGCAGCACAGAGCCTTGAGTTTGCAGGTGTTTTACCTCCAACCGACACTCTGACTGAGTTTATAAATCTTACATGGGCTAACACCAATCAGCAGGCATTGCTTGGTCAGATTTCAGCTGAAGAGGCATTGAAAATTATGCAAAAATCACTGCATGGTGAATAGTAAGAAGTACGATATTAGAGATTAGCAGTCCCACAAACTGGTGCTGAAGGAATAGATGCTAACGTTTTTCTTCAGCACCGACCTTTAGAAAGTTTTATACAGGCAGATATATGTGTGTGATAACTATTTAAGCGAAATTATAAAAACTAGCATGAAGAGAGATGAGGAAAAAATGGAAATTTTATCGTACGAGTATTCTGGTGAAGGAATGCACCGCGTATATGAAAATGAAAAGTGGACAGTTGGTATTAAAAATTGGAAGCCTTCAAATGATATCACAGGCATTGATCTGCTGGAACGCCATAATGAAACAGATGAACTTTTCGTACTATTATCCGGCTCTTGCACACTAATTTTTGCAGCAGAGACTGAAGATGGTTTGGTGTTTGATAAATTAGAGATGGAAAGAAATAAAGTTTACAATATTCCAAAAACATTATGGCATAACACCATAACCCAAAGGGACACTAAGCTGATACTAATTGAAGATTCAAATACTGGCGAGCGTAATAGCGACTTTTATAAATTAAGTGACAAAGAAATACGAACTATTCAGGAAATTGTGAAGTAATTATTTATAATCTCTCAGAAAGTATTGAATTTTTATTGCTCTTTATTCCCATGTATGAGGATAACAGTATGATAGAAATGATCTAGGATGAGGTGGCGTATTGTTTTACAAAATTGATGATATTCAAGTTTGTAAATTCGATGATGCTATCAACAATGCCAGACATATTTTTGTGCAAGGCAAAGATCGCATGGGTTTAAAGAGCATTAATTATTCGGATATGGTTTGCAATCGAAGATTACTTATATCATTAGACTATTCAGTAATAAAAATGATGAAAAAACGACTGGACTGAAGCGGATCTTGCGATTCGCCACACAAATATGGGATGGGTGAAAATATGAAATATGGTGTTCATAGATTAACTTGGGGCAAAAGTTTCGATCCCCAAAATTTAAAATTATTTTTTGAGCAAGTTAAAGCAACTGGAGCAGACACTGTGGAGTTTCGTCCACCGGATGAAGCACTAAACGGAGATAAGAAAAAAAGTGCTGAGATTAGGAAAATGGCTGAAGACATGGGAATTGAGCTATTGTTCTGCTATGGATATCCTGTAGGCATTGATATGCGTTCACAAGATTCCTTTATACGCCAGTATGCGGTAGAGCATCTAAAAAGAGCAATTGTTGCGGCTGCTGATTTAGGTGGTACCGAAATTGGCGGTGTAATTTATTCATCTTGGCCGCCAGATTACAAACATGACATGATTACATCGCAGATAAAATATGAAAGAACACAACGTTGTATTGAGAGTATTCGCCAAGTGATACCTGTTGCTGAGGATTATAATATAAAACTCAATATGGAAGTGTTAAACCGTTATGAGAACTATATTATCAATACGGTCGATGAAGGCCTGGCTTTTATTAACCAGCTGGAAAGTTCTTGTTGTGGTCTTGTTTTGGATATTTATCACATGAATATCGAAGAGAATGACATATTTAGTGCTATTCGCTCTGCAAAAGATCACATCGGCAAGTTCCATGTGTCTGAGCCTAACAGGGGAATACCATATCACAACAAACGCATTGACTGGTCTAAAGTTGGAAAAACATTGAAAGAAATTGGATATGATGGTTTTGTTACGATGGAAGCGGTTGTTGCATTTGACGACGAAGCTTCATACAACTTACGTGTCTGGCGCAATCTTATAGATGATACATCTATTGAATCACGTATCGAAGCTATGAAGAAGGGAATTTTATTTCTTAAAGATCAGTTTGGTGATAAATAAAACATATGTGATTTAAAATGTTGTATCAGACATGTCACAGTGAGCAAGGTTTTCCAGGTCGTGTTACATTTTTTTCAATATTATTGCAGTGAAAGGAATGAATAGAAAATGAGTGACTTAAATTATCTCGAGCAAAAAGCCAAAGATATCCGCAGATTGATAATAAAGTCTATTGGACTAGCGGCATCAGGACATCCAGGGGGTTCTTTGTCATGTGCGGATCTTCTCGCCGTTTTATATTTCGAAGTGATGAATGTTAAACCTGAAAATCCTGATTGGGAAGACAGGGATCGTTTCATATTATCTAAGGGACATGCATGCCCCGCTTTATATGCTGCTTTAGCATTAAAGGGGTTTTTCCCTGTTGAAGAGATGAATAAACTTCGGGAATTTGGTTCTATTTTACAGGGACATCCTTATTCAAGAAAAACGCCCGGAGTAGATGTATCCACAGGTTCTCTGGGACAAGGGTTGTCTTTGGCGAATGGAATTGCACTTTCAGCTAAACTGAACAAAAAAGAGTTCTATACATATTGTGTTCTGGGCGATGGTGAACTTGAAGAAGGCCAGGTATGGGAAGCAGCAATGACTTCTTCAAAATACAAACTGGATAATGTAATTACTTTTGTCGATTATAATCACTTGCAAATTGACGGTACTATTGAGGAAGTAATAGGAAATACGAAAATAAAAGAAAAATTCGAGGCATTTAGTTGGAATGTATTGACGGTGAATGGGCATAGCATACCCGATATTCTAAATGCCATTGATAAAGCGAAAAAGACAAAAGGCATACCGAGTGTGATCATTATGAACACAATAAAAGGAAAAGGTGTATCCTTTATGGAAAATCAGGTTAACTGGCATGGTAAAGCACCATCGGCTGAGGAAATGGAACAAGCATTGAAGGAATTGGAGGTATAGAACGATGAACAAATTAATTGCAACAAGAGATGCATTTGGTCAGGCACTCGTTGAATATGGAAAAACCAATGAAAATGTAGTGGTTTTGGATGCAGATCTTGCTAAAGCTACTATGAGTTGCAAATTTCAAGATGAAGTACCTGAAAGATTCTTTAATGTTGGAATTGCCGAAGGAGACCTCATAGGTACAGCAGCAGGACTGTCCATAGGTGGCAAAATACCGTTTGCCTGTACGTTCGCTGTGTTTGTAGGCAGAGCTTTTGAACAGATACGTAATTCAGTTGCATATCCCAATCTTAATGTCAAAATATGTGGTAGCCATGGTGGCCTTTCTGTAGGGAAAGATGGTGCTTCTCACCAGGCGGTTGAGGATTTGGCAATTATGTCAGCAATTCCGAATATGACGGTAATTAATCCAGCCGATGCTGTGGAGATGCGGGCAGCAGTAAAAGCGATTATGGATTATGAAGGTCCTGTCTATCTGCGCCTCGGTAGAAATCCAGTTCCTGTCGTATTTGATCCTGAAAAGTATCATTTTGAAATAGGTAAAGGAATCAAGGTTCGCAATGGTAAAGATATTACTTTAGTTGCAACCGGTACCATGTTTGATGTAGCAGTAAAATCGGCGGATAAGCTTGCCGGGGAAGGAATCGAAGCGGAAGTAATAAATATACCAACCATCAAACCTCTTGATAAAAATTTAATTATTGAATCGGCAAAAAAGACAGGGCGGATCATTGTGCTGGAGGAAGGGATTATTGTTGGTGGTTTAGGTTCTGCTGTATCAAAGCTGATGTCAGAATCCTGTCCGGTGCCTATGCGTTATGTCGGAATAGAAGATTGTTTTGGTCAATCCGGAGATGCTTCAGAATTATTGGAATACTATGGACTTACCGTTGAGAACACTGTTGCAAAGGCTAAGGAGCTAATGCAGATATAACAACTATAATGTTTCTCATGCAACATATATACTACAAGAACAATAAGTGGGGTGGGTGGTAGTATTGGAAATACATGAAATGAAAGATAAATGCAGGGAAATCAGACGTATGATTCTTCAGGAAATCTTTATCTCCCAATCCGGCCATACTGGTGGCAGTTTGTCATGTGTTGAATTTTTGGTGGGGCTGTATTACGGAAAAATGCGTGTCAATCCAAAAGAGCCGTATTGGGGAGAACGGGATCGATTCGTTTTATCAAAAGCTCATGCGAATCCGGCACTTTATGCTGTTCTTGCTGATAAGGGTTATTTTCATAAAGATGAGCTGAAAACGTTACGCAAATTACACAGTAACTTACAGGGACATCCTGACCGAAAGAAAACACCTGGACTGGATACATCTAATGGATCTTTAGGCCAGGGCCTTTCGATTGCTGTTGGTATGGCTATAGGGGCAAGACTTCGTAATTCTGATACCAAGGTTTATGCACTTATAGGCGATGGAGAGTCACAGGAAGGACAAATCTGGGAGGCGAGTATGGCCGCTGCACATTATAAGTTAGACAATCTCACAGCTATATGGGATTATAACCGGCTACAAATTGATGGACATAATGATGATGTAATGTCATTAGGTAATCTTGAAGATAAATTGCGTGCTTTTGGTTACCACGTCATTGTTATTGACGGTAATGACATACAGCAGGTCATGGATGCATTAAACGAGAAAAGCAGAGGAAAACCAAAAGCAATTATAGGGGAAACGATTAAAGGTAAAGGTGTTTCTTTTATGGAGGATCAAGTAGGATGGCATGGAAAAGCACCAAATGAAGAGGAACTAAAACTGGCATTACAGGAGCTGGGGGGGGTAATATGGAATGAGTGAAAAAAGAGCAATGCGAGTCGCATATGGAGAAGCATTGGCTGAATTAGGTGCTGTCAATGAGAAAGTTGTTGTTCTTGATGCAGATGTGTCTATAGCTACTCAAACATGCATTTTTGCAAAAAAATTCCCCGAACGGTTTTTTAATGCAGGAATAGCAGAAGCGAATATGACAGGAATGGCTGCCGGAATTGCTTCAATGGGATTTACTCCATTTATAAGTACATTTGCAATTTTTGGTGCAGGTCGTGCATATGAACAGATTCGTAATGCCATTGTGTACTCAGATTTTAATGTAAAAGTTGCTTGTACCCATGGTGGTATTACTGCGGGAGAAGATGGTGCAAGTCACCAGGCTATTGAAGATATTGCACTGATGCGTGTGCTTCCGGGTATGACTGTAGTTGTGCCATGTGATGCCATAGAAGTTCGTAAAGCAATTTTTGCTGCTGCGAAACATAATGGCCCGATGTATATACGCATCGGGAGATGGCCTTCAGCAATTATTACAAAAGAAGACACACCTTTCGAGATCGGGAAAGCTAATGTACTTGTAGAGAATGGATATGATTCGGTAATCTTTGCAACAGGTATTATGGTTCCGCAAGCAATAGAAGCATCCATTGCACTGAGAAATGAGGGAATTAATGTTACTGTTGTAAATATACATACAATTAAACCGCTGGACGCAGATACAGTCAAAAAGTATGCATTGAAGTCCAGGAAGATAATTACAGCAGAAGAACACTCCGTTATTGGCGGGCTTGGAGACGCTATTTCTGACATTCTTATCGGGGAGCCGTTAAAGTTTAAGAAAGTTGGAATCAATGACCGTTTTGGTCAGTCCGGAAATCCTGATGAGATGATGGAGGAATACGGACTTACTGCTCGTTATATTGTAGATTATGTAAAAGAAATGCAGTAATTCAGGGAGAATAAAAAGAAACATAGAGGTATTAGGGGGGGAGGTCAATGACAAAGAATGTTGTTGTTGCCGGCTCAGTTGTGTTGGATATTGTTATGATGATGGATCCAGAGAGAAAGACAGATCCAAATGCTTTTTTCAGACAAGGGAAGATTACCAACATTGACGGTGTAATGATGTATTTGGGAGGGGTAATAGGTAATACAGGATTGGCACTGAAAAAAATGGGTATTCCCGTTAAGTTAATCACTAAGGTAGGAAATGACCGCACGGGTAATATTGTAAAGAGTATTATAAGAGATTTTAATGTAAATGCAGAAATAATAACAACAGATGCTCATAATACTTCGGCAGCTATAGCAGTTACACCTCCCGGTATGGATAAAATCACATTTTTACATATAGGGGCTGGGCAAAGCTTTACTATAGATGATATGCCCATAAAAAGTCTGCATCAAGCCGATCTTTTTCATTTTGGCTATCCTACAGCAATGAAATATCTTTACAAAAATAACGGAGATGACCTTATACGCCTGTTTTCAGAAGCAAAAAAGACGGGAGTTACAACTTCTGTAGATATGACCTTACCGGATATGAAAAGTGAATCTGGTAAATTGAATTGGAACGGGATTATTCAAAGACTGTTGCCGTTTGTCGACATTTATATGCCGAGCATTGAAGAGACTCTTTTTATGTTAAATCGTGATGAATATATCGAAATTGCGGAAAAAGCCGGAAATAACAATATAGTTGATTACATTGACCCGAATAAGGTCATAGAGATTGGTGATACCTTGCTCTCTATGGGTGCAAAAATTGTTGTAATAAAGATGGGGAAAAAGGGTCTGTACCTTCGCACAGCAAAAGAGTCTTTATTTTCTACATTTGGCAGGGCTTTGCCCCAAAACATGAATGACTGGACAGACAGAGAGCTTTGGTGTGAAGCAATAGATACATCCCCTATACTTTCGACAACGGGCGCAGGTGATACAGCTATTGCGGGTATTCTTGCAGCTCTGATTTACGGCTATCCACCAGATAAAGCATTGGAAATGGGCACTTATGCAGCCAACTTATGTATAGGAAGTCCTGATACAGTTAGCAGGATTGAAAATATTAAAAAGATGGAAGAAATGCTTTCGAAAGATTGGGACAGATTGACCGCAAAACTGGACAAAAGCATTTGGCAACTTAGTGTTAACAGCAAAGTATATCACAGTAAACGCGACAAACAATAGAGTATTTGAATTTACTAAAATAAAATTTAGGGAGACAATAATGTATACTTCGATGAGGCAGATTTTAAAAGACGCTGCAGCAAAAAATTATGCTGTTATTGCGGCAAATGCATTAAATATGGAGATGGCTAGAGGAATAATTAGTGCTGCAACACATGCGGATGCACCACTGATTATTATTCTTGGCGGGAACCAGATGGCTCGCCATGCAAACGGAGAATTAATGGTTGCGATTATTAAAACTTTAGCAGAGGCTACACATGTTCCGGTATCTCTTTGTTTGGATCATGGAAGAGATTTTTCGAAAGTTGCCTATTGTGTTCGACATGGATTTTCTTCGGTCATGGTAGACGCATCCGCATTTCCAATTGATGAAAATATAGTCCTCACTAAAAAAGTAGTTGAACTCTGTCAGCCTCTAGATATTGGTGTAGAAGGAGAATTGGGCCACGTTGGAATGGCAGCTGCACTTGATGGTTGTGATGAGTCTCTTTTCACCTGCCCTGAAGAAGCGGCACTTTTTGTAAAGGAAACCGGAGTGGACTGTTTGGCCATTGCAGCTGGAACAGCACATGGTAAATACCCGGATGGATTTATACCACAGATTAATTTTGATCTTATCAGAAGAATTAAAGAGTCAACGAACGGAATGCCAATTGCTTTACACGGTGCCTCCGGTTCCGGAGATGAGAATATTAGACGTTCTGTAAGGGCGGGAATAAACAAGATAAATGTTGCAACAGAAATTCAATTAGCATGTCGGGACGCAGCTGGAGATATATTGAAGAATAATCCGGACAGCGGATTAGTTGAACTTCTGCAAGCTATGGAGAAAGCAGCTTACGATACTGTTTCACACTGGATTAGTATTTCAGGTTCTCAAGGCAAGGCTTCTGTATTTAAACGTAAATACTCTTACAACAGATTAATTGGAAGCAATACTGTTTCCAGAACATTGGAATAATAGACAGAAATAATAAGCATGGTATAATTATCATAAGTAAAAACCCTGTTCTTTTTGTGTGTTCAGCAAGCCTGAGTATATCAGCCGATGATAATACAGTAACTGTAATTGCAGGCAGGCGGACATCAAAACACAAAAGGTCGCTGGAAACATAATGCAGAGATGGATCTGCACCAAATGACTGGAGAATCTGATTTGTGGGTATCGAAATACTTTACGAGGATAATCATTTGCTAATAGCAGTAAAGCCGCCGAATGTGCCTGTTCAGAAGGATATCAGCAGAGCACCGGATTTTTTAACTCTATTAAAGGAAGATATTAAGATCCGCTATAAAAAGCCCGGAAATGTTTTTCTCGGGCTTGTGCATAGGCTTGACAGGCCGGTGGGAGGTGTGATGGTATTTGCCAGGACCTCCAAGGCTGCCTCAAGGCTTTCTGAACAAATCAGAAATCATCAGATGGACAAGATATATCTCTGTGTGGTACAAGGCTGTCCGGAGCATTTGAAAGGGCGCCTTACCGATT
>CAZTGP010000067.1:0-13231 GCA_964613325.1 uncultured Roseburia sp. | reverse complement strand
TGGGTATATAATGTATTTGGAGGGACTTTACGATGAAAACAATTGTGAATTTATCAAACATATTAACAGAATCCTGGTCAGACGATTTAACACCTTCTGCCACTGCCAAACAGCAATATCTCTATATTCAATGTCTTGGTCATTATGTCACGACACCAGACTATCTCATTGCTAATCGTGGAAAGCTTCACAGCTTCCTGCTCATTTACACCAGAAGTGGCATGGGCATATTAGAATATAAGAACCGCATCACACTGCTTACACCAGGTTCTCTTGTTCTTATTAATTGTGAACATAATCATTCCTACTATAACAATGGGCCTGAATTCTGGGATTTTGAGTGGATTCATTTCTGTGGAAGCTGCATTGATGGATATCTAAGCGAAATATCCAAATATTGGGATAGGGTAGAAATTGACTGTGCCGAATCAGCGTTTCAGGAGATTCAGCAGCACGCAAATTATTCTCTTCCTGAGAATGATCTCATCTGCTCCACTTTACTGATACGCCTATGCTCCGAATATCTTCTTGAATTGAAGCGTTCCATTGGCAATTCCGATTCCGAACTCTATCCTTTTATTAAAAATGCCATGGACTATATACAGGAGAATTTCTCACAGGAGATTACACTTGATTCTCTCTGCCAAACCCTTAATATCAGTAAGTCCTATCTTGGTCACACCTTTAAGCAGCAGCTTGGTTCAAGTCCTTATGAGTATCTGGTGAACACGAGACTCGCATTTTCAAAATCGCTCCTTCGAAATACCGGTCAGACCATTGCCGAGATTGCGGAGAGCTGTGGTTTTTATAGCAGCAGCTATTTTATTCAGACCTTTAAGAAGCACGAAAGCATGACGCCTTTACAATATCGGAGACATTTCTTACAGCTTGAAAACAGCCAGATTCCTTATCAGACTACATAGACATCACACCGTAAAATAGCATACAAAAATGAGTGCCACCGGCACTCATTTTGTACGCTTCTGTTACTGTGTTTCTGCGCCTATATTCTGTTAGTCTTCACATAGATTTCTATAGACTCTGCAATTCTGATGATTGTAATCAAAGGTCAGAGCCTTCTCAAATGCTTCTTTTGCTTCCTTCTTCTTTCCAAATCCCAGCTGGGATAATCCCATCAGATAATAGCAGTGTGCTTTGTTCTTCTCATTCATATCATCTTCAAAAATCAGGAAGTCTGGAAGAGATACCGCAAAGAAGTCATTCTTCACTTCATCCCGCACATGCTTTTCACCATAATCCATAAGCTTGTTGAAACATGCACAGGCCATCTTATGATCTCCTACTGCTTCAGCCGCAAGTCCTTTGTACAGAATCATATCCGCTGGCTGATCGTAATAGTACATTGCTCCAGCTGGTTCATTCTCACCGATCTGTGCATTTGCCATACAAAGCTCGAACTTTTCATGATCTTTCAGCTCTTTATTTACCATTCCAAGATAATAATAGATGTTATTATCCTTGGTTCCTTCTAGTCTTCCTTCCCCAAGATTCATCGGGTAAGTAAGTGCCTTCTCAAGAAGCTCTCTTGCCTTGACATAATCTTTACTTGCAATGGATTTCTTTGCCATTGCAACAAGTGCAATCTTATACTGTCCTGAGATTCTTCCTTCTGCACCTTCCCAAGGGCGGAATACATGGGACATGATTGTCTCATATGCTTTCTCTGGCTGTTCGGCAAGATTGTATAAGGTAACCCATTCCAGCATAGCATCATCCCGCTCTCTTACAATAGCTTCATGTGCTTCATACCGTTTAAGTCTTGTCTGAAAATCCATATTTAATTTCTTATAGAGCTGATCCAGTTCAAGGAATACTCTGGAATCTGTCTCATCAAGTGCATATGCCTTCTCCAATTCAGCCTTTGCTTTTTCTTTCTCACCAAGAATATTGAAATATCCAAGTGCAAGGTTGCGGTGTACCGTTGGATAATCAGAATCAAGCTCGATTGATTTCTCCCAAAGTGTAATTGCTTTCTCCTGCTGCATTTTATCATAGTACAGACAGCCCAGATAGTAATACGCTTTTGCTCCTTTTGGATTCTGAAGCATCGCTTCTTCTAATACTGCAATGTCCTCCAGCTTATTTGGGAAACAACAGATTGGGCTTGCTTCTTCTGCCTTCTTATACTCTGTAAGCTGTTCGGCTTCTCTGTTTAATCTGCCATAATAGTAGCCCTTGTAATAGTGAAGCATTGGCTGCTCTTTCCTGCACTGATTCAATATTGCAACTGCTTCCTCATAAGCTCCTGCTTCCGCATAATCTCTTGCCGCCTGTAAGTAGTTCTCTGGGAATTCCCGCATAAGCTTATTCATACAGGCAATTGCTGCTTCCTTTTCAATTCCGGAAAATGTATTGGTTTGTTCAAAAATGGATACGTAATCGAAAGGATCCACACTTAGATTCTCCGCAATCCATTTTCCAGCTTCCTCTTCTTTTCCTGCCTTGCGAAGAAGTATTGCTTTTAGTGCACGTGCCTTGATGTTATGCATATTTTTGATCAGACTCTTCTCTACAAGTTCCAATGCCAGTGAAACATTTCCCTTCTGTGCCTGAATAGCAGCTGTATAATAGTAGCTCATTTCCTGCTGCTCACTGCTCCAAGCTGCCTTGTAAAATGCATCATATGCCTCATCCATTCTTCCCTGTGCATACAAGCTTAGTCCCAGATCATAATAGCTCTCACTGTTGTAAGGATTTGGACTTCTCCAGGTCAGGCGTTTCACTGCTGTACGGAAATGCTTCTCTGCTTCTGTAAACTTACCTCTGCGGTATAACAGCATTCCATAGGCATTATTGATTCTGCTATCCTCCGGATCACGTTTCAGTCCTTCCAGATAATATGGATCTGGGAGATAGGTTGCATGACGATGCTGTTCAATATGCTGTGCAGTTAAGAGCAGTTCTTCATTGGTCATAATATCCTCTGGATCTTTGGCTGGCTCTGCTGGCTTTGCCATCTCAGGAATATTTTCTTTCTCTGCCTGATAAGACACCAGGAGCTGTTTGCCATCATATACAGATACCTTCAGCTCTTCTGGACGCGTCTCATTTACTGGAAGAACCTTCTCATACACCTCTACCGGTGAAAGGGATGCCTCATCGGAATACACCTCTTTGCCGTTTACTTCAAGCAGAATCTTTCCATGCTCGTGTTTTCCAGTTGCATATACGGTAACCTTCACGCCATCCTTCTGATGCTCCACATTCATAGCTGCATCAATTGTCGCATTCTTGACTGCTCCCACCTTCTTATAAGGCATAAAATACTGCTTAAAGGTCTTCTCCTCAAATGGTTTCAGCCAAGTGAAGTCTGGTTGATTCTCCGTATACACCCCAGTCATCAATTCAATGTATGGGCCATCTTCATCTGTAAGGTTACGATCCCAGGCTTTTCCAAATTCACCACAGCCCCAGGTCCACTGCTTCTTTCCTGGAGAGAAATGGTGATCTGCCACATGAAGTAGACCTGCTTCTTTTCCATAATCATATCCGCCCACGAAATCATACTTCGATGTCTCTGCCATATAGGAGGTTGGCACTGGAATATTCTTGTATCTGGAGATATCTACTCCCTCGCTATAATCATGTTTATAATAAATGCCCTTTGCAATTGGAAAACGCGATACATCACGCTTGCCATGATCATATACGCTGTGTACATCTGGTGGGAAAATGGATTGTGTCTGATCATTAACTGCCACTGCTGGATTTGCCCACCACAGAAAGGTCTGAGGCATAGCGGTTCTGTTATAGAGCTGTCCTTTGATCTCAATATAGGCTTTTCCAGGATATAGGGTAAAGGAGGCAATTCCTTTTGTTCCATACATCTGGTCACAATCATTTACGAGCAGTGTCTTACTTCCATCTGCGTTCTCTCTCAATTGATAGTCCACTGGCATATAGGTAGTTGGTCTGTGATGCTGTGGCCAGTTAAATTCGATACCACCAGAAATCCATGGTCCTGCAAGGCCAACAAGTGCCGGTTTGATCACATGATTGTAATATACGAAATCATAATCATTTGTCTTATCATATGCCCTTTGGATTCTACCGCCAAGCTCTGGCAGAATCATAATCTTTAAGTATTCATTTTCCAGATAAACAGCCTTGTATTCCTTATCTTTTTTCTCGTGACTTATTTTCTCTGTGGTTGGATATGGGTATACCTTTCCGCTGCTTCCCTGGTAGACTCTCTTCTCCAGAAACATAGGATTCTTATCTGGTTCTCCCACTTCATAGGTTGGGATGATGGTTTCTTCTTCCCAAATTCTAACTGTTTCCATTTGTAACTCCTTTCGCATATTTTATCTATGCATTTTCTTTTTTTTGCTTTATGTTGAAATCATTATATAGCAGATGAATCAAGTATTCATTCCTGTCAATTGCTATTCTATTTATATAAATTGCTATTTTCTTTTGCTTGTTTTTTCTTTCTATTCAGTATAGAATTAAGGCAACTGAAGAATTGTGAGTTTCACAATTATCTACCAAAAATGGAGGAAATAATTTTGAAATCTTGTGAGAAACATGTGGCTCCAGTCTCTGACTTTTACAACTATAGTCCCAGTCTGGATGCCCAGAATACATTTTTCTATCCGATTTGTACCGGACATTTTATCTATGAAGCCGGATATCACCAGCAGCGTAATTCATTTAACAGTTTTCTTTTGATGTACATCCAGCATGGTGAGCTTGAAGTGAAGTTTGAAGACCAGACACAGCTTGTGTCAGAGAATCAATTTGTTTTGTTAGACTGTTACCAGCCACACGGCTATCGCACAAGTACTGGCTGGGAATGTATCTGGGTTCATTTTGACGGTCCCATGGCCAGACGGTATTATGATATGATTGTCGCCCATCTTGGCAATATTTTTACTCTCACTGATTCCCTTACCGTTGTGAATCGTCTCACTCAGATATACCAGACCTTTGCCGCCAGTGAGACCATCCGGGAAGCCCTGCTGTGTAAGCAGATATCCGACATTCTAACCACCTTTCTGCTTTACACACCCGTGAAACATTCCACAAATGCAAATACGATTTCCATGGAGGAAATCGTATCTTACATCAATGAACATTTTGCTGATGAGCTTTTCATTGAAGACCTTGCAGAACGGGCAATGTTAAGCCCCTTCCATTTTATCCGGATATTCAAAAAAGAAACGGGCTTCACACCTCATGAATATCTGATCAACACCAGAATCAGCAATGCAAAGTATATGTTAAAAAATACACGAATGCGTATCAAGGATATATGTTTTCAAACCGGTTTTTCCAGTGAAAGTGTCTTTTGTACATCCTTCAAGAAAAATGTAGGCATGACTCCCGCTGTCTATCGCAACACAAAGAGTCACTCATAAGAAAAGGTTCCTGCCCAGTCACCATTCATTCGGCGGACTTCTACAGCCTTTGCTTGAGGCACATCAAAGCTTTTTGTCTCCCCTGGAGCTAAGGTATCCAATGTCTGCCTTGCTATTTCTTTTCCAGAAGCATCAAGAAAATGCAGCTGATATCCATTCATGGTATAGCATGGCAGATTCTCCCTGCCTCTTATTTCGCATATGCTGTTACTCCATGTGATCTGAAAAGGGGCACATTCTCTTTGAAGAATATAGTAAGACGGCTTTGGTGTGCCATCCAGTTCTGTAGAACCATGTACCCTCCTTCTCATTTTGCCTTCGCCCTCTTCTCCCATCTGTGTTCGATAATCATTTAAGCAGAAATTAATCGTTCCTGCCACATTTGGATACTTGCGGTAAACTGCCATTTTGTCTTCAAACAGAGTTCCTCTTCGTTCATCCCCACCAGGAAATACAGGCTCACATAAGCCATACTCTGAGATTACAAGTGGAAGTTCGGAATCTGCCTCTACGGTATTACGTACAACCTCATCTGCTTCACACTCTGTCATCCAAGTGCCTGTGTACTCGTTTATCATTTTGATATCGCCCAGAAGTGTTCCATCTTCTACTGGTTCATAATAGCAGGTATTACTTACATAGTTTGCTGTTCTGCTCCTATCATACCTGTGTGCATAGTCAATTGCTCTTCTTATATAGGCCTTTGTTTTTTCGCTTTTCCCATCCAGCTCATTGCCAACGCCCCAGGCGATAATGGAAGGATGGTTTCTGTGTGCCTGCAGCATTTCCTGGAACTGCATGGTAAAAACATTCCACTGAGTCTCGCCTGCCTCTGCTGGATCTGCTCCCCAATATGGTATCTCTTCCTGCACCAGCATTCCATGCCTGTCACACCAGTCGAATACCGCCTCATCCTGCTGCCAGTGGAATCTGGTAAAGACACAATTGCTTTCCTTCAAGCAGGTAAGCATTTTCTCCAGCTGTTCTACTGGTTCCGCCATTCCATACCCAGGATCGGATCCCGGCATCCATTCAGTTCCGCACAGTCTCACCTGTTCTCCGTTCAAGTAAAAGCAGCCAGCCTTTGTAAGGAATTCTCGAAATCCAACGGCAATCTTAACCTGATCCATAATGCCATCCTGATTCAATAACCGCAATGTCAAAGTATACAAATTCGGCTGATCAAAATGCCAATATTTCACATTTTGTATAGGCTTCTTTTCCTGCTCTATGATTGATGATGTCACTTTCACGCTGTCTGCCAGTATGCATTCCTTGCTTTCTATATCAGAATCCAACTGCCACTCTAACCACATAGATGAGTCCTCCGAGCCATCTGTGTTCACCGAAAATGCCAGCTCTGCTGCTCCTTTTTCCTGTTTGATTCCATCCTGTTCTATGAGTGGATGCGCTGTGACATTTACAGATGTAATTGTAGTCTGTCCAGTCACATATAGATGAGCCTCACGAATCATTCCACCGTCATTTGCCCAATCAAAGCTTCTCATGAATGGAAGCATATCTTTTGAATAGGAACTATCCACTTTTACTATCAGCTGATTATCTGCACCAGGATGTATTGCCCTGGTTAGTTCCACTGTAAAAGGCGTAAAGCCAGAATTCTCATGTCTTCCTACTTCCTCTCCGTTGCAGAATACCACCGCATTGTGATATACCCCGTGGAAGCAAACCCATATTCTTTTCCCTCTCCATTCCGTTGGAAAATTAATACGATGTTCATACCAGCCAGTTCCCCAGGTATCTTCACTTCCTTCCTCCACATTCCAAGTATGAATAGGACCTGCCTCTTTTGCATTTTCCAGGCATTTTTGTTTCTCTCCAAGGGCAAATTTCCAATCTGCTAAAACAACCTCTTCTCTTTTCATATCTGTAATTTTATCCTTCCCAATTTTAATTTTGCTTGCTTTTACACCAAAACAGACATCACACGCTTACGTGTGATTGTCATAGGACTGAAATACCTATGGCAGCATCTTATCCCTGCCTTATCTTGTTTTGCTCACTCGGGCAATCATCTGATTCACCCTTTCTCTTACGTCAAGCAGCCACGCAGAATCATGTGGATACTGTACAAATGTAATCGGTTGAATTCCTCTCTCAAGAAATCTTATTGTCTCCTCCCGCCCAATCAGTGATTCTAGATGCATCAGTGCGCGATAATCCTGAACCCCCTCAAGCAATACCTCTAAGCGGATAGAATTTATTGGTCCCTCCTCTCCCGGATATACCAAAAACGCATCTCCGGATGGAAAGCACGCATCCGCATCTGTAATCTGAAATGGGTTTATTTTCTTAACGGATAATCCAGAGTACCAGTGATTATAACCCCAATGTAAAAATCCTCGTATCTGGGATTTATACAGCTGAATTCCAAGAATCCGGTTTCGATTAGACGGCATGGAAAAATGGCGGTTAGATAAGCTATTGCGATATTGAAGGCATGCATAATATACCCACATCTGTTTCACATCCTGCTCCATGAATTTCTTCACCATGTCTGTTGCTACTACTGGAATTGTAAGTGCACTCCTTTCAAAAATCTCATATTCCGATAACGCATCCATAAGGTTACAGCTTCCTATCCTCTTTTTCACAAATGCACTAAGTCTTTCATATCGGTTCAGTGCATCCGTTCCTGGCTCATCCGAAATATGGAAATAGACTTGAACTGGCTTTACTTTTTGTGTCATATACTTTACCAATGCTGGCAGTAATTGTCCTAGAAAATTCAAATACTCGGTGTCCTCCGCTGAAACATGCCATCCGAACTTTGCTTCTTCTACCCCATTTTCCCATATCATAATTTTAGGTGTATCATATGCTCCCCATTGAGTAAACAAATGCGGCATCTCAAAATATGTAATTCCACAAGCAAGGGCCATATCCATCCATCTTCCGAGTTTTCCAAAGTCAAATGTATAGGTTCCATCTTGTGTGCTGATTCCTACCAGCTGTATCGTTGGACGTTCTGTATTTATTTTTGTCTCAATGGGTGGAGTAAACACAGGTGTCAATATCATGTTCATCCCATGCTTTGCATAATTTTGCATATAACGATTCACCATTTCCCACCATTCATCAGAGAATGCTGTAAGCTGATACCATGTACTAATACAATCAGCTGCAAACCATTCCGTATGAATTAATTCCTGTTTAGGAAGCACTGCTGGCAAAATTGAAAGTGTAAACATCTGCTGCCCATACCAATTACGGTTTCCTCCAAATGTAGAATCATCCTTTCCCTGGATTCTGATTTGAATGGCATACTTTCCCTCCGGTGTGTCCTTTTGTACCGGTATCCGGATCCAGATAGTGCGCCACTGACCTGGATATGCTACAAGTTCCTCATTCTCTCCAAGTGGATACAGCGGATCTGGATAAATCCCCGGAGTACTTCGTAAAATAAAGTCATCTTCATCCCCATAGGCTGGAAGTTCAGACGGAACAAGTCCAACCCTGTAAATGTCTGGCTTCAGGGGAAGTCCCCCTAAATCAAGTTCCAGCTTTAACCTTTTTACCAGTCTGTCTGCACGATATGCCACCTGAAATGAAAAGACCTCGCCCTGCAAAGAGGAGCCACTTTGATATGCTCTTAGTTTGGTGTTTTCATCTGGGAACACTTTTTCAAGAGAACTTATACATACTAATTCCAACAAATTGCTTTCCACTGCTATCTCTCCTCGCATGTTTCTTTACTCAATCCTTTGTTTATATATTGCTTATTTTTTGCTCCATTATAAGCAATATAACTAACATTTGCATTCCCTAGAATTGCTCTTTCATTTAGATATCTTGCTCTTTATTTTTCTGTAATTGTTCTTGTTTTTTGGGGTCAGTTGGTATAATATCAAGACATTAAATTTATAGAAAAGTGAATTCGTTCACTTATCGTTACAAAGAGTTTATTTATAATCTATGACTCATATATTTCATCTAAGAAAGGACCAATATTATGCTTAGCTTTGACATGCTTGTAAAACTATATGAACTCCCTGAAGTCCATATCACAAATCCCACTCTCGCTTCACAAGGTATCCGGATTATCCGTCCGATGGCCAGCGACAAATCCCAAATTTCAAGCTTTATTCGAAACAATTTTAGCGAAGTTTGGGCCAATGAATTTGAGAAATCCATGTGTAATACCCCTATCTCCTGTTATATCGCCGTAAAAGACAAGAAAGAAATTGTTGGTTTCTCCTGCTATGATGCAAGCTGTTTGAATTTCTTTGGTCCTATTGGAGTAGCCGAAGTATATCAGGGAAAAGGTCTCGGGAAAGAATTGCTCCTACACGCGCTGTACGCCATGCGTGAAGAAGGCTATGCTTACGCTATCATCGGTTGGTGTGAAGAGAAAAATGCCGCTTTCTATTCCAAAGCTACAAACGCCATAGTGATAAAAGATTCATTTCCCGGTGTCTATCAAAATGCACTTGATATTGAAAATTAATCTCTTATCATCTCCCCATTCTTCGGACACCTAGTAATATAGACACGATTACGAAGTAATCATATGTCATAGTACATAGACACGATTTGTTTATGAATTATATGGTTATGAATGCACTGGCTCTTATTTTTGTACGCTATGGTAAAAAAAGAAGCCTGTACACAATCAATCGTGCGTACAAGCTTCGCTTATATTTGTTGCTATTCATTTTCCAACTAGAAGAATGCTGTCTTCACTGCAAGAAACACAATCGGTATCAGAAGTGCTGGCAGCAGATTCAGTGTCTTGCAGTCTTTTATTTTCAGAATTCCAATTCCAGATGCCGCAATAAGAATTCCACCAACGATGGACAATTCCGTAATCAGATCCGTCAGTGCATCTCCTGTGAAGAATGCGGTGCACAGATACTTAGCTGCCACATAGAACATTCCCTGCCAGCAGAAAAGCACTGGGGCTGCAAATATAATGCCAATTCCATAGCTGGATGCAAGAACCATGGAAGTTACAAGATCCAAGGTTGCATTGGTAAACAGATAGGTATGATCGCCGTATAGAGCACTCATAACTGGGCCTAATATCGATAAGGTTCCAATACAGAACAAAAGTATCGCTGTTGATAAGCCTTCTCCAAGATTACTCTTTGAGAACTTTGACACCAATGATTGAAATCTTACATCTAGATTCAATACCGTTCCAATGATTCCTCCAAGTGCCAGGCTGATGATAAACAAAACTGGATATTTACTACCTGACATATGTGATACAACTGCATTGATGCCAAGTGCCGTTGCCGCCAGCCCCATTGTCGTAAACAGTACATTCTGATATTTTTCTTTCATGCCCTTCTTTAGCACGCTTCCAATCAAGCTTCCCGCGCAGATGGTACAGACATTTACAATTGTTCCTATCATTGGTATCTTCCCTCGCCAAATTCATTTTCCACAAGCTAATAATTGGGAGCAACCGTTCTCCACAATTACTCCCACTTTTATTCACCACAGTGTACATCAAGGTTGCCTGTGGAAAGCTTTTTATTATATGTTTTTTACATCATAACAAGATATACAGTCGCAACCGAGATAACAATCTGTATAATTGCAAAACGGAATACAACCTGTGCGTTAGACCAATCCATTTTCTTACGAGCGTGGTCGTGAAGTGGTGTTGTTGTATTCTTCAGAATATGTATTTTTAAGAAACGAAGTAAGAAGACCTTAATGAGGCCTAAACCTCCATCAACAATCAATACAGCTGCTACAAGCAGATAAAGGAAAGGGCTTCCAGTTTTAAGTACTGCAATGGCAATGAAAATACCCATTGCACGGGAGCCTGCATCACCCATTAATAATTTACTTGGCGTTGCGTTATACCACAGATATCCAAGCAGACATACAGTAAATAACAGAATGCAATAGCTGAATCCATCAGCACTGCCAAGGATATTATTGATTACAAATATTGTCATAATCGAGATGATTGTCAGTGTGCCAGACAGACCATCTACACCGTCGGAACAGTTGGTTACGTTTATGGATGCCCATACCAATATAACTGTAAGAATTGCAAATACAATTGGATGCAGAGTAATCGAAGTTCCAAAGATAGCAAACGTAACTACAGAACCGTTATAGTGAAGATATACAACAGCCACTACGATTGCTACTACAAAATCTAAAAATCCCTTCAGATATTCGCCCCATGGCTTCTCTGCTGCATCGTCAAAATATCCAGTAAACATCTCAACCACTATCAGGCAGAGATAGATTGCAATTTCCAAATTCATCTGTGCAAATAGTACTGCTGACAGCACAAACGTAAATACAAAAATAATTCCAGCTCCTCTTGGTTTTCCAGCTGAAAGTGATCCATCATGGGCAAATTTGCGTCCCATATCTTTTGGCAGATACTGATTTAACTTGGCAATTGCTACACAGGTAATCGCAAATGCAAAAAGTACACCAATAAATGCTACTATTGAAAGGTCCAGTGACCCTACCAAATTTATCATTATTTTTTCCTCCTTAGGAATAAAAGACTCACCTATTCATTATATTAGCAGCCCGGAAAAATGTAAAGCATGCTTTTCATAATTATAGAAAGTATGTTTTCATAATTATAGAAAGTATGTTTTTTACTTTTTTCACAATATGTAATTTTTTTTTGCAATATAGAAAAAATGTTTTTTGCAATGATTCATAAGAAAATATGTTTTTTCACAATTATACTTGCTTTTTTCGCAATTTATGATATTATGTACTTACACGCTTTAAAGCGTTGAAGTGTTAAATGACATGTAGGAGGAACTAACAATGGCTCAAAAGGGAGATTTAATGACTGCCCGATCAGATATTCGGGTTCTAGATGCAACAATTCGAGATGGAGGACTGGTAAACAACTTCTATTTCAGTGATGATTTTATTAATGCATTATACCGCGCAAATGTGAAAGCTGGCGTTGATTATATGGAATTTGGATACAAAGCATCCAAAGAATTGTTTGATAAGACCAAATTTGGAAAATGGAAATTCTGTGAAGAGGATGATATCCGTGCCATCGTTGGTGAGAACAACTCTGATATGAAGATCTCTGTAATGGCAGACGTCGGACGCTGTGATTACAAAAATGATATTATCGATAAAAAAGACAGTGTAATTGATATGGTCCGCGTTGCGACCTATGTTCACCAGATGCCTGCTGCAATCGAGATGATTGAAGATGCCAAAGCCAAAGGCTACGAAGTAACCTGTAACATTATGGCAATCAGCAATGCCAAAGAATCCGACATTGATCAGGCCATTGATATGGTTGGAAAAAGCAGTGCTGACGGAATCTATATCGTAGATAGCTACGGTTCCCTCTATCCAGAACAGATTCGCTCTATCTCTGATAAGTATATGGAAATTGCTGAGAAATATGGCAAATACATAGGTATGCATGCTCATAACAATCAACAGCTCGCATTCGCGAATACTATTGAAGCAACCGCTCGCGGTGTCAGCTACCTAGATGCAACCATGATGTCCATGGGACGTGGTGCTGGTAACTGTGCAATGGAGCTTCTAATCAACTTCCTGAAGAATCCAAAATACAATGTATTCCCAGTATTGAAGTTCATCGAAGAGCATATGCTTCCATTGAAAGAGGAAGGTATTGTCTGGGGCTATGACATCCCATATTTACTCACAGGCCGCCTGAATCAACATCCATCTGCTGCCATTGACTACACCAAAGCCAATCGCACTGATTATGCTGATTTCTACACAGACCTGCTGGAAAAATAGTCTTCAACATAAGCTGTTGTTTATCCTTATTTAAGATAGTGTACTCAGCTTCTTATAGGCTGAGCAAAAAAATGAGTGCCGCTGGCACTCATTTTGTACAC
>CAZTGP010000066.1:7952-13543 GCA_964613325.1 uncultured Roseburia sp. | reverse complement strand
TTTTTTCATATCTTCATACCGACGGTTCACTTCCTGTTGGGCGGCGTTCACCGCTTCCTGGGAATCCACAATCTGCTGGTTCTTTTCCGTCAGCTTCTGTTGAAGTGCAATAATCTGTTGAGAAATATTGTTTAACTCTTTATTCAATTCTGCCACTTTGTCTTCTGCTTGATCCTGTGATGAGCCAAGCTCATTGATCAGAGCTTCCGCCTGAGCAAGGGATTGCTCAAGCTCCGCTTTCTTCTTCTGGGCTTCTGCTAAGGATTGGCCCGCTGTTTCCCATCCCATGAGCAATGTCATCGCAAGTACAAGTGCGACAGAGAGAATTCTGCGAACTTTTTCTTTCATATCACTATCTCTTTCTTTTAAAATGCCTGGGGTCTCTCCAGACTGCACATACGATGCATTTTCCGGAAAAACCCCAGGTTATTCATTATACTTTCAAATGTTTACGAATTGTTACAACACTTCCAAGGAAACCAATACCGACACCAAGGAGCAGTGCCACTGGAATCAGTGTCTGGAAGACTTCTGCAGTTGGGACGAATGTGAGCATAGATCCGATGAAGCTGAACTTCTCGCTGATGTATACAACCATTCTGCCATACATGGCAAGCAGTAAGCCCAGTGGAATTGCAGCTCCAATCAATCCAATTACAATACCTTCTACGATAAATGGAGAGCGCACCAGAAAATCCGTAGCTCCAATCAATTTCATAATTCCAATCTCTTCTCTTCGAACTGAGATCCCGACGGTTACCGTGTTGCTAATCAAGAAGATTGCAACCAAAAGAAGAATGAGGATAATACCTCCGGATACATATCCGATAAGTTTGTTGAAATCAGTCAATGTCTTGGCAACTGCTTCCGACTGGTTGACCTCTCGTACTCCATCTAAGGATTCCAAGTATGTAACAAGTGAGCTCTGCATGGATACGTCATTTAGATAGATCTCATAGCTGGCTGAATTGGCCAGTGGATTATCCTCGGCAAAACCTGCCGCCAGCTCTTCATGTCCTTCAAAATATACTGCTTTGAAGTTCTCCCAAGCCTCATCTGCAGATACATAGTTGCAGCTTGCAACCTCTGCGCGGCTTTTAATCTGATCTCCGATTCCATTGATCTGTTCCTCCGTTACCCCTTCATCGAAAAACACGGTAACAGCTACACCCTCTTCCGCTTCCTTTACCATGGCGGAAAAATTCGTTACAAGAATGTAGAAAAGACCAAACATGAAAATGCATGCTGCCATTGTGGCGATAGATGCCAGCGAAAACATTTTGTTTCGCCAAATATTTTTAATGCCCTGTTTCCAGGAATAGAAAAGCGAATTAATTTTCATTGTAATCACCATCCTTACTGTCGCTTACAACAACGCCTTTTTTGATTGTGATTACTCGCTTTTTCATAACCTTAACGATCTCCATGTTATGGGTTACTACTACAACGGTTGTTCCTTTTTCATTAATCTCTTCCAATAACTTCATGATCTCCCATGCGTTATTGTTATCCAGGTTACCGGTCGGCTCATCTGCAAGCAGAATCTTTGGCTCATTGATCAGTGCGCGGGCAATGGCCACACGCTGCTGTTCTCCACCGGATAGTTGTTTTGGAAAAGAACGGTACTTCGCTGCTAATCCAACCATGGATAACATCTGCGGTACGCGTTTTTTAATGTGGGCGTTTGTCTCTCCAATTACTTTCTGGGCAAATGCGACATTATCATAGACATTTCTGTCCTTTAACAAGCGGAAATCCTGAAAAACGACGCCAATATTTCGGCGGAATTTCGGGATTTGCTTACGTCTGATCTTACTTAACTCTTTATTATTAACGGAAATTGTACCTTCTGTTGGATCCAGCTCCTTTAAAAGGAGCTTAATCATAGTGGATTTACCGGATCCACTATCTCCAACGATAAATACGAATTCCCCTGCTTCTATCTCAAGGTTCACATCGTTCAGCGCAGGTACTCCAGCCGCATAGGCTTTGCTGACATGTTCTAGTTTTATCATTACACTCTCCTTACTTTAATAATCCAATGACTCCATATATTTCATATATTTTACGACCATGAGTGCAATCTTAAATGTAATTGCGTCTTCAAATACACGAAGGTCAAGTCCTGTACTCTTCTGTAATTTGTCCAGACGATATACCAAGGTATTTCTATGGATATAGAGCTGTCTGGATGTCTCAGAGACGTTCAGGCTGTTCTCGAAAAATTTATTGATTGTTGTGAGAAGCTCCTCATCGAATTCATCTGGGGATTTTCCATCAAAAATCTCTTTGATAAACATTTTACAAAGTGGAATTGGAAGCTGATAAATCAGTCGTCCGATACCCAACTGTGAATATGCGATTACGTCTTTTTCCTCGAAGAAAATCTTCCCTACGTCAAGTGCCATACGCGCTTCCTTGTAGGAACGTGACACTTCTTTGATCTCATGTACGATTGTGCCGTACGCGATATGTATGTTGCAGTCTGCATCCGACTTGAACAAATTAATGATGACATCCGCAGTCTTATTCAAATCGTCATACGTTTCATTATCTGCAAGTTCCTTTACAACAATGATGTTCTTCTCATCCACCGCTGTCACAAAATCCTTGGACTTGCCACCAAAGAGACCTCTGATTTTCTCTAACTCGTTGCCATCCTTCTCGCGGTTAGTCTCCACGATGAATACCACTCTTCGAACCTCTGTCTCAATATGTAACTTCTTTGCACGGTTATAAATATCAACCAACAGCAAGTTGTCCAGCAATAAGTTCTTGATAAAGTTATCCTTATCAAATCGCTCCTTATAAGCTACCAGCAGATTCTGAATCTGGAAGCTCGCAATCTTGCCGATCATGTAAACGTCGTCACTATCACCGTAAGCAAGAAGGATATACTCTAACTGATGATCATCAAAAACTTTGAAAAACTGGCAGCCATTTACCACCTGTGAATCTGCAGGCGAACCTACAAATGCCTGTGCCGGTGCGATGAATTGTTCTGCATCTGGAAATGTTGCAGCAAGAATCTTGCCTTCTACATCAATGACACATAGATCTGTACGGGTTATCCCCTTAAGCCCGTCTATTGTATTCTGAAGTATCTGATTGGATATCATAGTATACACTCCTTCTCCAAATAATAACGTTTTGCATAAATACTATATACTATTTTATAGCATAAGCACAAAAAAATAAAGAGGAAATGTGCATTTTACATACATTTCCTCATTTTTTCGTAAATCAAGTTGGTATTTTTTCACTAGGCAATCTGCCGAATGTTCAATTTGGGACGGGGTTTTTCTTGTTTCGGGACGGGGTTTTTCTGCAAAAACCCCGTCCCGAAACAAGAAAAACCCCGTCCCAAAACGCAAAAGTGCACGTCCCAAGTTACATTTCTGTGTACTCAAGGAAACCTTCTCCTAGAACCTCTCTCACATCTGACACAATAACGAATGCTTCTGGGTCAATTTCTACAACCAATTCTTTTAATGCAACAATTTCTTTTTTGGATACCACACAGTAAAGAACACATTTCTTGCTTCTTGTGTACATTCCCTCTGCATCGAGGCCGGTTACGCCTCGGTCAAGATCTGTTAAAATAGCCTGCGCTACTTCTTCGTATTTTTCGGTAATAATGTAAGCAGCTTTTGAATATTTCGATCCTTCCATCAGGATATCGGATACCTTTGCAGTAAGGAATATCGCAACAATCGCATACAGTGCTGGTCGAAGTCCAAAGATGAAAAGACCTATGATCACAACAGTTCCATCCAAAAGTTGAAGAAGCTGAACAATAGAATAATGTTTCACATAGGACTGGATTAAGGTGGCCACCATATCCGTTCCACCAGTTGTCGCTTTTGATTTCAACACAAATCCCATTCCTGCTCCAGCGAGAGCACCACCAAATATAGCCGCAAGCGTATAATCCCCCTGTGTCAAATCAATTGCGGGAATCGCATATAGCCAAACAGATAACATAATTGTTCCATACGCTGTTCTTCCTATGAATTTTTTGCCCAGTCGTATATACCCTAATACAAATACCGGTATATTCAGCACAAGGTTGGTAATCCATAGAGGAATTCCCCCTGGCACAATGACTTCACTGATATTTTTTATTACAATAGCAAGACCTGTAAATCCTCCGGTTACCAATCCAATTGGGTCATATATGCACTGATAAGTAAATGCCATTAACGCTGTGCCCAATGTAATCATGAAGTAATCCATCAACAACTGCTTTTTCTTTTTACTGTCCATTTTTATCTTCCTTTTCTTCATAGCTGGTAATCGTGCGCTCCAATTTATGAAGACTAATTGCTTTCTTTATAAAATACATAAAGCTATGCTTTTTCTTAACAATTTTCTCATTTCCCATGCCATACCATAAGTTCGCACTGAGCTTATCACGATTTTCCAGCAAGAAGCTCTCTTGATCTGGTGTTGGCAAAATAGAGATAATCACATCTGGAGTTGCTGCGTTAATTTCATTTACAATGGCATCAATGGCTCCTACACAATTCTCGATTGCTTCTGCTCCCACCACCTGGCATTTCGGAAAATCTTCTAGAATTGTCTGCTGCGCTGTTTCTATCTCCTGCTGGGTTTTACCAAGTAGAAAAACCGTTTTATGGTTACGTTCAATGCGCTTCATTAACTCAAAATAGAAATCGTGTTCTTCGATCTCTTTTTTGCGCTGCATGGAGCTCTCGCCCACTGCATTCAAAATGCCAACTTCCGATATCACAGTATGGTCGAGCTTTTCCAGCGTCGCTCTCATACGTGCATCTGTCTCTGCCAGAAGCAGCATATTCATATTCACTTCTTCCAATGTATTAAACACATTGTTGCTAAGATCCTTTTCAACCTGCATAATTGCCTCGCGAACGGTATAATTATCCAGTTGAATTCCTGCAATATCTATTTTCTTTATCATATTATTCACACTTAGTTTCTAATTTATTTTACTATCTACATCGATCTCAATTAATCTTGTTGGAAAATGCATTGCATCCTCTTACAAGCCTTTTTTAAACAAATATGCAATATTATAGCAAAATCCATTACATATTTCAACTGTTTCAAGGATGTGGCCCTTGTAATGTCAACACTGTGCCTCTGTTTCTCCGAATTATACGTTTTGTTTGTACCATTCACACTATTCAAAACATTTTTCTACTATTTTCGACAATTTTATCCATTTTCTTACATTTGAAATGTCAATTCATTTTCTTGAATTTTCCAAAAAGTTATCAACTTTATAATATCTTAACAAAACAATTGTTCTTTTTACTCACATGTATAAACATCAAAATTACCCACTTTTTTGTGGATAAAGTGTATAACTCAGTGTATAACTTATTTTTTTGCCATTTTTGGGCATATTTCGTGGATAACTTTTCCACATTGCTTTCCACTGGAATCTGGGAAACAATTATTTTTTTCCTGTCGAATCGCGTCGTTTTGTGCAAGTTGTATAATTGTGTTATTTCTTACACAATTCTCCACCGTATTGGGACGGGGTTTTCTTTGTTTCGGGACGGGGTTTTTGCAGAAATACTCCGTCCCAAAACAGAAAAGTGCAC
>CAZTGP010000066.1:0-7852 GCA_964613325.1 uncultured Roseburia sp. | reverse complement strand
GTCCCAAAACAAGAAATACCCCGTCCCAAAACAAGAAATACCCCGTCCCAAAACAAGAAATACCCCGTCCCAAAACAGGAAATACCCCGTCCCAAAACAAAAACCGCAGCGTAAGCTGCGGTTGTATGGTTGATTCTATTAATTTGTTGTGTAATATCTGATTAGTAGATACGACGTACGGTAATGATTGGATTGTAGTTCGCAGGTGAAGTATATTTGATACCTGATGAAGGTGTTGCTGCATGTACAATTGTGTTATTACCTGCATAGATTGCAACATGTCCACTATAGCAAATGATATCTCCTGGCTGCATCTCTGAAGGATCAACTTCATATCCACAGCTTCTCATTGCACTTGAGCTGTGTGGTAAGCTTACACCAAACTGTGAGTAAACTGACATTACGAATCCGGAACAATCAGCTCCATTTGTTAAGCTTGTTCCACCATACACATATGGATTACCAACAAACTGCTCTGCGTAACTTACGACTGCGCTTCCGTTGCTTCCACTTGGTGCATTGTATGTCTTATTGGAGTTCTTACTTGAGCTGCTCTTACTTGAAGATGCGCTTTCGCTTTTCTTTCTTGCTGCTTCAGCTGCCTCTGCGGCTGCTTTACGTTCTGCTTCCTCTTTTGCAAGACGAGCTTCCTCTTCTGCTTTCGATTCTGCATATGTATATTCAGTAGATAATGTTACAAATTCGCTTGAAACATATCCGGTTCCTTCTTCGATGGAAACGCCGATCCAACCTGGAACAGATTCATCGATTACGGTAATGTACTCACCGTTTGGAACATTTCCTAAAACATCACTATCTGTTGTTGCGGATGCACGAACTCTTAACATATCTGCACTTGTTACCTGTGCTACACGTCTTGATACACTCTTAGAAAGCGCTTCATCGCCAACTACAACGAATTCTGACTTCACATAACCCTGAACGTTACCAGATGTAATCTGGGACCATCCATTCTCTGCACTGACTACAGTAGCCGCGGAGTTATTATAAAGCTTTCCGACAATCTCACCTTCCTCAGAAGGGGTTGAACGAACATTTACATAATCATCAACCTGTGCAACTGCGATATCTGCATATTCGCTAGCTACAACTGGTGCTGCATTCTCTTCTACAACTGGCTGTGCTGTTGCAAGCACTTTGGATTCACCACTATCAATCATGCACTGTGTTAATGCAAGTGAAACACCTGCGGAAGGAAGTGCTGATGATGTCATGATATTAGATGTATAACTTGATACGCCTGCAGTCGGTGCTGCTGATGCTGCGTATGGAACTGCACTAACGGTAAGTATTCCCGTTAACAAACACGCTGTTACTCTTGTTACTCTTTTTCCCATAAAAAGTTTGCCTCCAATGTTTTCCCCTAATACCTCGTAACATTTATTACGATATTGTTACAAATGTTACAATGCAATTATAACAAAGCCACTATTCCATGTCAACCCATATTGAGTACAAGTTCGCAAGTATTCCACAACTTGTTTTTTTCAAATATCGTGCTATAATGAATAGTACCAAAGAACGAGTAAGAAAGGTGGTAATCCTATGGATATCGGTGGAATCAGTTCTGCACTCAGTGCAGTCAAAGCGAACCCTTCAACCAACACCCTTGGTGGCGCAGTCGGCATTAAAATGCTCGCTAATTCTCTTGATAATAGTGAACAAATGAGTGATGGCATGGTCAAAATGATGGAGAATTCTGTAACCCCTAATGTGGGCGGCAATTTTGATGTATCCGTTTAATACTTCATTAGAAAATGCATAACATGATCGCAATAACATAGTTTAAAAAAGGAGCTACATACCACTTTCGGTATTGTAGCTCCTTTTGCATTTTCTAACATTCTCGGCAAAATCTTCCTATTTGCTTGCGATTGCCTCGATCTCTAACATAACATCCTTTGGGAGTCTTGCAACTTCTACACAGCTTCTTGATGGAAAATCAGAAGTGAAGAATGTTTTGTACACTTCGTTGATTGCACCAAAGTCATTCATCTCTTTGATAAATACCGTTGTCTTCACAACATTATCCATGCTGGTTCCTGCTTCTTCTAATAAATTAGACAGGTTTGTCAGTGCCTGCTTCGCCTGAGCTGCTGAGCCCTCTGGGATCTCGCCAGTTGCTGGTACAACAGGGATAATGCCAGATGTATATACCATTCCGTTTACTTCAATGGCCTGTGAGTAAGGTCCAATTGCTGCTGGCGCCTTGTCTGTGCTAATTACTTTCTTCATAATATAATTCCTTCTTTCCTATATAATACTATAACTATATCTCATATTAATTTGGATGTCCATGCCTTACACGAAAGAATTTCCATTAGAAAACGTATCACACAACATGTTACTTATTTTTTACGAATTTTTCCATCTGATAAATCGATTATCTGCTCTTTATATAAGTGTCCAATTGCACGTTTAAATGCATTTTTGCTCAGCCCAGTCTCACGTTTAATGACCTCTGGACTAGCTTTCTCAGAAAATGGAAGGACTCCCGCATAAGAATCTAAAAGTTCCATAATCTTCTCTGCATCCGCATCCATCTGAATATATGCTTTCTCGCGAAGTGTCAGATCCAGCTTGCCATCTGGTTTCACATCCACAACCTTTGCCTCGATCACATCGCCGACCTTCAAGAAGCTGTGGTCCTCGTGATTTGGAATTCTGGCAGAAAATTCATTGTCTACCGCAACAAAGGTTCCAAAATTATCACTGAATTCATATACACGCCCTGTTACCATATCACCTTTCTTGTATGGGGAATCCATACGGATCAGATGATAGAGACCCTTCATACTTGCACAGAGACGGCTGCTCTTATCAATATAAAGTGTTACCAGTACTTCGTCATCTGCTTCCACCTTCTGCGTCATCTCTTTATATGGAAGGAACAGATCTTTCTCCAATCCCCAGTCCAGGAATGCGCCGATTTTGCCAATCTCCTTTACGCGGAGTACTGCGTATTTTCCAAGGGTCAGCTTGGGTTCATTGGTGGTCGCAATCAAGCGATCCTTTGAGTCCTTATATAGGAAAACCCGTAGCGTGTCTCCCACTGCAAGTCCTTCCGGAACCTGTTTGGCTGGCAGGAGCACAAGTGTCTCGCTCTCCATATCCTCTGCAAGATAGATTCCAAAGTCTACTTTTTTCACATAGTATAGTTCCTGATATTCACCTAATTTCATGTTATCCCTCTTTCTGATATCCGTTCTATGGAGCGCCTGCTCCGGTAATATATCGACGCTTGCCGATACGAGTTTCTTCTATATTAATGTGGTCGAAAAATGCATACCAGCACTCTCCACAGAAATAACCATCTGATTCCATCTATTTAGATAAGAATTTCACCACCGCATATGGTTTGCGTTCTTCATCCGCTAATACAACAACAACCTGTTCATTTTCCAACGTCACCCGTGGGTAGATCATATCATCTAGCATTGCCGCTTTCTTATATTCTACACGGATTTCTCCGATTTGAAAATGCTCTGGAAGGAATTCCTGGGCAATCATCACATATTTCTCGTTGTTCATGTGGTGATTGGTGTCAATAAAGTACTTCTGAACGCGTACGGCTTCCTTCTCGTCATATTCCGTTGGAACTGGAATCTTGCGTTCGCTGCAATCCATTGGAATCTGTTCTTCCACTTCATAGGCATTGCCCATTTCCTCTGGGATTCGTACTGGGCGTCCTGTCTGTGTATCCACCAGCACCCATAGAGAATTGGCATATGCCATGCGCTCTCCATTTTCATTATTCAAAGAAAAGTTACGATACCCATAGAATCCTTTGAAGCCATAGGCCCAGGTCTGCACCTGTATCGAATCCGCAAGCCTTGGCATCTCGTTCACACACACCTGCCAGGAAGAAAGCACCCATGCAATATGATTCTCTGCCAGATATTCCACCCCGATTTGCAGATGCTCAGACTGGAATACGCTGCAGTCTTGAAAATACGCAAGAAGTGACAGCCATGTCAGCTGGCCTTTGGCATCTACTTCACTGTAACGTACTCTAGAATTCACTTCATATTTCATGGATTTTCCCCTTGTTGTTTCTTATAATCTAAAAAGCACCACTGAGGATTCAGTAGTGCTTCAAGTCCTATGACAATCACCGTTAAATGTGTGATGTCTGTGTAGCTGGCCCACGAGGATTCGAACCTCGAAATGACGGAGTCAGAGTCCGTTGCCTTACCATTTGGCGATGGGCCAATATGTTGTTTTGTTGATGTCTGTCCTGTCAACAAAAGCTAGTATACATGACGGTGCTGATTATGTCAACAATTTTTTTGAAAAATTTTTACATTTTTTTCTACAATTGCAAAATCAACTGCATCGCCCCATGAAAGCCCCGCTGTTCCGCTGGTTTGCTCCGTTATTTCCTTCTCCAGACTTACCTTTTGTTCCACTGGAACTAACACCTGCATGGTCACATCTGCTCCGTATTCCGAATCTACAATATGAATATTCTTTTGTCCAAACAAATACTGCAGCTTACCAACGCCATTATAGTCGGTTGCAATATTAAGTAGAAGCCCTGCCTTCTTCTCAATGATCTGGCTTTCCCGCAGTCCTTCCTGAGTTGCCTTCTGGTATGCGCGCACTAATCCTCCAGTACCAAGAAGAACGCCTCCGAAATAGCGAGTTACCACAACTGCTGCGTTGTGGATTCCTTCCTTTAACAACACATCGAGCATTGGGCGTCCTGCAGTCTGGGCTGGCTCCCCATCATCGGAGCATCTTGTGATTTCCTGATGCTCCCCAAGTACAAATGCAGAACAGTTATGTCTTGCATCCCAGTATTTCTTTTTCATTTCACCGATGAACGCCACTGCTTCTTCTTCGGTCTCTACAGGGCGAACGGTTGCGATAAATCGTGATTTCTTCTCAACAATCTCTCCCTCACCGCCTTTGTAGACGATTTTGTAACCTTCCGAACTTACGTCCTGCTGTTCATTTTCTAACGAAGTACTTGTCTGCTTATTTGCTTTCGCCATGTTTCTTTCCTTATCCTATCCAACTCTGAAGATTCTTCCCAATTCCATTCGTTTCCTTCATTATAAGAGGTAAACGATACATTTTCCAATGGAATTTCACAGATTATGCATATTTTTTCCATATAATACCAATAATAATGGAAAAGTATTCTGTCGGAATCCTGCCTTTTCTGTAGTTATCCTACCACAGATAATGTATGGAATTCAATTTTTTCTTTATAATGCTATCTATTTTTGTTATAATAGTGAGTAAGCGTACCCACAAACGCTTTATGCAAAATGCATATTCAGTAACTTAATGATATATCAACTCAAAGGAGGGCCTATATGAATTACGGAAAACGCAGTACGAAGCGCCGTGAAAAACAGGTCGATGCAAAGAGTACAAAAATTCACAAGAAAGTTAACGTCATTATCTGGAAGACACTTCTGATCTGTTTCCTGCTTCTAATTATTGTTGGAGGCTGTGCTGGTCTTGGTGTTATGAAAGGAATCATTGATTCCGCTCCGGATATTTCCGAAATAGATGTTACGCCGACCGGATTTTCTACCACCGTCTACGCAAACGACGGTACTACACAGACTGCAACCCTTGTTGGGTCTGGCTCAAACCGTCAATATGTAACCATTGATGAGATTCCACTCGATATGCAGCACGCTTTTGTGGCTGTGGAGGATTCTCGTTTCTATGAGCATAACGGTATCGATATATATGGTATCGGCCGTGCATTTGTGTCCGGCATCACGTCGGGAGGACATTTTGATCAGGGTGCCAGTACGATTACCCAGCAGTTAATTAAGAACAATGTTCTTACCTCTTGGACTGGTGAGACTACATTCATTGAGAGCTTGCAGCGTAAGATTCAGGAGCAGTACCTAGCTGTGAAGCTGGAGGAGCAGGTACAGAACAAAGACTGGATTCTGGAGAATTATCTGAATTCCATCAACCTTGGTTCCAATACTTTGGGTGTTCAGGCTGCTGCAAAGAAATATTTTGGAAAAGACGTTTCCGAGCTTACACTTTCTGAAAGTGCCGTAATTGCCGGAATCACTAAGAACCCAAGTGGTTACAACCCTATTACTCATCCGGATGCTAATGCGAAACGACGCACCAAGGTTCTAGATGACATGCTGGAACAGGAATACATTACGAAAGATCAGTATGACGAGGCTATGGCAGATGATGTTTACTCACGAATTGCTGAATACAATTCCGATACCAACACTTCTGTGAACTCTTACTTCGTTGATGCTTTGATTGAACAGTTGGTAGATGATCTTATCAACATCAAAGGTTACTCAGAGACCGAGGCTTACAAAGCCATCTATCAGGGTGGTCTTACCATCAATTCCACACAGGATCTCGCTATACAGCAGGTTGCTGATGAGGAATGTAATAATCCTGATAACTTCTCCGGGAATCCTAAATATTCCTTCAGCTTATCCTTCCAGGTGAAGCTTGCGGATGGAACCTATAAGACTTATACCAATCAGACGATGCTTTCATTCTATAAAGAGCAGACCAACAATCAGGAATTTTCCATCAATTATAAGACGGAAGAGGATTGTCGTGCTGCCATTGCCCAATATGAACAGGATGTTCTGAATGAGGGTGATACCATTGTGGAGGGCACCGAATATATCCACATTACATTACAGCCACAGATTGCTGCAACAATCATGGATCAGTCCACCGGAAAAGTCCTAGCGCTTGTTGGTGGCCGCGGAGATAAAGCAGGTAACCGTACCTGGAACCGTGCAACTGATACCACTCGTCAGCCTGGTTCCTGCTTCAAGATTATCGGCTGCTATGCCGCAGCTTTGGATGCAGGTGGAAGAACCCTTGCTTCTGTTGAGGACGATGCGCCTTTCACTGTCGGTGAGAAACAATTTAACAACTATGATTTCCGCTATCGTGGTTTCATCAATTACCGAACAGCAATTACTAATTCTATGAACATTGTTACAGTAAAAGCACTTCAGAGAATCGGTGTTGACCTTTCTTTCCAGTACGTGAAAGACTTTGGTTTCACTACCATCGTAGACAGTGACAAGAACCTTGCAATGGCACTTGGTGGTCTGACCAATGGTGTTACGAACCTTGAGCTTACCGCTGCTTATGCAACAATTGCAAACTCCGGTGATTATAATGAGCCTTTGTTCTACACTACCATTTACGATCATGATGGCAACCTTCTTCTTGACCGTACAGAAAGTCAAGACACACATAAAGTATTAAAGGACGAGACTGCATGGCTTCTGACCGATGCTATGAAAGACGTTTTAACAGCTGGTACAGGAAAGAGCGCTTACTTCGGTATGGACATGGGTCAGGCTGGTAAGACTGGTACTACTACCGGTAACCGTGATACTGTATTTGCCGCTTACACACCATATTACACCTGTGGTATTTGGGGTGGATATGATGACAACGCCATTGAGAATGGTTCTACCAACTATCCAAAGGTTGTCTGGAAAGCCATTATGAGCCGAATTCATCAAGGACTTGAACCAAAGGATTTCACCATGCCGTCCACCATTGAGCAGGCTTCCGTATGTAAAGAATCCGGACTTCTTCCTTTAGAAGGTGTCTGTGATTTAGATCAGCGTGGTTCAACTGTATATACCGAGTACTTCGCAAAAGGCACAGTTCCTACAGAGCAGTGTGACCATCACATTCTCTTAAACATTGATTCATCTTCTGGAATGATTGCCAATGCATTCTGCCCAGCTGATGCTCTTCAGCAGAAGGTATATGTCCTTGGCGGCACACCAGGTACCGAAGAGAATGACTTCCTTGCAACGCAGGAATTCTTGAATCAGAGCTGTAGTGT
>CAZTGP010000065.1:0-13878 GCA_964613325.1 uncultured Roseburia sp. | reverse complement strand
CGTAAAATCAAACGATTTCTACTCATCAAATTCCATTGTGACAAAGAATCCCTTCTCCGTCTCTTCCACATCTACTACGACACCTTCTCTGGACTTAATCCTCTCACTTACCGTGTAATTTCCAGACATCGCAATTGCGTGTTCAATCGTATAGTAATAGGAAGTTGGCAACTTGCTTTCTGTGATTTTCAGATGTTCTCCTACCTTGGTAAGTCCAGGGCGCTCCATCTTGAATTCAATCTGCCGCATAACTTCTACTTCCTTTTCTTAGTCTAACTTATTCATCGATATCTTTGGCTTCCACATCCACCGGTTCCATATTCTTATTGAATTCCTTGGCAGCCTTAGTTGTTCGTGTTGTAATCAACAGATTAGACACTCCATTATAAATCAGTGCAATTCCCAATAACTGCATAGCTGCTTTGGTTGCTTGAAACGCATCAATGATACATAACACACCAAACACTAAGCTGATGATGGCAAGTACCATGCTAAACGTCCAGGATTCCACACCGTAGCTCTTACTCTCCCAAGCCATCTTTACACCCTGCAATCCGTGGAACAGCAGCACAACACCAATCACAATTGGGATTAACGTCATAATTATCTCTGGACTAACAAATATCCAGATTCCGATCAATGCTACAATCAGTCCCATTGCTGCGGACAGTCCACTGGACATCCAGTTCAGGAAATAGCTAAACATAAACATTCCGCCAACCACAATCATAATCACTGCGAGGATTCTGCAAAACACACTTACAGTCTCAATTGGACGGAACAGTAGAATTATCCCAAAAATAATGCAGATAATAGACGAAATCATCAAATCTGCTCGTATCTGTTTCAAAATATCTTTCATAGTTTTCACCTCTGACCAAATTAAATAGTTGTGACAATTATACCACTCTAGCGTTTTTACTTCAATGTTTTTCCCCCTGCCATATTTGAGTTTCATGTTTCGTTTCCAGCACAAATCTGCTATAATCGTTCTCGATAAGCACAGTATATGATTGGAAAATCCATAGAACCAGACTACTTTATATTTTTTGGAGGATCACATGGGAAAAGAAGTAAAGACGAATGCTGTCCGCATTCTTGACAAAAACAAAATACAATACGAATTATTAACATATGAGTGTGATGAATTCATTGATGGGCTTCACACCGCTGAGAAAACAGGTGCTCCTGTGGAGCAATCCTATAAGACACTTGTGATGCAAGGCAAAAGCAAGCAATATTATGTATTTGTTCTTCCAATCGCAGAAGAAGTTGATTTAAAAGCTGCAGCCCGCTCAGTAGGAGAAAAATCCGTTGAAATGATTCACGTAAAGGATATCACAGCTATTACTGGTTATGTGCGTGGCGGCTGCAGTCCCCTTGGCATGAAGAAACAATTTCCAACTGTCATCGACCAGACTGCTGAAGCTTTCGACGACATCTACATCAGCGGTGGCCGAATTGGTACAACTGTCCGCTTGAATCCACAAGACCTTGCCAAAATTGTCCGTGCACAGTTTGCCGACATCTTGACGAAGTAGGGACAGGACATCATTCACCCAGCTTTCATACGCTAACAGAAAAAGCATACAATTATCCATTTGCGCAGTCCTGCCCCATTAGGGATACAAGGCAAGCAAATGAATAATTGTATGCTTTTTCTGTTAACGCAGCCTAAGGCTGAGCCCATATTATTTAATTATTACGAACAATTCGGGCATCCCATGTGCTCTTTGGAAATGCATGAAATTCATCGCTGCCTTCTCGCCAGCATCCAAATTTTTCTGTTCCATCTTTGCATGTTAACGTTCCAACCCACATGTGGTCGAAGATTCCAGATTCATTAAACAGCTTCTCCTCTATCTGGCATTTCTCAGGTCCGGTGATTGTATAGGTGTTTAGAATTCCATATACTTCTCTGCCGTCTGGTCTTCCTTCACAGCCGAATTCTGGCTCAGAAGCTGAGACCACGTATGCAATCGGCATCAGCTGTCCCTCTTTGATTCGAAATCCATTATGAAGTCCGTACTGCATTCCAAGCAAATCAAATACTCCATTATCCAAAAAAGCTCCCATGATATCTGATATCCCTCCTTTGTAAAATGCACAGCTGCTCTTGCTCACAAGTCTGACTTTAGCTTGTCAAACCAGATGTCCCTCTCTGTAAGTCAATGATTTCCTGAAGCTCTGCTCCTTCTACTGGCGCATCACTAAGACTCTCATGCTTCAATTCTGAGGTCATCTCACCTAACAGCTTCACTTCATTATCGTTTGTCTTCTCAATTGTAAAGTATCTGCCCTGTGCTTTCTTTGGATTCCATGTAAAATACACACGATGGCAGGATGGCACTTGCATGCCGTTCTCTGGAAGATCAACACGTACTACTAAAAGATCCTCACTAATATCCATTGCCATAACCGAAAAGTCTTCTGGTAAGTATGGATATAAACGTTTCTCCTGATAAGATTCCTCAAATAAGCGGTCAATGAATTCCTCTTTATCCTTGCACAGCTCGTCCATGAATTCCTGACCACTCAGGAAGAATTTCTTTGGCAGGAAGCCGAATTCATACTGCTTTCTCATCAGCACATTATATTGCTCTGTTGTAAGTTTTACGCCTTTTGTTTCAGGCTGATTCTTGCGTTTTTCATCTACCTCTGCGATTTTTTCTAACAATTCCTTCTGAAATACTAGATTATTGGTAAATGGATTGATTACTACCCCTTTGATATCTACCTCTTTTCTGGCGGCCATTCTATTCACTGCTTCATATGGCACATTGAGGATTGCTGGGCTCTTCGGTTCAGCAGGAATCTGTTCTTTTGAAGTATATACTGGCATGAATGTCATATCATTCTTACCCTTAATAAACATTGGAACTGCCTTCTGTTCTTCATTCACCATTGCAGGTACTAATAATCTGCAGTCATGAATTACGTGAATCAGAGCATTCAAATTCTCATTGGTTCTTTCCTTCAAATAAACGTTGATTAATTCTTCTAATTTGTCATTCTTTACATCAATGGTCAGGTTCTGATCCATCGGTTTCTTTTCGTCCATATTGCTTTCCTTTCTCCTTGCAGATTTCCCACATCTGCACTATGGAACATATTTTATCATATTTTTTCCAAAAAGAATAGTAAAGCATAGGGTTCTTGTCTTTTGTATATAATAAAATATCATAAGCGAAAGGACGTATCTATGAATTCACAAATCAAGAAGAATCTTATCATTGGAGCAGTGTTCACTTCTATTCTAGGTGTTCTATTTCATTTTGGTTTTGAGTTTCTTGGGGAAAATCAGGCACTGGGCTGGCTCTTTCCTGTGAATGAATCTACTTGGGAGCATCTAAAGCTCTTATTTTTCCCTGCTCTCATTTGGACAGTTGTAGGATATTTCCTAATCGGAAAGGATTTAAGCGATTATATCGGTGCCAGCTCTTTGGGTGTGCTCTATGGTATGCTTTCAATTGTCGTGCTCTTCTATACGTATACAGGAGTTCTTGGATATTCAATCGATTTTATCAATATCATCCTTTACTTTATAAGTGTTATTCTCTGCTACTGTTCCATCTATAAAGCCCTCACACCGCCGAAAGAGCTCTATCAGAGCTCTCTAGAACCAGAACAGGGCACCGTACCTGGAAACTGGGCGGGTGTCCTGTTCTTTCTCATCTTTTTTGTACTTTTTCTTGTATTTACCTATCTTCCACCAAAGATTGGTCTATTTCTAGACCCTGTCACTGGTACCTACGGAATTATGTGACATCCAGCGCCCTCTGAATCAGCTTATCAAGTCTTCTTCCAATTTTGGCATATTTTTCTACCTGCTTCTCCATCTCTGCTGGTATTTGGTTCGCTTTCTTATAGCTAATGCGATTGTCCATGGCTGCCCACGCATCCATGATAATCGTTCGAAGCTGCAGCTCCACCCTTATATTTTCTTCCATATCCCCCACATGAACTGGAACCTCTAGTACGATGTGATAGCTTTCATATCCATTCTTCTTTGGTTTCCGAATATAATCTTTGAATTTCACAATCACATATCGCTCATCTCTGGCTATCTGTTTGGCTACCCAGTAAATTTCTTTTAAAGAATAGCAGATTACCCGAACTCCGGATATATCATTCAGTTTCTCTACTGCAGTTTCAAAATCCACCGAATAGGATTTACGTTCCAGTTTTCCGATGATACTTTCTGGTGTCTTCATTCTTGCTTCCATATGCCGAATGAATCCATTTCCATTCTTTTCTATATAGCGGTCATTGATTTCTTCCATATATTTCTCAATTTCCAGTCTTGCTGCTTCATGCTTCTCCTGAAAATAATCATTGCCCCATGCTTTGCGAATCTCTCTCTCATTTTCCGCGTTCCCCATTTGATCTCCTTCTTAAACCTCATATTGTATTCTGCTAAACAGCCACTTCACTACTATATGATTGAATCTGTTAAATTATGCATATTTTTTCTCATACGCTCTATATTTTATCTAATTTTCCAATATGGGTCTATCGCGCTTCCGTAAAAGAATTGTAAATTCATGGTAAAAAAAGCAGATGACACCCTCACTTTCAGTGTCCATCTGCTTCATTATCCTTCGTCTTGTTCTTCTATTTCCAGTCTATATGCTTGATCGATTCGAATTGTCCTTCAAATAGCATGCGCACAAATACAGTGTCTCGGTCTATCCATGGCTGGTCAACAAACCTCTGGTTTCCAGAAATTATTTCTTCTGGTGTTGCCCATTCCAAATGAAAACCTTTCTCCATCTCACTCAGTGTCATACTGGTCTCTGTCATTTCTTCCCTGGCATCGCAAAAAAAGAAAAGGGAGTGGCAATGATATATTTTCTCATGTTCAAATCGATCTTGGCGTTTCTCTTCTATCTCTCCGATTTCTATAATGCTGTCTGGGATTACAATAAGACCTGATTCTTCACGGACCTCCCGAATTAAGGTCTGCTCAATAGTCTCACCCACATCCATTCCGCCACCAAGGATCTTATATTGTCCCTCACCGCCTTGCTGCATCGCAATTCTGCCGTCGCGCACAATGATTCCCCGCACGGAATACCGTTCAATTATCGGCATGTCATCTGTATAGTTCTTCTGGTCAAGGATCCGCAATTTTTTCATTTTCTCGCCTTTCTCCCATCCGTAACTTTTTCATTATTTTACAGCAAAAAAACAGTTTTGTATATAAATTTTCAGATCGTTTTCTCCTCAGTATCTTCTTTCGCCGCCTGCTTGGTTGGGATGAATTTACTTGCGATTTCACTCTCCCCTTTGGTTGCCACATATATGTATCCGATAATGCAGAATACCACTGCTCCCACAAAATTCACGATCAGATCCTTCATCGTGTCAATTAAGCCAATGTCCAAGTAGCCTTGGATTCCCATACTCTGTCCATTTATGGTAGTATCCATAATATTCTTAATCACATAAGGAGTATTTCCTCCGTTTGGATCAAGCTTTACAGAAGATATCATAGATACAATGGTGTCCTTCTGCATATCCAGGTGAAAGAACTGATCCATGGAAAATTCAAAGAATTCCCACAATACCCCAACTGTCATTGAGAAACAGAATGCTGCAATCGCCAGGTAGATTGGACTTAGTTCAAACTTGACCTTGGGATTGGAATTGAGAATATCAACCAAGGCAAACCCAACTGCTGCACACAGAAATCCATTTAATGTATGGAGCATGGTATCCCACCAGGGGAACTTCACATAGAACGCCTGCATCTCGCCAAGGATCTCTGCTGCATAGATAAATAGTAAAATAATTTTCTCCAAAGTGGATGGAAATTCTATCTTCAGCTTTTTCTCTAAGAAGCTTGGTACCAGAAAAAGTACCAAGGACAGCATACAAATCAGGAAATACTCATATCTTCGCTCTATGATTGCCAGAATTGAAAACACAATCACCAAAGCACGAAGTACACTGTATAATTTCCAAGTGCCATTATGCTTCTGCTTCATTTGTGCTTGTAGAGAATCCACCTTACTTCGAATTCTTCTCTTCCTCTTTCTATTTGTCATTTTCATAAGCTCCTCCATTTATGTAATATCATGTGCTGCACCAGACATATAGTATTATTATATCATACATTCCCTGATATAGAGAAGACCATCGTAGTACTGAATACCCAGTTACCACGATGGTCTTCTCTTCTGACCTTGAATTCCTTATGACATACCGTTTGCTTGTTTGTATTTATATAACATTTCTGCGTGGTTCTGCTCTTCAACCTGAATATCCGCCAGGAGTTTTCTCACATCGGAATCCCCAAAGTTGAATACATCTGAATTATAAGTTCCAGATACCAGTTTTTCTGTTCCAATGCAGTCTGTTGCAAGGAAACAATCATCTTTTTTGTCCTGTGGATTGGTCATAGAGTCATAGCATGCCTTTGGCTCATAATCTCTTCCATCAGAGTCATTTACATCAACCGATGGAACGGTTCCTGACAATACCTGATCTAAGGAATCGTAATGCTCCTGCTCTTTCTGCTGCAATGTTTCAAATAAATTCTTCAGCTCTGGATCCTTTGCCTGGGTTGCATATTTTCCATACTTGGTAATGCAGCTCTGCTCCTGAGTCTGAAGGTCCTGAATTGTTGTTTTTTCCTGCTGTGATAATACCATTTTTCATTCCTCCATACTAAATAATGATCTCAAACATTGTTAGTATGGGAATTTCTTCTAGGATTATTCTTACATTTACCATTTTTTTTAAATACTATGGAGCCTGAACCATGTCCTCTGCAAGACGCCCATGCTTTTCGTAATTGGTGCAGCGCAAAATTTCATTCTTTTCTCCCACAAAAACCACATTTGGTTTATGGGTTTTGGCTTCCTCTTCACTCATTTCACAATAACACATGATGATTACATGATCACCTGTCTGCACCTGGCGTGCTGCCGCGCCATTCAGGCAGATCATGCCGGAACCACGCGTTCCTTCAATGGTATATGTCTCAAATCGATTTCCATTCTCCACATCAACGATTTGAACCTTCTCATATTCCAGAATTCCTGCTGCCTCAAGAAGCTCTGGATCTACAGTGATGCTTCCTACATAATCCAGTTCTGCCTGGATGACAGTTGCTCTATGTATTTTCCCTTTTAACATTGTTACATTCATGTACTCACTCTTCCTATTCCACAATAAAATTATCAATCAAACGTGTCTTGCCAATACGAACCGCTATTGCGCAAAGCACTGGTTTCTTCACCACTTCAATATCCTGTAATGAACCGAAATCAACCATCTCCACGTATTCCACCTCAGCAAGTGGCTCACTGTGAAGAATCTCAAGCATAGTGTTTTTCACATTGGCGGTGCTTGTCTCTCCCTGCTCTACCAGTTTCTTTCCCGCGAAAATGGATTTGCTGAGAATCACTGCTGCCTTTCTCTCCTCTGGGTTCAAATAGGTGTTGCGGGAGCTCTTGGCAAGTCCATCTTCTTCACGAATAATCGGACATCCAATAATCTCTATGTCAAAGTTCAGGTCACGCACCATACGTTTGATGACTGCAAGCTGCTGGGCATCCTTCTGTCCAAAATATGCGCGGTCTGGTGCTGCTATATGGAACAGCTTGGATACCACGGTACATACGCCCCGAAAATGAATTGGGCGTGTTTTTCCACACAGAACTTCTGACAGTGTATGCATATCCACATAAGTACAGAAATCATCAAAATACATTTCACTTGCTTCTGGATGAAATACTAAGTCTGCACCCTTTTCCTCACATAATACACAGTCTGCTTCAAAGTCTCTTGGATAAGTCTCTAAGTCTTCCGTTGGTCCAAACTGGATTGGATTTACAAATACACTGACTACGACGCGGTCATTCTCTTTTGCTGCACGCTCGATGAGACTTCCATGTCCCTCATGCAGGTATCCCATAGTTGGGACAAGTCCTACGGACAGCCCCTGTTTCTTCCACTCTTTGACGGTGTTTCTTACTTCCTCGATTGTATATGCCTTTATCATAATCTTTGCTCCTTCTATCATATATTTAGCTCTATGGATTAGTATAGTTTCTCGATGACGTCATCTGCGATTTTGTAGGTGTGTTCCTCCGCTGGGAAGGTTCCTGCTTTCACTTCTTTGGAATAATCCTGGAAAGCGCCCTTCATTACGCCTCCTACATTTGCGAAATGTTTCACGAATTTTGGTTTAAAATCTGAGAACATGGCTAACATGTCCTGATATACCAGCACCTGTCCATCACACTCTGCACCTGCTCCGATTCCGATAGTTGGGATGTGAAGTTCTTTGGTAATGATGGCCGCAAGCTTTGCTGGGATTCCTTCTAATACCACCATAAATGCTCCCGCTGCTTCCACTGCTTTCGCATCTTCAATTAACTGGCGAGCTGCCTCTTCAGATTTGCCTTGTACCTTAAATCCTCCAAATGCATTTACCGATTGTGGGGTAAGTCCGATATGGGCGACTACTGGAATAGATGCCTGAACAATTGCTTTGATTTGTTCACATACAGTAGCTCCGCCTTCCAATTTTACTGCCTGGGCATGACCTTCCTTGATTAGTCTTCCTGCGTTTCGAACTGCCTCTTCTACGTTCACCTGATAAGACATGAATGGCATATCTGCAACAACAAAGGTATCTGTTGTTCCACGGGTTACTGCCTTAGTGTGATGAATCATATCTTCCATGGTTACTGGCAATGTATCATCATAACCAAGCATCACCATTCCAAGTGAATCCCCAACAAGAATCATTTCAATTCCCGCCTGATCGATGAGCTTTGCCATGGAATAATCATAGGCGGTTAACATTGTAATTTTATTTCCTTCTTCTTTTTGTTTCTGTAAAGTTACCACTGTGTTTTTCATTGTAGAATTCTCTCCATTTCCATATAATCCCGACTTGGGTTCTTTCTCTTTGCTACTCCGAGAATCTTTCTAGACAGTAAACGATAGATTTCTCTATCATCCCCTTCTAGTGCCTGCAAATGCTTCTGTACCGTACCACAATCTGCTCGTTCCAAGGGTCCTGTCAGTGCTTCCGCTGTGCCAGCCTCCATGATTTTACTCAGATTCCCTTCCATGAGTGGTCTGAGCGCGTGCAATGCATTTTCCTGTGAAAATCCACAGGCTGCTAACAGCTCTTCTGCCAGCTGGGTTACACCAACTACCAGATTTGAGGCTATGGAGGCTGCTGCATGATAGCGCACTTTTCCCTCTGGCTGTATCTGTTGAACCATAAGCCCACATGTTCTTAACAAGCCTGTCATTTCTTCCAGACGGTCACTTGTTCCCTCGATTGTAAATACTGCTTTGGAAAGTTCTTTGTAGGAATTGTATCGATCTGATACTGCAAAGAACGGATGGATAGAATAGCCAGATGCTCCCATTTGGCCCATTTCTGAAAAGACAGCTGAGGATAAAGCCCCGCTGCAATGACATATGATTTTCCCTTGTATCGGAAAATTCTTTACCTGTTCCCAGACTTTCGCAATTGCTTCATCTGGTACCGTGAAAAACACAACATCACTATCTGCCACCAGTTGTTCTATCTGACTGTATGACTTTGATCCTGTGAATTCGGCCGCTTCTTCTGCGTGCCGCATCGTATGACTGCAATAACCGGTTACAAATAAATAAGAGCCTTGCTCTGTAAAATATCTCCCAAGAGTATATCCTACTTTGCCGGCTCCGATAAAACCAATTCGCATCATAATTAACCACCCCCTTATTCTATGGAGGCAGCAGATAATGAGTCCCATTCCATCATCTGGATATAGGCTGCATGTATGTTTTACCCTTCGGTGGGCTTCCCTCAGACTTGCGTCTGGAACACGTATGACTTCAATTTCTTCTTACGTATTCATGAAAATCGAATATGCCGGTATAGTTTCTTTTCAGAATACTATCCGGCATTAACTATATCACTCTGTTATTTTTTTGACAATGATAAAACTTATGTTTTTATGCTCCAAATTCGTCTGCTTTTTATTCTCCATACTGAATTTGTCTTAGGATTGCTAATAGTTTATCCATTTCTATAGGCTTAGCAAGGTGCCCATTCATTCCGTTCTCTATGCATCTGTTCACATCTTCTGCAAAGATATCCGCTGTCATTGCATAGATTGGAATGGATGCTTTCTTGGTATCTGAAAGTTTTCGAATTGCTTTCGCAGCTTCATAACCATCCATAATTGGCATTTGTATATCCATTAAAATGAGATCATATGGTGTTTCTCGTTCTAACACCATTTCCACTGCACGCTGTCCGTTTTCTGCTCGCTCAGAGCTCACTTCAAACCGCTGTTTCAATATGGTCTCGATTACTTTCCAATTCACCTGATTATCCTCTGCCACTAATACTTGCAGATCAAAATGTGTTTGCTCTTCTATTCTTTCATCGGTATTCTCCACTCCTTGCTGTTCCACTAATGGCAGAATGAGTTCAACTGTAAAAACAGAGCCAACATCCAACTTGGATTGTACAGATATGGTTCCTCCCATTAGGTCCACAAGCTGTTTAACAATGGACAATCCCAATCCGGTTCCCTGTACGCGATTTATTCGTGTATCCACCGCTCTTGTGAACTGTTCAAATATTGTCTTTTGAAACTCTTCACTCATTCCAATTCCATTATCCGATATTCGGTAAATGAATTTTGCCGCATCTGCACGCTCTGGTATGGTCTCCTGGAGCAGTTCCATTTTAACAGTTCCACCTGGATTCGTATATTTGATTGCATTGGTGAGTATATTGATAAATATCTGATTCAAGCGAAGTTCATCCGCATGTACAAATTGAGGTGTAAGGTTCTCAAAATGAGATTCAAAAATCAAATTCTTATCATGAATCTGTGGCTGAAGAATTTCAAGCATATGCTTTATCGTTTCCTCAATAGAGAAATCTGTCTCTGACAAAATTACCTTTCCACTCTCAATTTTGGAAATATCGAGAATATCATTTACCAGTGTAACCAGATGTTTTCCGGAAAGTTCAATGGTCCTTATGCACTCCTCCAGTGTAAATCTATCCAGTTCCTCTTTCTTCAAGCTATCTTCCGCAATCATTGTCATTCCGATAATTGCATTCATTGGTGTGCGGATATCATGAGACATAGAGGATAGGAACTTTGATTTGGCAATGTTGGCATCCTCTGCTTCCTTTGTCTTACGTCTCAGTTGACGATTAATTCCCAAAATAAATGTAAAATTAATCACAAACAAAAGCACGAAAGATAAAAAGAATCGAATGTAATTCTCACTATAGTGATCTACATTATGAAAGGATTCGATTGGAACTGAACTCAATATGTACCACTCTGTATTCTGAATTGGGGACACGGAATAAATACAGTCTTGCCCCTTGCTATTCTTATAATAGATAGGTTCTTTATCCTTGTCGCCTTTTAAGTCATCAAGAAGCTCTTCCTTTCTTTCCTTCGTAAGTGTACTATCGTAGTCCTCAATATAGCGCAGGAAGTTCTTGCCCTGAAAAGAATCATTCGAAAAAACATAGTTTCCATTTTTATCAATAATTACATTAGCATAATCAAAGAAATCCAAGTTGTTAATGGTATTATTATTCGCAATAACTTGATTCACATCTTCGCTCTTTACCACTAATACCAGTGTTTTATAACTGCCAACATCACGCTGTTGCTCTTCGTCATAAGCTAATACTCTTACATAGCAGCAGATGGCAAATGATTTCTGAAGTGTGGAAACATCTGTATATTCATTGATGTATCTGATTTGAGTCAGTGTATCTTCTGATGCTCTGCTAAATACACTCGCATGCTCTGGATAATGGTTCACATTATAGGAGACTGTCTCCAAATTCGTTTCTGCCAGTTTCTTCCCACAAAAGCTTTCCTTAAACGAGCTCTCTTTATCTGTTGCAACATTATCTATCAGCTGCCAATCGTATCTTCCCTCTCCAAAATAGTCTTGGAAGAATACATTGATATTATCAATATCTATACCTTTCCTCTGGAGCTTGTCCATATACGCTGCAGCGAATTTCACGTCCTGGGTATAATGATCCACCACAAGAGACACCTTATTGGCAGAAGAATCTGTAAGTGTCTTAATATTCTCAACGTTCTGCGTAAAGGAAGAATTATGAAATTGACTAATGGAGGAAGCAACCGATGTAATCACCAGATAAATCGCAGCAACATTTAACAATATTGCTGTTATTACCATCGCCTGCTTCCGTGCACGCTTTTTTTTCATGAACTTACTCCCTGTACTTTACAAATGCTGTTTCCAATTCATCCATGTAGTACTCTTTGTTGCAAAAAGCATATCCTGGCTTATTGGAATCTTCTTCTCCAATAAATTCCTTGTATACTTTCTTATCGCCTTCCGTCATTACATATTCTTTGCCGTTCTCATCTGTCAGATACTGTATATTGCCATTCTCATCTTTGTTCAACGGAACCATATATTTCTGTGCACCACATTTGGAAACATCCACCAGCACCTTTGCCAAAGGGGTATATCCATTATATTCATTAGAAAAATAGATATCTCCGCAGGATGCGCAATCTGTCTCCTCATCCACGCCATACTTATCTGCCATGTAAGAAATTGCATCTTCTGTATTTGGAATAATTCCTGCATTCTCTGCGTACAATTTATTCATATCTGTCTGAAAAAAGAAATTCACGAATTCGCGAATCCAATCCAGGTTTTCACTATTCTTATTTGCACAGATTCCATAATATGGAGTCAAATACACTGGATTATTTCCATCTGTTGAAGTAGGAGTCGCAATAAACTCAACTTCTGTATCTAGCTTATATTCATCGATCAAATCATCAATCATTGATCCCACATAACTCAAATATGGAAAAAATGCTACGGTACCATAATTATTCTCCGGTGCGGTATACTCGTAAGTTGCATCGTTGCGTACTAATCCCAGGAAATCTCTCGCCTGTGCGATATCCTGTGCCCCTTTGAACATTCCCAGCTCTTCTTCCACATATTTATAATCATAATAGCGATTGGTTGCTAAATAGTACATATCGGAGATTGAGTCTTCAAACAGCTCGCTTACCCCATTGGATGCACTGCGCATTTTCTCAAGTGAATCCTCATCATGCACCACATCGTTTACTGAATGTGCCAGCATAATGGCCATTGCAGCAGTACCTGCATTTCCCTGAATTGGGACATATCCAGCATTTTTTACCTTCTCGCAGCAGTCCAAGAATTCATTCCAATTGTTAGGCACCTCTAGTCCAAGACTTTTTAAAAATGTCTTATTCACATAGAGTCCACGCACTTCACCGCCAATCGGAATTGCATACTGATATGTTATTTCCTCACCACTGGCATCTTTACGTGTATGTGTATAATTCCCCATTAGCTTCGATGTCGTATTTGATAAATCAATCTCTTTGTCCTGTTTAAAATCATAAAAGAAATCCTCTGTAGTCCACGGTTCTTCTTCTGTCTCTGTATTTTCTTCCGCAGAGGTATCTTTATATATCACGTCACGTTGGAAAATAATATCTACCGTATCATTTTTCATCATTTCGAGGGCATTATTGTCATAGTCCTCCACATACTCCAGCTGTATGTGTACATTCGGATATTTCTCAGTAAATTTATTAATGACCAAATCCAATGCCTTATCCGTCTCAAAGGCTGTAGCAATTTTCAATGAAATCTGCTCATCTGCATTAAGTCCTTGGATTGGTTTGTAAGTCTCTTCCTCTTTCTTATCTCCACATCCACTCATAGAAATAAGAATCACAATACATAAAAGAACTGATAGAAATCTCTTCATAGGACTACCTCCGGTTTGGTATATATACTATGACTTTGTTCGATCTAATTCCACTACTGTTTCGATATGCG
>CAZTGP010000064.1:0-13965 GCA_964613325.1 uncultured Roseburia sp. | reverse complement strand
TTATTTATTCTTAATAACCAAGTGAATTCATATGATTTAGTTATAAATGAACCAACCTTACGAAGAAGTTCGCTTCTAGTAGAAGTACGTTTAGATTGCATGAAGATTCTTTAATGAGATATCAAGAATTGGTGCCGAATGCGTCAATGCTCCACTGGAGATATAGTCTACTCCAAGATCTGTAAGCCTTGCTATGTTTTCTTTGGTAACATTACCAGATACTTCCACTTCCGCTTTGCCTGCAATTATTCCCATTGCTGTCTTCATATCTTCATGGCTCATGTTATCGAGCATGATAATATCTGCACCTGCTTCTACTGCTTCTTTTACCATATCCAGATTCTCAACCTCAACCTCAACCTTGCGAACAAAGGATGCATAAGATTTCGCCATCTGGATTGCTTCTTTCACGCCGCCTGCTGCTCCGATGTGATTATCCTTGAGCATTACTCCATCAGAGAGATTATAACGATGATTAAACCCTCCGCCAATTCGAACTGCATATTTTTCAAATATACGATTGTTTGGTGTTGTCTTTCTGGTATCAAGAAGTCTTGTCCTGGTGCCATCCAACAGAGATGCTACGGTATGTGTATAAGTGGCTACTCCACTCATTCTCTGAAGATAATTCAAAGCTGTGCGCTCTCCACTAAGTAGAATACGAATATCACCGTATATTTTTGCCATAAGCTGTCCATTTTTCACCGGATCGCCGTCTTTTACATAACACTCTACTCTGGTTTTCTCGTCTAGCAATGTAAAAACCCGTTCGAACACCTGAAGTCCACAGATAATTCCGTCCTGCTTGCAGATAAGCTCTACCACACCTTCTTTCGGTTCTGGCATTACGCTGTTGGTGGATACGTCTTCACGGGTGATGTCTTCTCTCAATGCTCCTAAAATAAGTGGGTCCACATTTAATTTCAATGTTGCCTGATCGTACATATTTTTTCTCCTCATTCTGATCTAATACTCTAGTTAATTGCGAAACGTTTTACATTCACAATGACTATGTACTACGAATACAAGCAAACATAGGCACGCTTTCGCTACGTTGGCTCATGCAACGGTACTAAGCGACCAAAATACGGTCGCTAAGAACCGGCTTCGCCAGAGTACCTATGTTTCTTTGTATTCATAGTACATAGTCAATTGAAGAATTGTGAGTTTCGCAATTAACTAATCTATTCTACAGTTTCTATGCCGAGATGGATACTGCTCTTGCTTCTGCTGCTTCATCTGCCTGTTTCATTGCTTCAAACACCAGATTTTTATACATTTTCTCTAATGCTTCTTCGTCTTTGTATAAGCTTCCTGGCTTATTGATTGCACTAGCCTGTTCCTGTATTGCTTCTGGAACCACGGTGTGATGATAGCGAATTGTCATGTCCGTTGCTGCACGCTTTGCAAATACAAGGCTCTCAAGAAGCGAATTGCTTGCCAGCCGGTTCTTACCATGCACTCCGTTACATGCAGTCTCACCAACTGCATACAGATGCTTCATAGAAGTCTTGCTGGAATAATTCACCTTGATTCCTCCCATGAAATAGTGCTGAGCAGGAACAACCGGAATACATTCCTTGGTCACATCATAGCCTTTCTCTTTGCAGTACTTCATAATATTTGGAAAATGCATTTTAAGCTCTTCCACCGGAATTGTTCGAAGATCCTCCCATACATGATCTGTGTGGTCTTTCTCCATCTGTTTGTGTATAGCCTCTGTTACCACATCTCTTGGAAGCAGTTCATTTACAAATCGTTTGCCATTCTTATCTAACAGCTTTGCTCCTTCTCCACGTACTGATTCAGAGATTAGGAAGCTTCGATCCTCTTTATTTTCGGTATAGAAGGTAGTTGGGTGAATCTGAACATAATTGACATTTTTAAGCTCCACCTTATGACGAATCGCTACTGCCAGCGCGTCCCCTGTCAGATGGCGGAAATTCGTGGAATGTCTGTATAAACCGCCCACTCCGCCTGTTGCAAAGATTGTATAATCAGCAAAAATAGTCTCTATCTCATGGGAATCCTTCTTACGAACTACCGCACCATAACAATGATTCTCTTTCTCTAAGATGTCTACCATAGTGGTATATTCCACCAGCGTAATATTCGAGCGAGCCTTAACCTGTGTTAACAGCTTACTGGTTATCTCTTTCCCTGTAATGTCTTCATGGAACAGAATTCTCTTCTCAGAATGTGCTCCCTCCTTGGTAAAAGCAAGCGCACCTTTCTTATCTCGTTGAAAATCCACACCATACCCAAGCAGATCCTTTATCACATCCTGTGAGGAACGAATCATGATATCTACAGAACGCTTATCATTCTCATAATGACCTGCGCGCAGGGTATCCTCAAAATAATCCTCATAATCCGCGTCATTACGAAGCATACAGATCCCCCCCTGGGCGAGAAATGAATCACTGCTTTCTAAATCTTCCTTTGTAATGATTGTAATCGTGCGCTCCTTTGACAGCTGCAATGCACAGTATAGACCAGAACAGCCACTTCCAATGATTAATACATCTGTATTCATTTGATTCTTAACCTTCTTCCTATTTTGCCAGCTCTAACATACGCTTTAATGGTATCAATGCCTTTTCTCTGCGCTCATCATCCATAAATACTTCATTGGTCTCATTCTGAAGAACATCAAGTATTTTCTCAGGAGTTACAAGCTTCATGTCTTCACAAACCTGTGGCTCCATTACTGGATAGAATACTTTATCTGGATTCTCCTTCTTGAGTTGGTAGAAAACGCCTACTTCGGTTCCTACAATAAATTCCTTTTTATCACTTGAAGAAACATATTTGATAATACCTGAGGTACTTCCCGCGTAAGAAGCCTGCTCTACTACTTCCTGCCGGCATTCTGGATGAACCACAAACTCCGCTTCTGGATGCGCTGCTTTTGCCTTTTTAATCATATCTCCTGTCATTGCATGATGAACTGGGCAATAACCATCATTTAATATCACATGTTTCTCTGGAACCTGCTCTGCCACATATCTTCCAAGATTCCCATCTGGAATAAAGAAAATATTTTTGATCGGCAGTTCTCGTACAATCTTAACAGCGTTGGCAGAAGTAACGCAGACATCCGAGTAAGTCTTGATTTCTGCTGTAGAATTGATGTAGCATACCACTGCAAGATCTTCCACCTCGCTTCGCATTTTCTCAATTCTGGCCACATCTACCATATGAGCCATGGCACAATCTGCTCTGGCATCTGGCATAAATACCCGTTTTTCCGGATTTAATATCTTGGCACTTTCCGCCATGAAGGATACTCCTGCGAAGATAATCTGCTCTGCATCTGTCTCTGTTGCCACCTTGCTGAGATAGAATGAATCTCCTATGTAATCTGCAATTTCCTGCACCTGATCTTCCACGTAATAATGTGCAAGAATAATTGCCTTCTTCTCTTTTTTCAACTGTGCTATCGCATCTAATACTGGCATGTGAATCCTCCTGTTCTCATTTCGGATAAGTGAATTGTTCTTTTCGTATCACATATGCGGCATATTATAACACTCATTTTTACATCTGACAAGACAGTTGTAATCTTTTTCGTATACAGTTGCGTCCATTTGTATATAACGCATTTTATTCTTGACAAATTACTACTTTTTACATCAAAAGTAGTATGGAATTTCTACTTTTTTCATGGTACTGTTAATAGTAAGAATAACAAAATAAATGTTCCATACATATGTAAAGCATGAATGCTACTACGGAGGAAAGCTATGAAAAACACAAAACATATCATGATAAAAAATTTATTAATATCGATCTTATTTGTAGCAATTGGTATCGCCCTTGGCACGTTATTTTGTGCTGGCATAACTGGATTCGAAACCTTTGCGAATCTGATTGATATTCCAACCCTACTATTGATCGCAATTCTCGCTCTTCCCAATCTGTTTATCTGTGGATTATGGAAAGATTTTCTTAGAACCTTCCATCTCGGTAGCCCCGAGCCAAGCTACACACTCAGCGAATTGAAACGTTCCTTAGAAGCCGTTACACTCTTACAGAAACAACTTGCTTACTCTGGAATTCTTGTGGCATTCATGGGTGTCATCATGACTCTTAGGCGATTAGATGATCCTTCGGTTATTGGACCTTGCCTTGCTGTCGTATGCTTAAGTGCTTTCTATACTGCAATGTTTGAGATTATCATTATGCCACTTTATGTACAAACCAAGAAATGTATCATCGATTATATGGAGGAAGATGAATCTTGAAAAAGCACTTCTACACGATTCTTGGAGTGATTGTGTATGGTGGGATTCTCTGTGGACTTCTTGCACTTCAACTGCTTATGATTGATGGCACCTTCCCTCGTATTATTGCCAATCTATCTGCACTTGCATTGACCATTCCAACCATACTTATTTTCGCTCTATATCATAAGAAAATGCATAACGACTCTACTGATTCCGTTTCTAATAAGGATGATACACTTTCATCTATTCCAACACAGATAAATCCTAGCTTATCTGCTTTTGAAACAGAGTCTGTACCCAAACCTTCTTCTACATCACATGACGCGCATTCATACGCCTCTCTGGAAGAAATTCGTGTTCATGTGTACGACTTTTTGCGCCAAAAAAACCTCAGCAACCGGGAAATTGAAGTAGCCTGGCTTATTTACCGTGGCTATTCCAACATCCAGATTGCTGAGGAACTCTATATTTCAGAGACAACTGTTAAAAAGCATGCCTCTCATATTTACGAAAAATTGGATCTGACAGGACGTAAAGAATTCAAATCCTTTGTTAAAGCTTCTCTCTCCTATATTTAGTTTGCTTATGCAGCTTCTTTTTTCTCTTCCCAATCCGCGCGATAGGTTCGAATCTTCTCTTTGACAATCTGTGGGTTGTCTCCTGCCTGAATGGACAGAACTCCTTCTGCAATCAACTCTTTGATTAGCAATGACTGGTCACTATTTTTTGTTAATTTACGCGCTATCGGAATACAGATCCAGTTCGCCATAATGGAGCCATACAGTGTCGTAACCAATGCCAGCGACATCCCTGAACCGATAGAAGAACTATCGGTTGACATGGTTTTCATCATATTGATAAGACCAAGCAGAGTTCCAATCATTCCCCATGCCGGGGCATACGCTCCTAAATCTTCCCAGAAGTGAATTCGTTTCTTGGCTTCCTCTTCCTCATGAAGCATTTCTGTATCCAGAATATCTTTTAACAGGTCTGGATCCGTTCCATCTACCATAAGACGAATCCCTTTCTGTAAAAATTCATTCGTCAAATGATCCGCTCTTTCTTCTAATGCCAGTAAACCTTCCTGGCGAGCCAGTTTCGACAGGTCAAAGATTGTCGTTGATATTTCGTCCAGATTATCATCCTGTCTCTCAAATGCCTTACTGAATGATTTTAACCCCTCCACATAATCTTTAAAGGAATCCGAGGTAATCATCCCTGCAAACAGCGTACCGCCAAAGGTAATAATTGCAGACGGCAAGTGCAGAAAATTCCCAATAGTTCCTATTCCTCCATTGGTAGATATTCCAACTATGATCATCAAAAAGCAGCAGATAAATCCCATAAATGCGGAACGATTTAATTTGCTCATATACTCCCCGTCCTTTCCAAGCAATCTCATGTATGAACACTTCTGTTCTACTATGATTATAGGCTTGGCCAAGACTGGATTTCTATACTACTTTTGGCAAAAAAGGTAGTAATTTTGCTATTCTCTAATCTTAGAAAGTATGCTGCCTGCTTTATGATTATACTGCTCCTCTAAATCATTCCATTCTTGATATTCCTCATCCTCTTTATGATTTGGAAGTTCAAAATTGGACTTAAGATATTTTGCCATGTAATCAGATACCTTATGTGCTCCAGCAATATTCAGATGATCACCTTTATCCGCACTATCCGTTTTCCAATCAATCGGCACCTCCTCAGTCATCATGTTAAAGTCCAGATATGGTACTCCAATCTCCTTGGTATACGCTTCCAATGCATTGTGCTTCTTATAATTATAGTTTACTGGTGATGGTCCACTGTACATCATCACAAGTTGAATATCGTTCTCCTTACAGAGTTCCTGAATCTGTTCCACATAACATTTCACAAATTTTGATATCTCAGCCTTGGATTTTTCGTGCTTCATATAGGAGCCACCGGTGTAAGACTTTACATTTTCACGGATGGAAAATCCTTTATAATACATTGGGTCCTCGCTTCCCTTATGATCCAGGCACTGCTTCCAAAGATTGTGATAACGGAAAATGGAGAAGTAATACATTCCAATCTGATCTAATACATTTAAATAGCGCTCAATTTTCCCTTGATTACGGAACAAGACATTTGTTTCCAGCAGAAGTACCTTTGGTTTCTGTGTCTGGAGCGCCTGTTTCAACGCAAAATAAGTCTCTGTAATCTGCTGACCAGATTGTCCACATACATAGCTGGTAGTACCACATTCTTTCCACAATACCATCGGTGACACTGTGGTATAGCTTTCACTATCCCCAAGCACCAGAACATCAATGCTGTTCTCCTTCTCGCTTTGAATTCCAATTAAGCTTTGGTCTCTTCCAATCCCCACTTTATTATGTTTTAAATAGATCTGATTAAATCCTCTTGAAATTCCAGCAAGCAGCACTATTAGAATAATTGAAAAGGCAACCGTTCTTTTCATGATTCTCATTCTTCGTTTTATTTTTGGTTCCATGATATATCCCTGTCCTTTTGTTACGTTTCATTTTTCCTTCACTAACTGCTCTATCATACAACAGCTTTATTAATTTATGCCTCTTACTATATCAAAAAAAGCTTAACAATTTATGATTTAATTCTTAAGAATCATAAACAATTAAGCTCTTTCTTCATTAACTTATTCTACTTACACTTGTGTCCGATTGGCTGCCCCATTTTCACCACTGTCTCAATACCATTGATGGAATTTCTTCGTATCTCTGGCATAATGGAGGCTGCTCCATGTTCTAAACAAACAATAATTGTGGAACCGCCAAATTCAAAACGCCCTTTTTCCTGACCTCTTGTAACCTCAGCGGCCTCATCATTATTCACGATTCGTCCCACGAGCATTGCTCCGACTTCCATCGTCAGTACATTACCAAAGTTCTTGCTTTTTAAGAGTGAAAACTCTCTGGTATTCTCTTTATAAATCGGATATTGTTCACCTGCCATTGGATTTACAGTATGAAAAACACCAGGAATTCGATAATTGCCAGATTTGCAGCCATCATCTATGTAACAATATCTATGGTAATCATCCACTGTTAAACGAAATAGCAGCAAGGTTCCTTCTCGGTATCGTTTGGCAAGACTTTTACTATGGAACAGCTGCTCAAGGGTATATTCCGTTCCCTTGATTTGGAAGCGCTCCCCTTCCCATATTTGATAAACCGATAGCTTGGCATCACATGGTGCAATCAATAAATCCTTGTCCTGATTAATTGGACGGCATTCCTTTTTTACTTTTCTGGTGAAAAAATCATTATAGGAACGATATTTCTGTTCCTCATACTGACTCATATCAATATGATTTCGCTCTATAAAACCAGGAATCAAAATCGTTGATACCGGCTTATCCAAAAAGCTGCCTGCCAGATTCGACACCCAGGGCCGAATTAGTATTCGCAGTAATATTCGTCCCAAAAACGTACGGTATAAAAACTTTATTGCCTTTTCCTGCACATTCATTACCTCTGTACTCCATGTTTAAATGTTTCAATAATTGTATTCTTCTCTGCATATGGACTCTGTTTCAACTGAATATGTGTACATACCAAAAATGCAAGTAACACACATGCCGTCAACGATACTAATGCTGCAAGCTTTCGATTAGAAGGTTTCTTAATCTGAAAGTTCACAATAAACAGAGTTCCTGTTGCCGCAATAGTTGCAGACAGAACCACTAGAAACGCATCATATGCCAAAAAAGGTTTTAAAATTGACATAATTGGCAGAATAATTGAAATGGATGTGATTGGCAAACCAAAATAATATTTATTTGCTCCGCCTTCCGTTTTCTGGCGATTGGTCTCTAACACATTGAAATATGCCAGACGAATCACAGAACAGATGCAGTAATAGACAAGAACAAGTGTTGTAACGATTCCTTTCGGTGCTACGGTATAGAAAATCACTGCTGGAAATACCCCAAAACATACCACATCACATAATGAATCAATCTGTACCCCAAACAATCTCTCATCATCTGTACGGTTCTTCTTCGTGCGGGCAATTTTCCCATCAAACATATCAAACAGCCCGGATAAAGCAAGACACACCACCGCTACTACATAATTTCCTTGTATTGCCTCTGTAATCCCAAATACAGAGCATGCCAGACTAATATAAGTCAGCACTACCGTATAATCATAAAATCCTATCATTCCTTTACTCCCCTTCCAATACACAAATGTGCAACTATAGTAAATATAGCACTTATTAGCAATTCTGTATAGTAGCTCAATCCCCTGCTCACTACCATAACAGCAAGTGTCATATTCTCAAAAATTGGCTTGAACATTACCATAAACAGCTTTTCGGTAACTCCCATGCCGCCAGGAAGCGGCAGCATATCCACAGCAACCGATATCATTCCCGACAATGTGACAATTACAGGCATCCCAATTCCTGCAAATCCGAAAGATCGATATGTCAAATATGTTACATAGAACATAAAGCCTCTTTGAAGACATGTTAACAGAAATACATTCCATACCACTGTCTTATGTGTTTGAAAGTAGACTGCCACATCACGGTATTGTGTCATTGCCGCATCTGCTTTCTTCTGTATCTTCTCCTTGTGACGAAGAAGATGAACCTTATCTAATAGTTTAATCAATAGATTCACAATATTTGTCGCAAGAGTTGGATGAAATACCAAAATAAACATGGATACCACTGCAAAAATATTGAGTGCAAATCCCAAATAGCACCAACCAAGAACTGGTTGTAAATATTTCATCACTTCAGCTGGGCGGAATATAAATACTACTCCACCAATTACTACCAATACTAATTTATATGTGATTGTAACAATCATAAGTACTAAGGTTCCCACAGAAAGAGGAACTTTATCCTTATTCATATAGTAAAGCTGCATCGGCTGTCCACCTGTGGCCCCCGGCGTGACACAGCTGAAGAAGAAACCCACAAATGAATACAATACACAATGCCACATAGAAATATGGTTTTGACCAATTGTCCTCATCATATAATATATGATCACTGACTCCCCGCAGATAAACATTACAACACAGATGGCTGATACTATCCAATAACGAGTATCCGCATTTCGAATATAGGAAGCCAATTCACTTAAATTCTGCCCATGAAATACGCAATAAATGGTAATTCCAAACACCAGTACAAGAAATAGCGTATTCAACAATGTTTTTTTCTTGTCCACTACGATTCCTTTCCAAACACTACATACTGTAATTTTTCAAATACTTTCTGCAATCCTTTATACAGATTGGTATGCGTTGTGATAAAATAGCACACTTCTGCAATTAAGAGTCCTGCTGCAATATCAATGAGATAATGCTGCTTGGTAAATTGTGTAGATGCACATACCAGGAGTGCAAATAACAAAGAAAATCCCTGATACCATTTCGGTATCTTCTTACTTCCACGCAGTCCCACAAAACAGAACCAGCTAACCAGGCAGTGAATGGACGGGAACAAATTCACTGGCATATCGATCCAGTATACGAATCGCACCAGCATACTACAGAAATCAGTTCCAGTCACTTCTGGTCGAATATTCTGTGTCGGAAGTGCAATAAAAAATGCACCGCAAATGAGTCTAGACATCATATCTGCTGCTGCAAAGCGGAACCATTTCTCCTTGCCTTCCCTGGTAATCAAAATGTAGTTGATTGCCCAGAATAAAAAGCATCCAAGATAAATCAATATCCACTGTGGCACAAATGGAACTGCTCTATCCAAATCGGAGGTCAAATCCTTATGTGCAACATTCTTAAGCGCAAACTGAGTTCCACTATATATCAGTGAATTCAATACGAAGCAGGAAATCAAAGATAGAACTGCATATTCCGGTATCCACTTTGCAATCCACTTCCTATACCACTTTCCAAACTTTGTTTCTTTCCGATTGTTCGAGTTATTCATTACAAGCGTTTCCCCATTTCAAACGTTTCTATCTATTATCTCCAACCCTTTTAAGGAGTATCAGTTTTTATCTTATCATTTTCCAGCCTTTTACACAACTTGTATTCGCTGTTGACCTTACTATTCAAAAGTAATACACTAAAAAATACACAATCAAATATTAACCATCGATATATGTTGGCCAAATCCAACATAGGCAGACCGACTTGGAAAGATATGAAAATATAACTACCAGGAGGAAGTAACAATGATCACAATGACAAACGTATGTAAGTCATACAAAGTTGCAAAACGTAATGCAGGTATCGGTGAAGCCTGCAAATCTTTCTTTCACCGTAATTATGAGGTAATTCATGCCTTGAACGATGTGAGTTTTACCATCCCTGACGGGGAAATGGTAGGCTACATTGGTCCCAACGGAGCTGGCAAAAGCTCTACCATTAAAATCTTAAGTGGAATCCTAGCCCCTGACAGTGGTACCTGTACGGTTGACGGACGCAATCCATACAAGAATCGAATGGAACATGTCCGACAGATTGGAGTTGTCTTCGGACAGCGCTCTCAACTATGGTGGGACATTCCAGTAATCGAATCCTTTGAATTATTAAAAGAAATCTATTCTATTTCAACCCCTAATTACAACAATACATTGAATGAACTAACGGAACTTCTTCAACTATCGGAGCTTCTTAAAACACCCACAAGACAATTATCTCTCGGTCAACGAATGCGGTGCGAAATCGCTGCTTCTCTGTTACATAGTCCCAAGATTCTCTTCTTGGATGAGCCTACCATCGGATTAGATGCCGTGTCTAAGCTTGCGGTTCGTGATTTTATTCAAAAGCTGAACCACGAACACCATACCACGGTCATTCTCACCACCCACGATATGCAGGATATTGAAGCAATCGCACAGCGTGTCATCCTAATTGGAAAAGGAAGGGTTCTTCTAGATGGTACATTGAAAGATATGAGAAAAGGCACAGACTCTGACAATCTTGATCAAATCGTGGCAAACCTCTATCGCGATTTGGATATTCTTTAGGAGGCCTGCCATGACAAAATACTATTCATTTTTCAAAGTGCGTTTCTTTACCGGTCTTCAATACCGCATGGCCGCTGTTACTGCACTGACAACCCAGTTTGTCTGGGGTCTTATGGAATGTCTTGCTTACAAGGCTCTTGCAGATTCTAATGTGGTCGCACTTCCTATGGATTATTCCGCTTTGGTATCCTATATTTGGTTAAAAGAAGCCTTCTTTGCGCTCTTTAACACCTGGTCCTCTGACAACGATCTCTTCGGTATGATTGTACACGGTGGTATCGCTTATGAATTATGCCGGCCTGTGTCCATCTATAAGATGTGGTATGCAAGAACCATTGGTGGACGTGTGGCTGAGGCTGCACTTCGTTGTGTGCCGGTACTGCTCGGAGCTCTGCTTATTCCTTCCCCATTTCGTATCTCCACACCAGCAAGCCCAAGTGCATTTCTTCTTTTTGTGATTACCATGTTGCTGGGTCTCTGCGTTACTGTATCTTTCTGTATGCTGATCTACATGCTTTGCTTTTTCACAATTGCCGCTGAAGGCTGGCGTATGCTATTCATGGGTGCAGTAGAATTCTTATCTGGTTCTGTCATTCCACTTCCATTCATACCGCAGCCCTACCGCACGATCATTGAATGCCTGCCTTTTGCCTCTATGAACAATGTCCCTTTCCGAATCTATAGTGGCAGCCTGGCTGGGAAAGGAATGCTTACAGCAATTGGATTGCAAATATTCTGGTTTGTTTGTCTAACTGCAATTGGCTCTCTCATTTGCAGATTGGCACAAAAACGAATCATTGTACAGGGAGGTTAACCTATGAAACTACTGAAATCATTTCGTCTTTATCTGAAATATGTCTCTGTAATTCTACAGGGAGCCATGGAATATAAATTTTCCTTTCTTCTAATGCTAGTGGGGCGATTCATTCTAGCCTTCAATGGCTTGATTGCAATCTCCTTTCTCTTCTCCAATTTCACCCAGATGAAGGGATACCGTTATGGAGATATTCTCCTCTGCTTCGCCATTGTGCAGATGTCCTTTGCTTTGGCAGAATGTTTTGCCAATGGATTCAATGCATTTTCTGGAATCATAAGGCGCGGAGAGTTCGATCGTATGCTTCTGCGTCCAAGAAGTCCGATCTTACAGGTGATTGGTACAAGATTTGATATCGGTCGCTTTGGTCCACTGATTTGTTCCATCATTACGCTTGTTCTCGGAATCCGTACTTGCACTCTTTCCTGGAATCTAGCTAGAATTCTTACACTTATTGCCATGATTCTTGGAGGTGTTGTGGTATTCGTTGCATTATTTATGTTAGGCGCAAGCATCATCTTCTTCTCCATTGAAGACGGTGGCATCATGAATGTATTAACCTACGGTGCCAAAGAACACGGAAAATATCCTCTGGATATCTATGGCTCTGGCATATTGAAATTCTGTACCTACCTGGTTCCTTATGCACTCTTTCAGTATTATCCTCTACAATACCTGCTTGGGAAAACAAATAACTGGCTCTATGCCTTGTGCCCCGCTGGGACACTGATATTCCTGTTTGTATGTTATCTCATCTGGAGACTTGGTATGAGGAATTATACCTCTTGTGGTAATTAGCTCCCCACATCACAAAATTCACTGATTTCTGTGATGCGATTATTTGATTTTTTCATATACCTCACAAATTAATTAACATAATGGGAAATAGAGTACTGAATTTCAAGAAAATGTGATGTAGAAGATCAATTATTATAAATACATCACCAAATTAGAAAATTAAAGCGGAATCGTATATATGTTCATGCAGAATCATGTACATTTTTATATCGATGTATATTATAACCTTGGACTTTTTGCAAATATTCCTACAAGCTTGTTATTTGCAAAAAATAGTGCTTATTAAGCTCGTTTTAAAGAGAATTTTTTGCAACATAGCTCTATTCGGTCATATATGCAAAAAATCTTAAGATTTTTTTGCATATATCATCATCCAAGGATTATTTGCAAAATATTACTTCATATCCGGCCCAAAATATAGAGATTTTTTGCATATATCATTATCCAGGAATATTTGCAAAATAATATGCGAAAAGGGACAGGGGCTACCCTTTTTAGGGACAGACATATAAAACATCTCCCAATTCAGAGCCATTATTTTGCCTTTAACAACAAACCAATCATCTTAGCATGAATGGAGATTAAAATAGCCATATCTATTTTTTAGTAAGACGACATATGGTCTCCACATGCCTTGAGGAGACAATAAGTATGCTGCCAAGACCTAACAGTTCCTTGGCGGCAACACATCTTCCGTCATAAATGAGACCTATTCATCTATTTTTCTTCAAGCTTTTTAATGGTATCTGTATTGATTTGTTCTATGGTTTTCAATTGTCTGATTGCCAATTCATTTAGCAATTTTAATCGCTCCCCCTGCGGCTTTCCTTGCTCAATTAGAATAGCATTATAGCTTTCCATATTAGACAAGACAAGTAGCTGGTTTAGTGTAGCATCATCTCGCATATTGCCAGCTTTACCGGGGTTTTGCTCTCGCCATTCTTTTGCGGTAATACCAAATAATGCAACATTCAGCACATCTGCTTCACTGGCGTAAGTAACGGATATCTGATACGGCGTCAGCTGCGGCGGAATAAGATTCCCCTTAATTGCATCTGTGTGAATTCTGTAATTCAGTTTTGCAATTTCACGGTTTAAATTCCAATTTAATGAAAGGCGGCTACTATCATCACTTTTCAATCGTTGATAGTCTTTAATGA
>CAZTGP010000063.1:6771-14313 GCA_964613325.1 uncultured Roseburia sp. | reverse complement strand
ATTCAGGGAATTCAAATAATTGAGATTATATTTTTGTTAATAGTGACCGATGAAGAGTTGGTAAACTTGAGGTCACAATTTGTGACCTCAAGTTTAGAAAAAGGTAATTATGGTGGTCGAAGATATTTACCATATGTATTTACAGAACAAGATATTGCAATGCTTTCGGCTGTTTTACGCAGTGATATTGCAATAAATGTCAGTATAAGGATTATGGAAACATTTGTTGAGATGAGAAGGTACATGGCGAATGCATCATTACTCTATGAAAAGATGAATTCCATAGAAGTACGCCAGATTGCATTTGAAGAAAAGACAGATGCAAGATTTGAAGAGGTATTTGATTACATAGCATCACATGAGGAATCTAATCAAAAGATATTTTTTGATGGACAAGTGTATGATGCATTTAGTCTAATGGCGGAGTTAGTTCAGAAAGCGGAGAAATCAATCACACTGATTGATGGATACGTGGATCTGACTACGCTGAATATACTTGCAAAGAAAAATGCAGGTGTGAATGTAGAAGTTTATACCTTGCCGAATGCTAAGCTAACAAAGCAGGATATCACAGTGTTTAATGCGCAGTATCCAAACATAGAGGTAAAACATACAACTGTATTTCATGACAGGTTTCTTATTATTGATGAAAGCAAAGGATATCATCTTGGAGCATCCATGAAAGATGCAGGAAAGAAATGTTTTGGAATTAACCAAATTGAGGATTTACAAATGATCAAGGATTTGATCGATAAAGCAAAATCCACTGGAAAGGATTTATAGTTTTTTGAATTATCGGAAGACAACTGTACATTCTTAATGAAAGAGTTAGGTGTCATTGTTGGACCTGGGAGGTCGGGGATGAATGGAGTAGAAACAGCGATAAAAACCAGATTAGAGAAGAATAGGGAAAGTTGATGAGATAGTAGATTGGAGGTGTGATTTTATGAATATTGAGGCATATGATTCAGAAGCATTACGAAAAATAGTGCGTGAACTTCAAGAAGAAAACAAGCAGCTAAAAGAGAAGCTTATGGAGGCAAATATTCCTTTTGACATAGAGAATCCATTCGAAGAGACAATCAATGCAATCCCGGAATATGATCTGGATCAAGGTGGTCGAATATTGGATGCTGGATTTATATCAGATGAAAGAGCAAAGCGCTTTTTTTCAATGTTTTGGGGACGTGAGGATGTGTATGCCAAACGTGGAAAAAAGGGTGGATACTTTCCACAGTGTGATAACAGATGGAATGAAAACATTTGTCCGAAACAGCGCGGAGAGAAGCTTCTTTGTGATGAATGTGAGCATACAAAATGGACAAAGCTTGATGTGAAAAAGATTAAAGCACATCTGCTTGGATATAAAGAGGACGGAACAGATGTGATTGGAGTGTATCCACTGTTACCAAATGGAACATGCCGATTTATTGTATTTGATTTTGATAATCATGAAAAGGGAGCAGAAGAGACAGATTTTGCAAACACAGATAATGAATGGCATGATGAGGTGGACGCTTTACGGAAAATGTGTGAACAAAATGGCATAAAACCGCTTGTAGAGAGATCTAGATCTGGACGAGGTGCTCATGTATGGATTTTTTTCAAAAGAGCAATTCCAGCATCAAAAGCAAGAAATTTTGGCTTCCTACTATTAGATAAAGGCTCAAATTCTATTAATTTAAAATCTTTTCATTACTATGACCGTATGTATCCATCCCAGGACGTTGCAAGCCGTATCGGAAATTTAGTGGCTCTTCCACTGCAGGGGCAGGCATTAAAGAATGGAAATAGTGCATTTGTAGATGAAAACTGGAATGCATATACAGACCAGTGGGATGTTTTGCTGAATAAGACAGAAAAACTATCACTTGAAGAAGTTGAAAACTATATGATGAAATGGCAGCAGGAACTGTTGGAAAAGGATGGTCTTTTAGTAAATTTAAATATGACAAACAGACCTAAGCCATGGAAAAAACATTGTGAATTTGCGAAGGCAGACGTTGTTGGTAAACTTCATATGGTATTAAGCAATGGCGTTTATATCGATACATTAAATCTTTTACCTAATATACAAAATCAAATTCGTAGTATGGCAGCCTTTGATAATCCAGAATTTTATAAGAATAAGAGATTAGGCTATTCCAATTATTACAATTTCAGTGCAGTATACTTGGGAAAAGATGTTGATGGATATATACAGGTTCCAAGAGGATTGCGCGAAAAAATAATGGAAGAGTGTAGCAAAGCTGGAATAATGGTAGATATATCAGATCAAAGAGAAAAGGGACGCCCAATAAGAGTGAGATTTAATGGGGACTTGAGAACCGGACAGGATTTGGCAGCTGAGAAAATGCTGACATATTCAGATGGGGTATTAAGTGCGGCAACTGCTTTTGGCAAAACTGTCGTCTGTAGTTATTTGATCGCGGAAAGAAAGGTCAATACTCTTATATTGTTGCAAAGTAAGGATCTACTTATGCAGTGGGTGGAGGAATTAAATAAGTTCTTAGAGATTGATGAAGAACCACCAGAATATGAGACGAAAACTGGAAGAAAGAAAAAGAGAGACAGTGTGATAGGAATTTTGCATGGTGGAAAAAACACATTGACTGGAATTGTAGACGTAGCAATGGTTGGCTCTATGTATGGAAAAGGTAATTTTAATCAAATGCTTAATTCCTATGGAATGGTAATTATGGATGAGTGCCATCATTCTGCTTCTACTACATCTATGGAATTACTACAAAAAATCAATGCAAAATATGTTTATGGGGTATCTGCAACACCTAAAAGGGGGGACAACCTTGATAAAATAATCTATATGATGCTTGGCCCGCTTAGACATAAATTCACAGCGTTGGAGAGAGCCAAAGAACAGGGAATTAATCACTACTTTGTTCCAAGATATACAAGAGTGGTTGAGACATCAGATAGTAAGTCAGATATCAATAAGGCATATAACCTCATAAGCACCAATGATGTTCGGAATGAAATGATTGTAAATGATGTGATAGCCAGTGTTTCTTTGGGACGAACACCAGTGATTTTAACAAGATATAAGGAACATGCAAAATTGTTATATGACAGATTACAAAATTATGCGGATCATGTATATTTACTCTATGGGGGAAATTCTGATAAGCAAAATGCAGAAATTAGATCAAAACTTAAAGAAGCAACCACAGAGGAATCGTTGATACTGATTGCAACAGGGCAAAAGATTGGAGAAGGGTTCGATTTCCCGAGACTGGATGTATTAATGCTTGCTTCACCTGTTTCTTTTGATGGAAGGTTAGAACAGTACATTGGAAGACTTAATCGTGACTACAATGGGAAAGAAGCAGTCTATGTTTATGATTATATAGATTCTCATATAAGGTATTTTGATCATATGTATGCAAAACGATTAAGAACCTATAAAAGAACCGGATTTACATTATGGACCGGAGAAATTCATGCAAAACAGATGATAAATGCGATTTATGATTCTGGTAATTATTCTGAAAAATTTGAACAGGATATCGTTGAGGCAGATAAGAATATTATAATTTCCAGTCCAGAAATACGTCAGGATAAAATTGAAAGATTAGTGTATCTAGTGAAATCAAGGCAGGAAGCGGGTGTGCAGGTTACAGTTATTACTACAGAACCAGACAATGCTATTTATGGAAATGCTGATGTTTTATATAATCTGATAGCAATGATGAGAAAATCTGGAATTGCTGTACAGACGAAAGAAGAGGTGGAAGAACGATTTGCAGTTATTGATGATGAACTTGTTTGGCATGGTGGTGTAAATCTACTGGGTAAAGAAGATATATGGGATAATTTGATGCGTATAAAAAATAATCAGGTTGCAGCAGAACTTCAAGAAATCATTTTTGGAAATGCTGAAAGAGATAGCGAGGACAAAATTGAAGAGATTCAATAAGAAAAAATAAAGTGTTACATATACACCATAGTACCCACTTCCATGCAGGTCTGCGCAAATGAATGATTCGATGAGCTTCCCGTTAATCTATTGAAAATGCAAAAAAATCATGAAATTATTACGTCCCCTTTGGATGCAGATAAATTCGAGAACGTATTCTCCGCCTGCTTCAATATCTACATGAGAAAGCACCGCATGTGGAGACAGTTTGTTTGCTGTCAAAGGCAAAATAAGGGCTCTAAATTAGGAGTTATTTTATGGGGCTGTACCCAAAGTAGGTGCCCCTGTCCCTAATGTGGATATCCTCTGTCCCCAAAGTGGGTAGGCCCTGTCCCTTACTACATGCTATTTTGCATATATTCCTAGAACCCCGATATATGCAAAAAATCTCCATATTTGGGGTCAGATATGAATTGATATTTTGCAAATATTCCTGATTTGATGATATATGCAAAAAAATCCTAAGATTTTTTGCATATATGAGCTAATAGAGCTATGTTGCAAAATTTTCTCTTTAAAACCAGCTTAATAACCGCTATTTTTTGCAAATATCGACCTTATAAGAATATTTGCAAAAAGTCCAAGTATATAATGTACTATAATGTACCCCATACAGTGGACACGGAGAAATTAGTTCTATACCAAATTATTTAGGTGAACCTTTTTCATAGACACATAATGTACCCCCCATATTGTGACACGGAGAAATTGGCTTCATTAAGTATTGTTGTACGTTGAAACCATAAATCCGATTTATTGGAAATCCAACAGCTAATCCAACAGTTAATGCAACAGTTTAATTCCTTCCGGGAAGGCTTTCAGAGGAAAACTCCAGGATGCACAGAATGCGAAGCTACTCCATCCTCCGATAATGCGTTGGGGATACGCCTATGTGCTCTTTGAACTGCCGAGTGAAGTGTTCGGGATTCTTGTATCCACAGCAGAAGGCAATGTCGGCAATGGATTTATCGGTGGAGGTAAGGTATTCACAGGCTGCCTGCATACGACTCTGAATCAGATCATGGATGCAGGTAATTCCAAAGAAATGCTGGTAGACACTATGCAGATATCCATTGCTGATGTGAAGATAATCGGCCATTTGTGAGATATTCCAGTTCCTGCCTGGCTGCTTATAGATTTGTTCGCGAAGTGCGGCAAGCTCGTAGTACAGAGGCGGGAACTCCTGGGTATTGCATTCTTGAATCAGCATGTGAATCAGGGCAAGGGTAAGATGATGCAAGGTCAGGGATCTTTGGGTGGACACTCCTAAATGCTCGGTATATATGAGATGAAATAGATCATAATAGGTGTTTGCATTATGAAGAGAGATTGGAATACCAAATGGAAAATGCGCAGATGGAAAAGGTGAAGAAATCTCAATATGAGCCCAGTCATTGATATACTGAGGACCATCTGCCTTATAATGATGAGGCTGTCCAGGTTTGAAAAGAACTGCACAGTCTCTTTTTGTGTGTATCCATTTTCTATCAACAAGAAGTTGAGCAGGAGTAGGAATCAAGAGTAGAAGATAGGTAGTATATCCGTTTTCACGATTGATCTGAAAGGAAGCGTCATGCGTTGTGTTTTCTCCCATCTTGGTAATGTGAATCATCTTATAACCTCCGTTCATCTTAGAATATATCAAATATATTACAGTATATATCATTGCAAAACAGTATGCAATGTATCATGATAATGATACAAATATTAGAATATATCAAATATATTACAGTATATATCATTGCAAAACAGTATGCAATGTATCATGATGATAATACGAATATTAGAATATATCATTTAAGGAGAACGGCCATGATACGTACATTTGAGACACATAGAATTCGTAAACAGAGAGAGCTTACCAATTGCTTTTGGGAGTTTGAGCCATGCGGGGGAGAATATGCGGGAGAGAAATTCCAGGTGTATACACCATCTTGTTGGGAGAATCATCCAAACTTTAGAAATTATAGAGGGGAAGGAATCTATCGGACAAGATTCTATCTGGGTGGAAATGCAAGACTGGAATTCAAGGGTGTCAGCCATACTGCGACGATTTACGTCGATGGAAAATGTGTAGGAACCCATTACAATGCATATAGCATTTTCACGGTTGAGTTAAGGAATCTGAAAGAGGATTGGCATACCCTGGAAGTGAAGGCGGATAATCGATTCAGAGAAAAGAGCGCACTTCATGTGCCAAATGATTATATGTCATATGGAGGACTCAGCAGACCCGTGGTGCTGGAGTCCATCGAAGATACATTTATTGAGTGGGTCCATGTGACACCAAAGATGGCAGCCCAGACAGACTCAATGGAAGCGGGCACAAGCTGGGAAGCAGAGGTTGAGGTGTGTGTGAAGAATATATCCCCGGACAGGAAAGTGGTGGATATCACTTCAACTATTCAGGAAAAGGTGCTAGAATGGAAAGCACAGCAGATTCCAGCGGGAGAAAACATAAGGGTGAGGGGAACACTTGCATTTGATCAGGTGATTCCATGGTCACAAGAAGAACCGAAGCTATATTATGTAGAAAATACATTGAAGGACAAGGACGTAATCGTGGATGATTTGATTGACCGTTTTGGATTTCGCCAGGTAACAGTCAAGGGAAAACAGATTCTTATCAATGGCCAAGCAGTGAAAATCAAAGGCTTGTGCCGGCATGAAGATCATCCGCAGTTCGGCTGTGCACTTCCAGCAGCGGCGATTGCAGCGGACTTAGAGATTATCAAGGATCTTGGTGCGAATTCCATTCGTACTGCCCACTATCCAAATGATGAAGTGTTCTTAGATATGTGCGATGAGCAGGGAATCCTTGTATGGGAAGAGAACCATGCTAGAGGACTAAGCCTGGAGGATATGATGAACCCTAATTTCGAGGAGCAGGCAGAACAGGTAATACGTGAAATGATTCCTGCGCATTACAATCATCCATCGATATACATCTGGGGAATCCTGAATGAATGCGCAAGTGATAGTGAATACGGAAAAGAATGTTATCGGAAGCAATTTGAGCTGATCAAACAGCTGGATACTTCGAGACCTCATTCCTTTGCAAGCTGCAAATTCAAGACGGATATATCCTTTGGACTGCCGGATGTGGTGTCCTATAACATTTATCCGCTTTGGTATCATGACACACCTCCAGAAGAATATCTTGATGATCTTTACCAGTGGGTGCAGCAGGATACAGAAGGCGCAGGAAAGCCATTTCTCATTACAGAGATTGGTGCAGGAGCAATCTATGGCTGCAGGAATGCCTATCACTCAAAATGGACAGAGGAGTATCAGGAAGAAGCACTGGAGAAACAACTCCATGCAGTACTTAATTACAAAGATTGCTGTGGCGTATATATCTGGCAGTTCTGCGATATAAGAATCAGTGATGAGTGGTTCGGAGGACGGCCTCGAACCATGAATAATAAAGGAATTGTGGATGAATATCGAAGACCGAAGCTGTCTTATGATATTGTGAAGAAAATGTATAAGGAATAAATGACTCTATACGGAATAAAAAAATTGATATGAAATAAAAGAATTTACACGGAATAAAAAATTGATATGAAATAAAAGAATTTACACGGAGTGGAAATATGGCAAAAGAT
>CAZTGP010000063.1:4432-6671 GCA_964613325.1 uncultured Roseburia sp. | reverse complement strand
AAAAAATTGATATGAAATAAAAGAATTTACACGGAGTGGAAATATGGCAAAAGATATGACAAAAGATATGACAACAGGCAGCCCCTTGAAGCTGATTCTGCATTTTACATTGCCCTTGTTATTGGGGAATCTATTCCAACAAATGTACAATCTGATTGATTCTATGATTGTAGGACGTGCATTGGGAATGAATGAGCTGTCTGCGGTAGGGGCAAGCTCGTCCATACTTTTTCTTATTCTGGGATTCGTAAATGGCACCTGTAGTGGGTTTGCAATTCCAGTGGCACAGAGCTTTGGGGCGAAGAATGAGGTGGAACTGCGAAAATACATATATCACGCAGGAATTCTCTCTGCAATTCTTGCAACGGTACTTACCGTTGCAACCTGTGTCTTGTGCAGGAGCATTCTAAGAGCTATGGGAACCCCGGAAGAGATACTGGATGATGCGGTAGCATATCTGATTGTGATTTTTGCAGGAATACCGTTTACCTTCCTATATAATATATTGGCTGGAATTATACGATCTTTAGGAGACAGCAAGACACCTTTTGTTTTCCTTATTATATCTACAATCTTAAATATTGTTGGAGATTTGGTGTTTATTCTGCTGTGCCACACAGGGGTAATGGGAGCTGCGCTGGCGACAATACTTGCCCAGGCAATCAGCGGAATCCTATGCCTTGTGTATATGATAAGGAACTATCCAATTTTGAAAATGCAGAAAGAGGAGAAGCATTTTGAAAAAGCAAAGGCAGTCCGGCTGATTGCAATCGGAGTCCCTATGGGTTTACAATTCTCTATTACAGCAATCGGAAGCATTATGTTACAGACTGCCATTAATGGATTGGGAACCGCAGTGGTTGCAGCTTATGCAGCAGCAATGAAGATTAAGATGCTGGCAATGTGTCCATTCGACGCGCTTTCCAATGCCATGGCAACTTTTGCAGGACAGAATCTTGGGGCAGGAAAACTAGAGCGAATTCGCAAAGGTATGAAGAGCAGTCTAGCTGTGGGCGTAATCTATGGAATATTAGCGGCAGTGATTCTCCATTGTGGTGGACGAACACTGACCATGCTGTTCGTTGATGAGAGTAAGACTCAGGTTCTGAATTTTGCAGCACAATATCTGTCATCCATTGGAACCTTCTACTTCGTTCTATCTTTCTTAAACATTATAAGAATGACGATTCAGGGAATTGGTTACAGCGCACCAGTATTTTTCTCGGGAGTATTTGAGATGGTGGCGCGAACACTGATGTCTATTTTTGTAATACCTGTCTATGGTTATGTGGCAGCATGCTACACCGATGTTACAGCGTGGGTATCAGCCACCTTGTTTTTGATTCCATTGTATTTCGCGGTAATGAAGCGGCTGGAAAAAAGAAAAAATTAAATAATACGAATTAAGATGAGATTGGGTCAGACGTTATGTCTGGCTCTTTTTTCTTCATTGCATATAAAATGGTGCCAGTGGAACACATTTTTGTTGATAGAAAATGGAATTATTTATATTACAATGGAAATTATGCAAACTTAAGCGCAAATTTGGGATGCTGGGATTTGCGCTTTTTCTATACGCCCACACTTTGTAAAGTGTACTTCATGTCAAGGACACGATAGTTAATTATTTGTTACCTAAATTTGTGCTTTATCAATAAAATAAGCTGTACTCCCTGTCAAGAACATGATAGCTAATTATTCATTATCAAAATTTGTGCTTTGCCAATAAAATAAGCTGTGCCCCTGTCAAGAACATGATAGCTAATTATTTGTTACCTAAATTTGTGCTTTATCAATAAAATAAGCTGAACTCCATGTCAAGAACATGATAGCTAATTATTCATTATCAAAATTTGTGCTTTGCCAATAAAATAAGCTGTGACCCATGTCAAGGACACGATAGTTGGTTTTTATCACCTAATTTGGTGTCTTGCTAATAAATGATTTCGTGGGGCGTATAGAAGATTTGCTCTAATTCACATCCCATTTTTTCACGAAAAGTGGATGTGGCGAAGAACTTTTCTTATATACGCCCCGTTTTTGACCTTAAAAGTAGGAAAAAACCATTTTTGAGGCTTTTTGCGAGGCGTATATGGAAAAAGTATAACATTACATTCCCTTTAGAGAAAAAAAGAGGATGTAAATTGTAACATATTTTCTATTCGCCCCAGGAACGACATTATGTAAACTATATAATGAGTATCATATATTAGGCACGAAAAGAAAAGTACAGTGAACA
>CAZTGP010000063.1:0-4332 GCA_964613325.1 uncultured Roseburia sp. | reverse complement strand
AGGAGGAAAGGACTATAAAATACATCAATTTTACAAACATTTTATAATAAATTTACCGTACCTTGATATCGGAATTTATTTTTTACTTCTATAATTAGATTCAGTGCGTATAAGAAACAAATGATGGAGGAAATGAAAAATGTTTGAAAAGAAGAGAATTCTTTCTCTTATTATAGCAGCGATTATTCTAGGCGGAATGATTCTATGTGGAGTTTGGGTGAACAGACCTGCAGATGATGAGGTGGCCACCAGCGCAAGTCAGATTGCATATGATAAAGCCGAGGTGACAGCAGTGTTATCGGAGGATGCTGAGGCAGATTACGATAATGCGGAGGGAAGACGCGTAGGCAGTCAGGAATTGGAGATCCGCATTCTTACCGGAACACATAAGAATGAGATTATGACTCTCACCAATAATATGAGCGCGTTGTTTAATGTAGATTTAAAAAAAGGAAGCCATGCAATTGTGCGAGTAATGACGGATGAAGATGGGAACTATTATGCATCTCTCTTTAATTACAATCGTGGAATGATCATGGGAATCTTTATTCTACTGTTCTTCGTTGTGTTAATTGTACTGGGTGGAAAGAAAGGCGTAGGAGCGTTAGTCGGCTTACTATTTACATTGCTAAGTATATGGTTCTTACTGATTCCTTGTCTGATTCGTGGAATTCCAGCAATTGCTGTGACCGTAGCGATTGTTGCAGTAACAGCAGCTGGTTCACTGATTCTACTCAATGGATTTTCTAAGAAAACGCTTTGTTCCATATTGGGATGTGTCATCGGAGTTATGGTGGCAGGAGGAATTGCCGCATTGGTGGGAAGCCTTACCCCATTGAATGGATTCAATATGTCAGAGGCAGAGAACTTGATTCTCTATGGAGCAGACAAAGGATTGAAAGTCAGTGGGCTTCTGGTATGTGGAGTATTGATATCAGCTCTAGGTGCAGTAATGGATGTGGCATTAGGTATCGCATCAGCAGTATGGGAGCTCCATGTGCAGAATGCTTCTCTTACATGGAAGGAGTTATTCCAATCAGGAATGCACATTGGAAAAGACGCAATGGGAACTATGGCGAACACATTGATTCTGGCGTTTGCAGGATCTTCCTTGAACATGTTGATTCTAGTCCAGACTTATGACATTCCATTTATACAGCTTATCAATACGGATTATATCTGTATCGAGGTGATTCAAAGTGTAGCAGGAGCAATGGGAATACTACTTACAGTACCAATTGTTGCTTTTATCAGTGCCAGAATCATGGCACCGGGCAAACAGCAATTTTTACATAGATGATTTATGTCACATTTTGTAACAAGATTAAGGAGGAAAGAAAAGTTATGAAATTAAGAAAAAGAGTGCAGAGAGTAATATCTGCATTACTTGTGGCTTTGATGGTAATCTCAGTCATTCCAATGAACTCGTTTGCAGCGGAATCAGAGACATACCAGAAAATTACTACATTAGAACAATTCACGTCAGGTAAATATGTGATGGCAGTGGATACAGGATATGCAGTTGGAAAATACGATGTTCCAGAAAAAGGAGCTCCATGGGTTTTACCAGTGGAAGTTACTTCATCCGGAGATACAATTTCGAATCCTGGAGATGCAATTGTGAGCGTTGAAGTTGACAGTGCTACAAACAAAGCTACGATTACACTTAGCGATGGAAGTATAATTGCGCCAAAAGATGAAAAGTCAAATGGAATTATTGCTTCTGAGGATAAATATAGCTGGAGCTATTCCGTTGATTCAGAAGGTAAATTCATATTTTCAGGAAAAGATGGGAATGTATCATTAGCTAGTAATAAAAGCTATAGTAATAATTTTCGTGCATACAAGAATACTACAATCAAAGGAAATCCAGCTAATTACCCACACGAGTTTGTTCTCTACAAATTTTCAGAGGGATCAGGCAGCGGATCAGGCAGCACCACTGAGACAACAGTTGCAGCACCAACAGCTTCTGTAAAGGGAGCAGTAGAAAGCGGTACAGCAATTACTCTTAGTTCAGCTACAGCAGGTACTCAGATATATTACACATTGGATGGAAGTGATCCTTCTAAATCAGAGAACGCTGCTCGCAAGGAATATACTGATACTCAGAAACCAGTAATCACAGAAGCTTGTAAATTAAAGGCAGTAGCAGTGCTTGGTACAGCATTAAGTGCAGTGCAACAGATTTCCTACACAATCAAGGAAAGCAGTACAACACCAGAAATACCAGAAACACCAGAAACACCAAAAACAACACCAGTAGCGAACGGTGATAAAGTCGTTATCTATGCACCAGCATACAATAAGGCATTATCAAGCGAATATACTGGTTACTACAATAAAGGAACAGATGTAACAGTAGATAAGGATGGAAAAGTATCTGGATATACAGATGCAGAAGTTTGGACTGTTGTAGCAAATGAGGATGGTACTTATGGATTTACTCATGGCAGTGATAAGCTTGGAATGGGAGACGACACTTTTTCAAGTATGCCTTTAAATGGAGTAAAGGATAAATGGAGTCTTGAAGCAGCAGCGGATGGAACTTGGTATGTAAAGAATACAGAACGAAAAATGTATATGGAATGGTATGCAGACAAATCCAATTGGAGTGCATACAAGAGCATTGGTTCTGGAAAAGAGGGCATGTTCCAGCTGAAATTCTACAAAGTAGCTGGCACAGCGACAGCACCAGAAACACCAGAAACAACACCAGTAGCGAACGGCGATAAAGTCGTTATCTATGCACCAGTATACAATAAGGCATTGTCAAGCGAATATAGCGGCTTCTACAATAAAGGAACAGATGTGACAGTAGATAAGGATGGCAAAGTATCTGGATATACAGACGCAGATGTGTGGACTGTTGTAGCAAATCAGGATGGTACTTATAGCTTTACCTATGGTGGTAAGAACTTTGCAATGGGAGATAGCTATTCTAGTACGCCATTAGGTGAAAAAAATGATAAGTGGTCATTAGAAGTAGCAGCAGATGAGACCTGGTATGTAAAGAATACAGAACGAAAAATGTATATAGAATGGTATGCAGACAATTCCAATTGGAGTGCATACAAGAGCATTGGCTCTGGAAAAGAGGGCATGTTCCAGCTGAAATTCTATAAAGTAACTGGCACAACAGGAGATGCAGGATCTGATGTTCCAACTGTAGAAGGTCTTGCAGTTGAAGCAAGTCCAAAGAGTGGAGCAAGTGTGGAATCAGGACAGAAGATTACATTGACTGCTGCAACTGGAGCACAGATCTACTACACAATGAGCACAGATGGAACAACACCAGCAGATCCAGATGTGACACAGGACGCACAGAAATACACAGCACCAATCACAATTGCAAATACACCAGCAAAAGATAAACCAGTAGTGATTAAGGCAGTTGCTTATATTCCAGCAGCTGGAAGCGTAAAAGCTCAAACTGGTGAAGTATATACACTTACCTATAAGGCACCAATGAGTCTTGGAGATTACAATTTATACTTTGGACAGCTTCATGCACACACCAATCTTTCTGATGGAACAGGTACCGTGGCACAGGCATATGAGCATGCAGCCACTGTGGCAAACCTGGATTATCTTGCACTTACCGATCACTCCAATTCATTTGATGGAGCATCAACAACTGCAAAAATGCATCTTGGAGACTCAGAAGCAGAGACTGTCAGCGCAGACTGGCATGAAGGTCGAGAGGGTGCCCGCACAATCAATGCAAAGGAAAATGGAACATTTATTGGTTTATACGGATTTGAGATGACCTGGTCCGGTGGATCTCCAGGACATATCAATACCTTTAATTCACAAGGATTCGAAAGCAGAAACCTTGCACCATACAAAAAAGGTGACAACTATAAAGTTCTACAGGCATATTATGATACTTTAAATGAGAATCCAGAGACCATGTCTCAGTTCAATCATCCAGGAGATACTTTCGGTGATTTTATGGATTTTGCATTATATGATACAGTTATTGATAATCAGATGACTATGATCGAGGTTGGTAACGGAGAAGGCGCAATCGGAGCAAGTGGATACTTCCCTTCTTACAGCTACTATACACGTGCGTTGGATAAAGGATGGCATGTGGCTCCTACCAACAATCAGGATAACCATAAAGGTAACTGGGGAGATTCCAATACTGCAAGAAGTGTTGTACTTGCAAGTGATCTTTCTGAAGAGTCTATCTATGACGCAATGAAGAATTACAGAGTCTATGCTACAGAGGATAATGACCTGTCCATTCTGTATTCTTTAAATGGCAATGCAATGGGATCTATTCTTGATAAGCAGGAAAATGTAAAGATTGAGGCTTCTATCAAG
>CAZTGP010000062.1:0-14447 GCA_964613325.1 uncultured Roseburia sp. | reverse complement strand
TAAGAAACCTAGGTGTACCAACAGTAACAGACCGATTTGTACAACAAGCGGTTGCTTCATCAATTCCGTACTCTAACTTACATTCTGTACGAGCAATTACAAGGAAATCTTCTCCCTTTGCTGCCTCTAATGCTGCTGCAATCTTTGCCAACCAGCTTTCTCTTGATACCACTTCATGCTTAATATCGCCATCTTTGTAGCCATTCATCATTGCGAAGCCCCATCTGTTCCAACCTCTGATACCTGTTGTATCATCGATTGTAGCACCCTTAGCACCAGCCTTGATTAAACGTGTTACTAAGCGGTAAGTACACAATGGTGTTTCACCAAATCCATCATCTGCATCAATAATTAATGGAAGGGATGAGTAGTTGCAGATTCTTTCTGTACATTGTACAAGATCATCTGCTGTGATCAATCCGATATCAGGAAGACCTACAATACTCTCTACTAACTGTCCACCTGAAAGCATCAATGCATCATACCCGCATAACTCTGCCGCCTTAGAAGTACGACAATCCCATACACATGGAGCAAACACCTGCTCCTTCTGAACTAATTCTATAAATGAAGTTGTTGGCTTCTTTACATATTCTGGTTTCATTCACTTCACCCTGCTGCCATTTTGGCAACTTTTCCTTTCTTTGAAAATGCGACATCATCTGTCCACATTTGTTTGATTGTTCCAAATCGTTATCCACATTTATCAGGTTCTTACACTGCAAGTGGGTACATAATATTTCCTAAAACTAATGCTAATGCAAGTGCAAGTAATGTGATTACTACTGTTACCACAAACATGTACTTGATACAAGTGTATATTTTACACATCCATACTCATCATTTGAAAAAGGAACCAATGAGCGGCACAACGGATTAATACGTCGATTTATTCCGAAAGGAAAACGGATGTCAAACTTTAATCCTGACGACATTGCATTTATTGAGGACTGGATGAACACCCTTCCAAGAAGGATACACAACTACAAAACACCAGAAGAACTCTTTGAACTACAATTGGATATCATATATGCAGCTTAGGATATGTTTGTTAAAAGTTATAATTCAGAACTAGTTCAATTTGATATTGCAATTTGTCGTTTTTATTCTTTTATTCTTTTGTTCTTTTTTATTATTTTTATATATTTCCCCTTGCATTTTGTTCCACACTGATGTAGTATGATTATATTAACACGTAGTATTTATTACTACGTGCGATGATATTTATAACCCTATCACATGTTTTGAATCGATTTAAATTAATCGGATATACCAAAGATATCTACCATGTTCCTGTCATGAAGTCCTTTCATGCAGAACATTTGCAAAGAAATATAGAATAGAAAGAAGGAATCAATATGAGTAACACAGCGATGATGAAAAGCGGATATACACCTGGACGCCGCATGCATATAAAAGATCCAGGAAGCTCCATCACACATTTTATTGGAATGGTCTTTGCAGTATTTGGAACTGCTCCAATTATTATGAAAGCAGCAACCACTCATAATCCACTGCATATTGTTTCAATTACCGTTTTTATAGTCAGCATGATTATGCTATATGCAGCAAGCACAACCTACCACACCTTTGATGTGAATCCAACTGTGAATAAAGCCTTAAAGAAAATCGATCACTGCATGATTTTTGTCTTGATTGCTGGCTCCTATACGCCAATCTGCCTCCTGGTTCTTCATGGAAAAACTGGACTGATTATGTTCGGCATTGTATGGGGAATCGCAATTCTTGGTATTGTATTCAAGCTTTGCTGGGTAACCTGTCCGAAATGGATTTCCTCCGTTCTTTATATTGGAATGGGATGGGTATGTATCTTTGCATTTACGAAAATTATTCACAGCCTTCCAACTGCAGCATTCTTGTGGCTTTTAGTTGGCGGCATTATCTACACCATCGGCGGTGTCATCTATGCGTTGAAACTGCCAATCTTTAATAACCTTCATAAGAATTTCGGTTCTCATGAAATCTTCCATCTCTTCGTAATGGGTGGAAGCCTGTGTCACTATATTATGATGTATCAGTATGTAGCAACGATGGCAATTAAGTAATATCATTGCCAGATTTCATATACAGATGTTTTGCTCAGATAAATCAGTTTTATTTAATAGTGTATAATCTTAAAAGCAGCCTGTCCAATTTTCAATTATTGGACAGGCTGCTTTATTTATATACAATTGACTTATATAATTTTTATCTTGGATTATTGGATTATTCCTATTTTACATATATGTAAGCGGCCGTATGGCCGCTTGCAGTCCACTCTCTAATGAATGTACCGCATCTATGTCAAGCACCTGGCAGTTCCTCTATCCACTAATCATTGCTTTCTGCATTTTTCAGTAAATCATTTCCAGGCGCTTATTATCTCTTGTTTCTTAATCTTTCTATTCCATTTATTTTATTCCACTTTAGGTCTCAATCTATTATGTCTCTTTCGTGATGATCTGATTCATTGTGTCCAACAGATTTCACTAACTGTTTATTCTTCTTCCTGTGCAAGATAACTCATCGGATCAACTGCTACGCCATCCTTTAACACCTCAAAATATACACCTGGTCCCTCTTCTTTATAATATGCAGAAGGGAGTCCGACGGTTCCAAGAATATCATCTTTGTTTACAACATCTCCCTGATTCAGAGACACCTCATTCAGCATTCCATAAACAGCCTCAAATCCATTCCCCATATTCAGCGTCACAGTAATTCCTGTTTCCTTTGTTGTTTCCACTGACTTCACAATTCCAGGTGCTGCCGCTTTGACCTGCGTTCCTGTTTCTGTTGCAATGAGCATTGCCGGACTACATTTATACTGATTCAACGTCTTAAAGAAGATTGTTGTATCCATGCTATACTTTAATGCAATATCACCAGTTGCTGGCCATGACATTACACTCTCATCTGTAAATGGAAATCCTGATAAGACCGCTGCTGCTGCCTGCTCTGCCGATATGGTTGTTTCTTCTGCAAATGTAGTTTCTTCTTCCACTGGAAGTGTCACTGTGTTATCGATTGCATTGCTATCAGCCGCCTCTGCATCATCTTCATCATCATTTAGATTCGCATCCTCAATCTTGATTGCAACATTCTCCTCTGTTTCATTCAGATTCACGATATTATTATCGTCATTCCCCTTCTTTACGTTGGTCGCGACTGAATAAACCCCGAAAACAAGTGCCATAATAATACCAACTGATATAATTGTTGAAATGATTTTTTCCTTTTTTGTGCCAGAATCATTTTTCCTTTTCATAATAACCTCCTTTAAAGCACCATAATTTTATATAGTTAGGTTTGCCACTTTAAAGGAGGGTTATTCACTGATAGGGGTATTTCTTAATATTGGAAATGGTAAATCTATAACACGACATGTACCTTATCCAGCTTCCAGATTTCATCCACGTATTCCTGAATGGTTCTGTCTGATGAAAACTTTCCTGCTTTGGCCGTGTTGGTCATAACGGTCTTTGCCCATCCTGTTGTATCTTTATACTTGTCATCAATCTTCTTCTGTGCTTCCGCATAGGAACGGAAGTCCTTTAAGATGAAGTAAGTATCTGCTCTTCTACCTGGATGACTGTTCAACAGTGAATTGTAAATATCACGGAATAATTCTGGATCTTCCGGTGAATACTTGCCATTGATCAGTTCCATAAGAACTTCACGGACTGCCTGATCATTGTTGAAAATTTCCATTGGATCATATCCGCCCTCATTCTCATACTTGATGACTTCATCTGAACTGAGACCGAAGATCACTGCGTTCTCCTCGCCAACCTCCTGAACGATTTCAACATTAGCACCATCCATCGTTCCAAGAGTAATTGCACCATTGAGCATGAACTTCATATTACCAGTTCCTGAAGCTTCCTTTGATGCCGTTGAAATCTGTTCGCTGACATCTGCTGCCGCGAAGATGATTTCTCCATTAGATACTCTATAGTTCTCAATAAAGACAACCTTAATCTTTCCCTTGATTGAAACATCATTATTAATTACATTTGCAACGTTATTAATCAGCTTAATGGTCAGCTTGGCAATTCTATAACCTGCTGCAGCCTTGGCACCGAAGATAAATGTTCTTGGTTTCATATCCATATCTGGATTCTTCTTCAATTCATTGTACAGATACATCACATGTAAGATGTTCAGTAGCTGTCTCTTATATTCATGAAGTCTCTTGACCTGTACATCAAAGATAGAGTTCGGATCAACCTCGATTCCATTATTCTTTTTAATGTACTCTGCAAGAAGGATCTTGTTCTTATGCTTAATCTGCATAAATTCCTGCTGTGCCTTCGGATCATCTATATATACAGACAATCTACTTAACTGAGACAAATCTGTAATCCAGCCATCTCCAATCTTATCTGTAATCCAGGAAGCTAGAAGTTGATTTCCATGAAGAAGGAATCTTCTCTGAGTAATACCATTGGTCTTATTGTTAAACTTCTCTGGCATCATCTCATAGAAATCCTTCAATTCCTGCTTCTTTAGAATTTCTGTATGAAGCTGAGCAACACCATTCACTGAATAACCTGCACAGATTGCAAGATGCGCCATCTTTACCTGTCCATCATAGATAATTGCCATCTTACGAATCTTTTCCTGATCTCCAGGATACTTTGCTTTGATTTCTTCCACAAATCTCCTGTTGATTTCTTCCACAATCTGATAAATTCTAGGCAGTAATCTAGAGAACAGCTCAATTGGCCATTTCTCTAAGGCTTCTGACATAATTGTATGGTTGGTATATGCTACCGACTTTGTAGTCACGTCCCATGCATCTTCCCAATTCAAGCCGTTCTCATCCATCAGTATACGCATCAGCTCTGCAACTGTTACTGTTGGATGTGTATCATTCATCTGGAATGTAATCTTCTCATAGAGCTTTCTAACATCTCCATTGTGAAGCTGCTTATATCTGTCTACAGCACGCTGTACACTTGCTGAAACAAAGAAATACTGCTGTTTTAAACGAAGCTCTTTCCCTGCATAATGATTATCATTGGGATAGAGCACCTCTACAATATTCTTCGCAAGATTCTCTTCCTCGATTGCCTTCTGATAATCTCCCTTATCAAAGGAACTTAAGTTAAATGTATCTACTGCCTCCGCATCCCAGATACAAAGTGTATTAATTGTATTATTTCCATAACCAACAACGGGAACATCATAAGGAATGGCAATGACTGAACGGTAATCTTCCTGGACAAACATATCTCTGCCAGTCGCCTCATCACGGTAAGAACGAACATATCCGCCAAACTTGACCTCATACTGATACTCCGAACGTCTGATTTCAAATGGATTACCATCCTTCAGCCAGTTATCTGGAACCTCAATCTGGTATCCGTCCTTGATTTCCTGCTTGAACATTCCATATCTGTATCGAATACCACAGCCATAAGCTGGATACTCCAATGTTGCAAGAGAATCTAAGAAACAAGCTGCCAGACGTCCAAGTCCACCATTTCCTAAAGCTGCATCAGGTTCCTGATCTTCTATCACGTTAATATCCAGTCCCAGTTCCTCCAGGACTTCTTTCATTTCTTTATATGCCATCAGGTTAATCATGTTATTGCCTAACGCACGTCCCATTAAGAACTCCATAGACATATAGACTACCATCTTAGGATCTTCATCCTCATATGCTTTCTGGCTTGCAATCCAGCGATCCATGATAATATCCTTCACAGAATACGCAACAGCCTGAAAAATCTGCTGATCATTTGCCTCATCCAGCGTCTTACGGAACAATAACTTACAATTACTTACAATACTTTTCTTGAACTCTTCTCTGTCAAATGTTGTAGCTTTTGTCATTTTGCAAATGCCTCCTATGATGATAATATGTTTTTATTATACACTTTGATAATATATTGTGCAAACGGTTTCATTTTCAGACATTTTCATATAACTTCTCGAATATGGTTCTGAAAAGTCTCATACTAATGCAATAGGAGGAATTTTATCTATGCTTGAAACGATCACCAATATAAACAACGCCGTCAACAATATTGTCTGGGGCATCCCGATGCTGATTCTGTTAGTCGGCACCGGAATCTTAATGACACTATTAACAAAATTCTTTCAGCTTTCCCACATCGGTTACTGGATGAAGAACACCATTGGCGGTATCTTTACCGATAAACACATCACAAACCATACCAGAAAGGATGACCGCGCAATTTCACAGTTCCAGACCATGTGTACAGCCCTTGCCGCTACTATCGGAACTGGTAATATCGTCGGTGTGTCAACCGCTATTATCCTCGGCGGTCCTGGTGCGATTTTCTGGATGTGGATTGTTGCCATCTTTGGCATGATGACCAGTTTTTCTGAAAATGTACTGGGTATCTTCTACCGCAGAAAGAATTCCCAGGGAGAATGGTCTGGTGGTGCCATGTACTATCTACGAGATGGACTTGGCACAAAGAAGGGGTGTAAACAACTAGGGCGCCTTCTGTCCATACTATTCTCATTTTTTTGTATCCTTGCATCCTTCGGTATTGGCAATATGAGTCAGATTAATTCAATTGCCGGAAATATGAAGTCAGCCTTTGGGATTCCTGAACTTCCTCTTGGAATCGTTCTGATGCTGATTGGCGGAATGATCATTCTCGGCGGTCTGCGACGAATTGCTTCTGTCACAGAAAAGCTGGTTCCCTTTATGGCAATTACCTTTCTGCTAATGACTCTGGCTGTCTGCATCATTCATATTGATCAGCTTGGTACTGTGCTAGAATCCATCTTTGCAGGAGCATTTGGTCTGAAGTCCGCCACTGGCGGAATTGTAGGTGTTGGAATGAAGCAGGCATTAACCTGGGGCACGAAGCGCGGTGTCTTCTCCAACGAAGCGGGGCTTGGCTCTTCGGTCATGATCAATGCCAGCTCCAACGTTCATGAACCTGTCCAGCAGGGAATGTGGGGAATTTTTGAAGTCTTTGTTGATACCATTGTGATGTGTTCCTTAACTGCATTTGCAATCCTCTCCTCAGGACTAATCGATCTGAGCACTGGAACTTTGATTGATTCCTCTTTGAATCAATCCTCCCTGGTGGGCGCCGCCTTCTCAACCGTATTTGGTTCTGCAGGCCCTATGTTCATTGCTGTAGCCATTCTGCTCTTTGCCTTCTCTACGGTACTTGGCTGGAGTCACTATGGTTCTAAAGCGTTCGAGTATCTCTTTGGCGAGAAAGCAACGATTGCTTATAAATGTGTATTCGTCCTTTTCATTGTCCTCGGTGCCACTATGGATCTCTCTTTGGCATGGAATTTATCTGATACATTTAACGGTCTCATGGCTCTGCCAAACTTAATCGGCGTAGTGACCCTGTCACCAATTGTTGTGAAGATTACCCGTAACTACATAGACCGTAAAATAAAAGGCATAGATGTAAAGCCAGTCCTTTCTGCAATTCCTGAAGTGCAGGAATCTGAAGAGAAGTTCGTGAATATGGAAAACTAAATTGCATTTTATCGTTTACACAACGCGGTATATTTGTTATATAGTTATATTCATATATAAATTACATTCTTATTTATACCTTTTCAATTTATTTCCCCAAAATTCACATTGACTGTACGTATCACACGTATTATAATCAAAGGAGAATCTACATGAAAGATAAAGATCTATTAAAGTTACTCAAGCAAAACGGGTGGGTACTTAATCGAATTCATGGAAGCCATCATATTTTAGAAAAAGATGGAAAGATTGAAACTATTCCAATTCATGGAAAGGATGTTCCTACCGGTCTATTAAACACTATATTAAAAAGAACAGGATTAAAATAATCTATATTAGAATTAAGGAGGTCTTCCTATGATATTTGTTTACCCCGCTATATTTCATAAAGATACTGATTCATTCTGGGTTGAATTTCCAGACTTAGAAGGTTGCCAATCATTTGGTGATACCTTGAATGAAACTGTAGAAGCTGCACAAGAAGCCTTATCCGGTTATCTGCTCACCATGCTAGAAGAAGGACGTGAAATCAACTCACCATCTGATATCTCCTCTCTCTCCATTAGTGAATCTGACTGTTTTCCTTCCCTTGTATCTTGCGAGCTTAATCCTTATAAAGATATGAAAGCTGTCAAGAAGACACTTTCTATTCCATCCTGGTTGAACGAACGTGCCACTGCTATGGGGATTAACTTTTCTCAGGTACTTCAAGAAGCCTTGATGGCTAAGATGCTAAAGCAATAAGACCCCGCCGTCATGACATAATATATCATATATTTTAGGTACAAAAAGGGATATGAAGATGCACGCAGCATGCATCCTCATATCCCCTTTCTTTATAATTTCCTTATTACTTGCAAATTATAATCTCTCAACTCCAAGTGTTACGTCTTCTCCATTGATATTCCAATCCTTAGAGAATCCTGCCATCTGGCCATTTACGATTTCTTTACCAAGTACAATCTTCTTAATCTGATCAGCATTCTTGTTCATGAGTTCAGCAATCTTGTCGTTGCCCTTTACATAAACATTGATGTTGTCCATAACTTCGAAGCCTGCATCCTTACGCATTGTCTGAATCTTAGAAATGATTTCACGAACGAAACCTTCTTCGATTAACTCTGGAGTCAGATTTGTATCCATAACAACTGTGATACCCTTATCTGAACTTGCTTCAAAGCCTTCCATCTGAGTCATCTCAATTAAGAGATCTTCCTTTGTAAGCTCGATGTTCTGTCCATTGATATCCATTGTGATGTATTCAACATTGTTCAACGCATCCATTGCTTCATTGCCATCTAATTCTGTAAGCTTCGTACGGATGTCATTTAAGAACTTACCATACTTCGGTCCTAATGTCTTCATCTGTGGCTTGAAGTTGTATGATGTGAAGTCTCTTACATCATCCTTGTATTCAACCTTCTTCACATTCAACTCATCTGCAATGATTGCTGTATAGAAGTCATCTAACTTCCAGTCAGCCTTGATGAACATCTGTCCGATTGGCTGTCTGTTCTTGATGTTTGTTGCATTTCTACAAGCACGTCCGATAACAACGGCCTTCATCACATCTTCCATTGTCTCTTCCAGCTTGCTGTCAATCCACTCAGTCTTAACTTCTGGGAAATCACAGAGATGTACACTGATTGGAGCTGTCTTATCAACGGAACATACAAGGTTTCTGTAAATGCTTTCTGTCATGAAAGGAATCATTGGAGCTGCTGCCTTACACAAAGTAACTAATGTTGTGTAAAGTGTCATGTAAGCATTGATCTTATCCTGCTCCATGCCCTTAGCCCAGAATCTTTCACGACATCTTCTTACATACCAGTTAGAAAGTTCATCAACGAAGTCTTCTAAGATTCTAGCTGTCTCTGTAATCTTGTAGTTGTTTAAGTTCTCATCTACAGTCTTCACAACAGAATTTAACTTTGAAAGAACCCATTTATCCATAACTGGTAACTTATCATATTCTAATGTGTACTTTGTTGCATCGAACTCATCGATGTTTGCATAGAGTACGAAGAATGCATAGGTGTTCCAGATGGTTCCCATGAACTTTCTCTGACCTTCAGTCACAGCCTTGTCATGGAATCTGTTTGGAAGCCATGGAGCTGAGTTCTCATAGAAGTACCAGCGGATTGCATCTGCACCATGCTGGTTCAGCGCATCCATAGGGTCTACTGCATTTCCCTTAGACTTACTCATCTTCTGACCATCAGCATCCTGTACATGTCCAAGAACGATAACATTCTCATATGGAGCCTTGTTAAACAGCAATGTTGAGATTGCAAGAAGTGAATAGAACCATCCTCTTGTCTGGTCAACAGCTTCTGAGATGAACTTTGCTGGGAACTGCTGCTTAAAGAGTTCCTGATTTTCGAATGGATAATGGTGCTGTGCAAATGGCATAGATCCTGAATCGAACCAGCAGTCGATAACTTCTGGAACTCTCTTCATGGTGCCACCACATTTGCCGCACTTGCAAGTTACTGCATCGATATATGGTCTGTGAAGCTCGATATTATCTGGACAGTTATCGGACTTCTCCTTTAATTCTTCAATGCTTCCGATTGACATCATCTCGCCACAGTCATCACACTGCCAGATATTCAAAGGAGTTCCCCAGTATCTGTTACGGCTGATACCCCAATCCTGTACATTTTCAAGCCAAGCACCAAAACGTCCTGAACCGATTGTCTCTGGAATCCAGTTAATTGTCTTGTTGTTTGCGATTAAGTTTGCCTTTACTTCTGGATCTGTCATCTTAACGAACCATGATTCTCTAGCATAATAGATCAATGGTGTGTCACATCTCCAGCAGAATGGGTAGTCATGCTCGAACTTAGGAGCATCGAATAACTTTCCTTCTTTATCAAGATCCTTTAATACTTCTGGATCTGCCTTCTTAACGAATAAACCAGCATAAGGTGTCTCTTCTGTCAAATCACCCTTGCCATCTACGAACTGTACGAATGGAAGGTCGTAGTTACGTCCTACCTTGGCATCATCTTCACCAAATGCAGGTGCGATATGAACGATACCAGTACCATCTGACATGGTTACATAAGTATCACAAGTTACGAAATGGCCCTTCTTGTGCTGCTTCGCTGCTGCCTCACCTGCACATGCAAACAGTGGCTCATATTCCTTATATTCAAGATCCTTACCTGCAAATGTTTCAAGTACGCTGTAATCTACGCCAGCACCAGAAACATTTTCAGTCACCTTACCATTCTCGTCTGTTGCAAGCTGTTTTCCATCAACCGTCTGACCTGCCTTCACTGCAAGACCACTAAGAACCTTGTCAAGAAGTGCTTCTGCCATGTAGTAAGTATATCCATCTGCTGCCTTTACCTTTACGTATGTCTCTTGTGGGTTTACACAGAGAGCTACGTTAGATGGAAGTGTCCAAGGTGTTGTTGTCCATGCTAAGAAGTATGCATCTTCACCTACAACCTTGAAACGAACGACTGCTGATCTTTCCTTAACATTCTTATAGCCCTGAGCTACTTCGTGTGAAGAAAGAGGTGTACCACATCTTGGACAGTAAGGAACAATCTTGAATCCCTTGTAAAGAAGCTTCTTATCCCAGATCTGCTTTAAAGCCCACCACTCAGACTCGATAAAGTTGTTATCATATGTGACATATGGATTATCCATATCAGCCCAGAAACCAACAGTTGATGAGAAATCTTCCCACATTCCCTTGTATTTCCAGACACTTTCCTTACATTCCTTGATGAATGGCTCCAGACCGTATTCTTCAATCTGTTCCTTACCATCCAGTCCTAACTTCTTCTCAACCTCCAGCTCAACTGGAAGACCATGTGTGTCCCAACCAGCCTTACGTGGAACCTGGTAACCCTTCATTGTTCTGTATCTAGGAATCATATCCTTGATAACACGTGTTAATACGTGACCGATATGTGGTTTCCCATTCGCAGTAGGAGGACCATCATAGAATGTATAGGTCTCCCCTTCCTTACGACTATCAATACTCTTCTGGAAAATGTCATTATCCTTCCAGAACTTTTCTACTTCTCTTTCTCTGTCAACGAACTTCATATCCGCGGATACTTTTTCGTATACCATAATAAATACTTCCTTTCTTTGCCTGTTCGGCGTATATAATTGTTGCTGAACTTTTTGCTTGTTTATTCACCGTGCATCTCGATTCCGCTTCGCTTCATCTCAATCGCGGCTGTCGCGCAAAAAGCCCCTGTCGTAATACGACAGGGGCATAAACCTCTAATCTTAACCAATTACGACATACCAGCATATGCGTCCCTACTAACGGTGGGATTTCCGTCCTCACTTACTAAATACTAGAATTCTTGTATCGTTCTGTTTGGCTGCATTCTGTAGAATATCTTCTACATACTCAGAAGTGATCTTCAATGTTCATCTACTCGTACCGGCTTCCACCACCCCGACTCGCTATTACTTTCTTTGAACATCTACTGTCTTCATCACAGCATTTATCCACATTTTAGGCGAAAATTATGTACTTGTCAACAATTACGTGGAAAATTGTTAACAAACCTCAAACCATGCCTAAAATCACTTTGATTTCACAACCGTTTCCATTCCTTAATCTTCTCAAGCTTCTCCTTCACTGCATTTTCCTGCCCCTGCGTCGTCGGTTCATAATATACCCTATCTGCAAGCGCATCCGGCAGACAGGTCATCTTGGTTAGCTTCTCCTCTGTGTCATGGGCATATTCATAGCCTTTTCCATAATCCAACTGCTTCATTAGACTGGTCGGTGCATTTCGAATCTGTAATGGAACCTCTTCATCTGGCAGCTCCTTAATATCCTTCTTTGCCTGCTCACATGCCACATATAAAGAATTGGATTTCGGTGCCATGGACAAATAGACCACCGCATGGGTGAGATTCACATCACACTCCGGCATTCCATTAAAGTGGCACGCCTGATAAACTGACACCGCTAACGATAATGCCTGTGGGTCTGCCATTCCCACATCCTCACTGGCAAAACGAACCAGTCTTCTTGCGATATACAACGGTGGCTCTCCACCTTCCAGCATTCTCATTAACCAGTAAACTGCTGCATCTGGGTCAGAATTTCTCATAGACTTGTGCAGTGCCGATATCAGATTATAATGCTCATCGCCCTTCTTATCATAAATCAGGGATTTTCTGCTAATACACTGCTCCATCACTTCCTTAGTGACCGTCACTCCATCCGCTGTAATCTCCCCATTTAGAATTGCCATCTCTAAGATATTCAAAGCCGTCCTTGCATCTCCATTGGAAAACTTCGCAATGGCACGGACAAAATCCTCTGATATGTCTACCTTCTGATTTCCAAATCCTTGAGGACTCATGACTGCATGGTTCAACAATTCCATCATATCCTCGACTTCCAGTGCTTTTAACACAAATACCCGACATCTGGATAAGAGAGCGGAATTAATCTCAAAGGATGGATTCTCCGTGGTTGCGCCAATCAAGATGATACTTCCTTTTTCCACGTAAGGTAAAAATGCATCCTGCTGTGCTTTGTTGAATCTATGAATCTCGTCCACGAACAGCACGGTGCGTTTTCCCATTCTGCGGGAATCCTCCGCATGTTCCATTACATTTTTAATTTCCTTGATTCCACTGGTTACCGCCGAGAAATCTATAAATTCCGACTTTGTCTTTCCAGCGATTATCCTAGCCAATGTCGTCTTTCCCACTCCTGGAGGTCCCCAGAAAATCATAGATGATATCTGATCTTTCTCTATCAACTGACGCAGGATTTTTCCATTCCCTAATAGATGCTTCTGTCCCACGAAATCCTCCAGCGTCGATGGGCGCAGTCTGCTGGCTAAGGGTGCATATACTTCTCTATTATCAAACAAGCTCATCTGCTGCATAACCACTCACCTTCATTCCCTTTTTCTTTTCAATCTTAACCTCATATATCAACTGCTTTTTAGAAAAACATCATATCAGATTTCCAGCTTAACCCCTTTGAATCACAAAATAAATCCAATAATACAAAATAAATACACAAATTAAGAATATAATTTTCATTAATCTAAAAACTTTTTTAAACAATTACGTATAACATTATAGAAGCACTTCATCATTCACATATTATTTCTTAATTATACTACAAATCAGAAATATGTGAATGCACGAAAGCAGAAAACCAAATGTATTGATAATAAATATGAAATGTAAAGGAGGGATTTTTATGACAGACGGATTTATTTTCTCACCTACTGTAATGATTATTCTCGGATCACTGATTGCCATCGTTGTATTAGCAGTACTAATCGCATTCTTTAAGGATGTATTCATCGCTGCATTCAGCAAAACAAAATCTGTACCAGCCACTCTGACAAGTAAGTACGAAGAAACCTACGTCACACAGAAAGTGTATGCTACTGGTGGTAGCGGAGCGATTGGTGGAGGCGTTGCATCTGGTGTTGCTGAGAAAGGCAAGGAATACTTTTGTGCCTTTCAGTTAGATAACGGCAAATATATTACCTTACTGGTCAATAAAGATTTTTATGACGTTATCCTAGAAGAAGGAAAAGGTACACTCACCTACAAAGGAAAGCGATTTATTTCCTTTGATGGCCCAACTGATGGAACAAGACTAAGAACGGATAACAATCCGAATAATTTTGTTGGCGTTAACCGCCACTTTTAATTAGCTAGCTCCCTTCCTCATATACGTGAAAAATCCACATGTTGGATTTTTCGCATTTTCCTAAGAAGTAAGAAAACGGGAATCGGAAATGATGTTCATTTCCGATTCCCGTTTTCTTTTGATGTATGTCGTCACACTAGCGCTGTACGTCAAATGATGAATTCTCCATCAATCTCTTAATCTGTCCAACACTTGTAATATTCGTATCGCCTCTGATTGCATGCTTCATTACTGAAGATGCGACTGCAAAGTCGACTGTATCCTGTGGTTCCATATTCTCCATTAATG
>CAZTGP010000061.1:0-15218 GCA_964613325.1 uncultured Roseburia sp. | reverse complement strand
TTTTAGATTCATGGCACAGTTATTAGTTCAGATACTGTTCCGTGAATAATTCAGGTTTAATTTTCTGTTATGCACTTTGTTTTTTCCAGCGGTTACACCAATGGTAATTTATTGTACATCTTACGGAGTATTCCGTGAGTCATTGCTTTCAACGCTATATTATTCAATGCCATTTCTATATGTATTTTTATATTTGTGTATTGATTTTGTCTTTGCTGGATTACTAGCATGCATTTGCATGGCGGTGGCAGCATTTCTCAAACAAACCTGGATTACATTAGTGATCCCATTTTTTGTTTGCCTGCTTATTCATTTTTCAGGCAGATATATCTATGTGTCAAGTACAGTTGTGTACAAGCAAATATCACCATTCTATTTTTTGCGACCGGCAGATACAGGATATGTAGCTTCGTTTTCAATTATTTTAGGAATGGCAGTGTGCATTTTCTTGGTGACTTTTATAATTGGAGTGGTATGGGAGAGGAAACATGAGATATATTAAGACATTGTGGTTTGATATAAAATATGGAATAGGTAGGAATTGCTTTTTATGGCTTTCGTCTTGTATTCTTGCAGGAGCAGTATTTCTGGACGTTTTTTCACGTATCAATGCAATCAGAAGAATACCAGAACTGGGACTTAAGGAAGTATCCTTCGGTGATATTCTTTTTTATGCATATGGTGGAATGGCAAGATATGTACCTTCTCCGGGCAAAAGCTTGGAATTCCCGATTATATGGATTACTGTTTTTATTACAGTAGCGTTTATCACAATGAATTATCCCACAAAGAATTTAATGGGAATTGGGTCCCAGATTCTTACTCGTACAGGTGGACGTTCAAGATGGTGGCATTCAAAGTGTATTTGGAATGTATTACTTACAAGTATTTATCATATGTTGTTTATTTTAATTCTGATTTTATTTAGTGCAATAGGTGGAATTCCTTTGAACATTCAAATACATACGGAGCTTATTCGATATTTATTGGAATTGGATCAATCCGTTCAATTTATAGAGCATGCAGGGATTACAATTGGAATGATGCTTCTTCCAGTATTCATATCAATAGCATTAAATCTACTGGAAATGGTTCTCTCCCTTTTTATCAAGCCAATATTTAGTTTTCTTATAGTTAGCGTGACACTTATTGCTTCAGCTTATTTATATGTACCGTGGATGATTGGAAATTATGCAATGCTTCTTCGGGTATCGGTGTATTGTAGAAGATGGTTTTGTGTATCTTAATGGACTTGTATTAGTGGGGATTATGATAGTTGGACTGGATGTGATTGGACATATAAGATTCAGACACTATGATATATTAAATAAAGGGGAAAACTAGAATGACAGAGATTATGATTAATCAGTTATCAAAAACAATTGGCAAAAATACGGTATTATGTGATATATCTATGACCATGCATTCAGGAAGAATTTATGGACTTCAAGGAGTGAATGGCTCTGGGAAGACTATGCTCATGCGTTCAATTATAGGACTTATCCATCCAACTAAGGGAGAGATATATGTGGATGGAAAATGTTTAGGAAAAGATATCGAGTTTCCTGGGAGTATTGGATTCCTACTTGAAAATCCAGCATTTCTGGACGGATATTCTGGATTTGATAATTTGAAAATATTGACATCAATTAGGGGAGAAGAGAACGAGGAACAGATTAAAAGGATATTGGCAACCGTTGGGCTAGAAACTGCGGGAAAAAGAAGTATCGTAAATATTCATTGGGAATGAAACAGAGACTTGGAATTGCGGCAGCAGTAATGGAAAATCCAGATATCATTATTTTAGATGAACCGACAAATGCTTTGGATTCAGAGGGCGTGGAGATGGTAAAAGCAATTCTTCAAGAGCAGAAAAAGAGGGGAGCATTGCTAATTATCTCATGCCATGATGCATCCATTTTATCAGAATTATCAGATGAAATATTTCAAATGGAAAATGGAAGAATACGAAATCATATTAATATCCATGAGGATTCTACTAGAACAGGAGAAGAGTAAAATGCGAAAACGACACATGAGCAAAATCCAAAAAGAAATATTCATCTGCGTTGCGACGATTTTGGTATTTGCATATTTGGCAAGAGTTTATTATATGAACAGAGACGTAGATATTCCTGTTACAAAAGAATACAGTCAGGGTGAGAAAGTTCCTTACGGGAAGGATTATACCAATAATTCTACTGAATGTATTGATGGATATACAGCTACAGTTTTGGGGTATGAGGTTCTTTCAAGAGAGGAAGTCTATTCACGCTGTGGACAGAAGACAGAAGAAGTGGATGATGGTGAAGGTGAGTATTATTTGCTGATTCAGGCTTCCTTTGCAAATGATAGCTTTGATAAAGGCGAAACAGCAGGAATCAACTTATACAATACACCGATTGTGTGTTTGAATGAATGCACAATTATTGATCGTCAGCTATTTGAACTGTTGAATCCGGATATGCCAGGGGTGGGATTTTCCTTACGCCAAGGAACAAGTAAAGAATTGACCCTTGTGTATCATATAAGAAGTGCAGCTTTCAAGGATAAACAAGAAATAGAGGATGCTGATTTTATGCTACAGATTACAGAATATCCTACACAAAAGCTATTAAAATTAAAGTAAAAATTTGCATAAGAAATAAAAGTAGAAGTATTGTTTAAATGAAGCAACGTATAGGAATTCCAATGCTCTTAGCATCACTTGGTATTTGCAATCAATTCAATTTTATTTCAGATTTTGTATGTGTATCGCCATTATTTATGTAAAACTATAGCGATAGAAGTTGGAGAAAAAAGTGTAGTAGAACAGCAAGCGTTCAACTACACTTTTTGTAATTCTATTTTCATGATTTAATATTGATGACACAACATAAATGAAGTAAAATGAACAACATAGATTGTGTTTTACAAGAATAAATAAAGCGACTTGTAAAACAGAAGTAAGAAGAGGGGGAACTCACGTGAGAATGATTCATTGCGCGGATCTGCATTTAGATTCGAAGATGACAGCTAATCTGACAAAGGAACAGGCAAAGGAGCGTAAGATGGAGATACTAAACACCTTTACGCGAATGGTCGATTATGCCAATGAGAATCAGATTAAAGTGATACTGATTGCCGGGGATTTATTTGATACCAGGAATGTATCAGCCACTGCGAGAAATGCAGTAAGAGATGCCATTGAAATGCATCCCCAGATTGATTTCCTCTATTTGAAAGGGAACCATGATAATGACAATTTCTTATCCAAGCTTGAGGAGATCCCGCAGAACCTGAAGCTCTTTTCGGATACCTGGAAGTCCTATTGCTATGGTTCCATTGTGATTACTGGACTGGAGCTGAATCGTGAAAATCAGATTACCGCATATAACTCACTGGTGCTGTCCCATGATGATTACAATATTGTAACCTTACATGGACAGGACAGTACTTATGCAATGAAGGATAAGGCGGAAGTGATTGCTCTTAGTGAACTTAAGAATAAGAACATCGATTATCTTGCACTTGGACATGTTCATGGATATAAGAAGGAGCAGCTAGATGCGCGTGGTACATACTGTTATTCTGGCTGTCTGGAAGGAAGAGGCTTTGACGAGTGCGGTGATAAGGGATTTGTTGTACTTGATGTGGATGAGAATACACATAAGATGACACATCGTTTTATTCCTTTTGCAAACAGACAGCTGTACACCCTCGATGTGGATGTGTCGGACTGCATGACGACCAAGGAAGTGGCAGAACGAATGGAGCAGGTGTCAATTGAGACAGGCATCTCTTCCCGCAGCCTTGTGAAGTTCGTGTTGGTGGGGAATGTAGACATCGAATGCGAGATGAATTTAGAATATCTGGCACAGCTTTTCCAGGGGAAATTCTACTTTGAAAAGGTATCGGATCACACCGCTCTTAAGATTGATTACAGTGATTATGAGAAGGACGAGTCCTTAAAAGGCGAATTCATTCGTATGGTGTCCAATTCCGAACTCGACGAACAGAAGAAATCAGAGATCATTCGCTGTGGAATTCAGGCACTTTCAGGGGAGGACATCTAAATGAAATTACTTGCATGTCATATTGATAATTTTGGGAAAATCAGTGATCTATCTATGAATTTTACAGATGGAATCAATGTTTTGAATGAGGAAAATGGATGGGGAAAGAGTACACTTGCCTCATTCCTGAAAGTGATGTTCTATGGATTCGATGCGAAGAAAGAGAAGGATGCCATCGATAAAGAGCGTAAGATCTACCAGCCATGGCAGGGAGGAACCTATGGCGGAGAAGTAGATTTTGAAATCAATGGGAAAAGGTATCGCGTCAGCAGAACCTTTGGAAAGACAGAGAAGTCCGATCAGTTTCATCTGTTTGATCTGTCTACCAATCTGGAGAGCGAAGATTATTCTGACAAGCTCGGAGAGGAAATCTTTGATTTAGACAGTGTTTCTTTTAAGCGAAGTGTATTTATTGCGCAGAATGATGCCCTTTGCAGCTCTTCCGATGCAATCAATGCGAAGCTTGGGAATCTTGCAGAGAATACCAATGACATCAATAACTATGAGACTGCCCAGTCCAATATCAAGGATCTCATGAATAAGCTCTCTCCAGATCGTGCTACTGGTTCTCTGAAACGTCGTAAGAGCCAGATAACAGATTTGCAGGAAGAGTTGAAGAAATACGCAGCGGCGGAAGAAGCCTATAAGGAGAAGAAAGCACTTCTAGAGGAGAAGACACTTCAAAAGGAACAGATATCTGCGAAAAGAGATACACTTGCAGGGGAGCTGCGCAGTGTCAGTGAGGCAGATAAGAAAGCAGCACTCAAAGAGCAGTATAACGAGCTTTGTCAGGATGAGAAGAAGCAGTCCGAGAATTATCAGAGCAGAAGGCAGGTATTCCCAGCAGAGATACCGGATCAGAGAGAATTAGATGATTTGCTTCTTCAGGCAAGAGGACTTGGAGAATATGAGACAACCATACAGAATTTCTCCCTGACACCAGATCAGAAAATCCTATATCCAAGACTTCAGGAGATGTTCCAAGAAGGTGCTCCTTCCGAAGAACAGCTTGGAACCATTGCAAGTCAGATTCGCTCTTTGGAGGAATTGAAGCTCTCACAGGCAGCAGAACAGCTCAGCGATACAGAGCGAAAGGAAATTGCAGAATTTAAGCAGTTTTTTGCAAATGCAGGAGATGGTGAAGAGATTGAACAAGCGATTACGAATCAGATTGATGCGAATATGCAGCTTTCGGATCTAAAGGATCAGCTTCGTGAATGTGAGAGCAAACGAACGGTGCTAAAGACAATGGAAGAGCAGATGAACCAAAGCCAGAGGGAGAATGTGCCTCCGAAGAAGTCAGGTGGTGCAATGCTCTTTACTGGTATTGCAATGATTATTCTTGGTGTTATCTTCCTTGTGGCAGCAACGGTTGTTTTGCGCGGACAAACGATTGCTGTACCAATCGCTGCAGCAGGAGCAGTATGCGTTTTCCTAGGGGTAATTCTGCTTACGATGAGCGTAGTTCGAAAGCAAAAGGATGATGTTCGTGCGAAGCTGGAGCTTGCCCAAAGAGAGCAACAGCAGGAGAAGAATCTTAGGCCACTACGTGAAGTGGAAGCGGAGATTGCTCAACTGAAAGAGCACATGCAGCGTATTCAAAAAGATACAGAGGGCTTCCTGGGGCAATTCGGTATCTACTGTGAACCAGAGAAATATCAGACAAACTTATATGAATTAAAGGGACAGCAGAGAAGCTATGCACAGCTGATGGCGAAAATGAAGCGGGGTCAGGATTCGGAGAAAATGAATGCCGCAAGAAACATAGAGCAGCAGCTTGAGAGCTTCTTCCATAACTATTATGAAGATATCTCGGAAGTGTCTTATCAGGATTGCATCCATGATTTGAAATCAGATCTAAGCAGATATGAGCAGCTGCGTAAAAGAGTAGATACCCTTCATGTGGCACAGAAGAATTATCAGAAAGCAAAAGAAGCAATTACTTCATACTTACGCGAACTTTCCATTGTGCCAGAGGAGGATGTGACAGCTCAGATTGCAAGTCTTCAGACGAAGGCAGCGGAATGCAGAGTGGCAGCAAAGGTATGGAAAGATACCATGAAAAAAAAGCAGGAATTCGAGAAGCTTCATGATGTGGAAGCCTTGCATCAGCAGACAGACTGTAAGTATTCCATTGAAGAATTAAATGGAATGATTGCAGATTTGGATCAGCAGATGGAGGAGCTAAGAGTCTCCATTGAGAACTACAATTCTCAGTTAGATCAGCTGCAGGAGCAGATGGATAAGCGTGATGAGAGTGAAGCAGAATTAGAAGAGGCTCTAGAGCAGCAATCCAGTGAGCAGGAGAAGTATGAGGTGTTGAAATTGACGCAGACCTATCTACAGACTGCGAAGGAACAATTCACTGCAAGATATATGGCTCCAGTATCCAATGGATTCGCGAAATACTATCAGATGCTTACCGGGCAGGAACGTGATGAGTGGATGGTAGATGCGAATATTGAGTTGAAGATGAAAGAGCAGGGAGAGTACCGCGATACCAAGTGGCTGTCCACTGGCTACCAGGATCTGATTGGGGTATGTATGCGTCTTGCCTTGGTGGATGCCATGTATCCGGATGAGAAACCATTCTTAATTCTCGATGATCCATTTGTGAATCTGGATATGGAGAAGATGTCGCATGGAAATGCGATGCTGAAAAAGCTGGGACAGGAATATCAGACCATCTATTTTACCTGCCATGACAGCCGTGTACCAGAATAAATAAGAGCTTAAGTATAATAGCTAATAAGTAGATTCTTTTCGAGAATTATAAAAATGAGTTGCAAAAAACAGTATCATATGATACTGTTTTTTAGTGCTAAGATATAGGAATTTGATGGAAGCATGTCTGAGTACTATAACACACGTGAGGATATAATCGTATCTGAGCGCAAAAACTGATATGAGGTAGATAAGGAGATTATGGAAGATAAAAATCAAAGAAAAATAATTGAAATTATCGAGAAATGTCCCATTTTCCAGGGAATTGATATCAGTAAGCTTCATCCAGTCTATAGGGAATTCCGAAGGAAAGAAGAGATCTCGGATATTCAGGATGGAATCCCATGCGTTGGAATGATTGGAGTGGGAGAAGCGGATGTTTACACCATATCGGACGAGATGACGCAGCCGAATGTGTCCACACAACACGAAGGAAGCATTTTTGGAATCTGTAATATTTACCTGCCGGACGCAATGCCTACCAAGCTGGTATGCAAGGTTCACTGTGAGGTGGTATTCATCTCGAAGGAGGAATTCAAGGGATTAATACAGGAGAATTCCGTGTTTCAGGAACGATATCTCACACTTTGTAATCGAAAGATTATGTATCTGGCTCAGAAGATTGAGCTGATGGGAATTAGTTCCTGCAAGAGTAAGCTTGCATGCTACTTACTTCGCAATGCCAGTGCAGAGAATGTTGTAGTTTTAGATACATCCAAAGAGCAGTTTGCAAAATACTTAAATGTCAGCAGGGCTAGTCTATTTCGGACAATTGCGGATTTTACAGCTAATAACCTGATTACATCGGAAGGCGATGTGTTTCAGCTTATAGATAAAGAGGGTCTTTGTGCCATAAGAAAAGGAGATTTAAAGAAATGAAAAAGAAATTATTAGCACTTGCATTAGCTGCAGTACTTGCAGTAGGTGCATTCACTGGTTGTGGTTCGTCTACAAAGGATCAGACATCAGAGGAGAATACACAAAAGTCTGGAGTAGATACTCAGGCAGAGGTGAAGAATGATACCGTAATCCGTGTTGGAGGCCTGAAAGGACCTACATCTATGGGATTGGCAAAATTATTAGATGATGCAACCAATAAGAAGTCAGATTTAAACATTGAGTTTACAATGGCTGCAGCAGCAGACGAGCTTACACCTTCCTTCATTCAGGGAAACCTTGATATCATGGCAGTCCCAAGTAACCTTGCCAGCGTATTGTACAATAAAACAAACGGAGAAGCACAGGTACTGGCAGTGAATACATTAGGAGTTCTCTACGTGGTAGATAAAGGGGAGTCTGTATCAAGCATTGCAGATCTAAAGGGTAAGACCATCATGGCAACAGGCCAGGGTGCAACACCAGAATATTGTTTGAAATACTTATTACAGCAGAACGGATTAGACCCAGAGAAGGACGTTACCATTGAATGGAAATCAGAGCCTACTGAGATTGTTGCTGCAATGGCACAGTCTACAGAAGAGACAATTGCAATGCTGCCACAGCCATTCGTAACAGTAGCGCAGTCCAAAGTAGAAGGATTAAATGTTGCAATTGATTTGAACAAGGAATGGAATAACTTAAATAACGGAAGCTCTTTGATTACAGGTGTCGTTGTAGTCCGTAAAGCATTTGCACAGGAAAATCCAGAGCTTATCTCTGCATTTTTAGAGGAATACAAAGCTTCTATTGAATATGCAAACAGCAATGTAGAAGAGACAGCAGCTTTGATTGAAGGACTTGGAATCGTTGAGAAGGCTGCTATCGCACAGAAAGCACTTCCACAGTGTAATATCGCATATATGGATGGCACAGAGATGAAGACGGCATTAAGCGGATATCTTCAGATTCTTTCTGACCAGGATGCAAAAAGCGTTGGAGGCAAGCTTCCAGCAGACGATTTCTATTATAATGCAAAATAAAAGTAAGGACTGATTCTTATGGAGAAACGATTGTATAATAAGAAAAAGTATATAGAGAAAGCGGTAGCAATAGCTGCCGCTCTTCTTGTATGGCAGATTGCTGCGACAGTCATGAATCAGACGATTCTACTGGCGGCTCCAATTGAAGTGATACAGGCACTTGGAGCGGTGATGCTGCAGAAGGGATTCTTAGGGACTATCGGATTTTCCTTTGCACATATCGTGTATGGTTTCCTGATTGGTCTGGGGGTCGGTACGTTATGTGCCATGCTTAGCGCAAGATTCCATCTAGTGGAGATTCTGCTCTGGCCTTATATGGCAGTGATAAAGGCTACCCCAGTGGCATCCTTCATTATTCTATGTCTGGTATGGTTGAATGCGAGAAATCTATCCATTTTTATCTGCTTTCTAATTGTGGTTCCAGTGGTTTATACGAATTTACTGAATGGAATTCGCAGCATGGACCCAAAAATGGATGAGATGGCAAGACTCTATGGGTTTTCTCACAGGACAAAATTCCTGGCGGTGTCGCTGCCACAGCTGCGCCCATACATTTTCTCTGCATTCGAGATCTCAATTGGAATGGCGTGGAAGGCTGGAATTGCAGCAGAGGTTATTGGGGTGCCGGCAGGCTCCATCGGTAAGATGCTCTACAATGCCAAAATCTATTTGGCAACCCCGGAGCTGTTCGCCTGGACCGTGATTATCGTGGTAATCAGTGTCGTGTTTGAGAAAGCGGCGGTAGGATTGTTGAAATTCGGTTATCAAAGATTGGAGCATATATTATGGGTATTGTAATAGAGGGATTGAATTTCTCCTATGAGAATCAGTGTGTATTTTCCAACTTTGGGCTGGAAATTGCAGATCAGGAGACCTTATGCATTATGGGAGAATCCGGTTGTGGTAAGACAACGTTATTAAAGCTTCTCACAGGAAGTCTGGCTCCCCAGAGCGGCACAATTCATGGAATGGATGGAAAACGCATAGGAATGGTGTTTCAGGAGAACCGCCTATGCGAGGATTTCACCGCTGCGCTGAACGTAAAGCTTGGCTGCAATCGAAAATGGAATCGGGCACAAAGGGCGGCGATTGAGGAACAGCTGGCGTTGGTGGGACTTGAGGAGGCAGCGAATCGGAAAGTATCAGAATTATCAGGCGGTATGAAGCGGCGTGTTGCAATTGTTCGCGCAATGATGTCAGATAGTGAGATTCTTATCATGGATGAGCCGCTTAAGGGGTTAGATGAGAAGACAAAGGAAATGGTGATCACATATATTGAGCGCCATGTTGGAGAGAGAACGCTTCTTCTTGTAACGCACGATAAACGTGAAGTAGAACGATTCGGTGGGAAACTATGTGTTCTTACACCAATAGAAAATGACTCGTTTCGTAAGTAAAAGAAATTTTTTTAAAAAATTTCAAAAAAATTTGAAAAAATGGTCGAAAAGTTGCGGTTTGGTCGCACTTTGTCTGCTATATTATACCTACAGAGCCCCATAACTCTCCTTTAGTAAAATAAATATGGACTAGTAGCTTGGATTGTCATGATTAGGAATCCCCCTCCGAAGTGACATGTAATTCCAAGCTACTTTTTTGTCCTCAAGTATTCGTAAAAGCTGCCAATTGGCAGCTTTTTTTTTGGCAAAGCATCCGAAGAAGCTGCCAGTGGCAGGTTCTTTCGGTATAAAAAGCAGAAGCAAGATTTGGGAAGATCGTGCATAGAATGAATAAACAAATGGAAGGAAACAGTATGGATTGTAATGAAATCATACAGTCAAATGATTATTTGGATATTTTTGTGGCAACAGATGAGGTGGAAGGGATTTCGGTGCAGCCAGCATGTATTCAGAAGATAAATGATCGCTATGAAATCTGGTACTATAATCGGGCCAGTGCGTTACCGCTCTCTTTTGAGGATTATACATATTCTGCAATTCCCAATTGCTTCGGGTTACTTGATAGCAGCGCATTAGATGCCAGCGGGATTCTCCAGATGCAGAATCAGCCAACACTTTCTCTAAAGGGACAGGGAGTTATTGTTGGGTTTGTGGATACAGGGATTGACTATACCAATGGGCGGTTTCGAAATGCAGATGGAACAACGCGAATACTCGCCATGTGGGATCAAAGTCAGGATGTTTTGAGTGCGTCTGAGCGGGTGCAGCCAGAGGCTTTCCAATATGGAACGGAGTATCGAGCCGCAGATATAAATAGTGCTTTGCAATCGGAACAGCCAGATGCAATCGTCCCAGAACGCGACGAGAATGGGCATGGTACATATCTTGCGAGTATCGCCTGTGGAAGCTCGGATCAGGCATCGGATTTTACAGGGGCAGCTCCATTATCGGATATTCTGGTTGTAAAGCTAAAGACTGCAAAACAGTATTTAAAGGACTTTTACTATATTCCAGAAGCAGCAATTGCCTATCAGGAGAATGATATTATGGCAGCAATTGCCTGGATGGAAACATACGCAGAGCAGGTGAATAGACCGCTTGTGATCTGTATTGGGATTGGAACGAATAATGGAAGCCATTCAGGAAGCAGTATTCTATCCGATTATTTGAATCAGGTTGGTTCTTTGAGAAAACGTGCAATTGTGGTAGCAACTGGAAATGAAGCAAATGCCAGACATCATTTTCGAGGTGTGGCAGGGCGGATGGATCAATCTATGGCAATTGAGATTAATGTGGAACAGAGTATGCGCGGCTTTTATGTGGAGCTATGGGCGAATGCGCCAGAGATATTTGCGGTGTCATTGCGATCCCCCACAGGGGAAGTGGTTCCAAAGATAATTCCCAGAAGTGGAGGGCATCAGGAATATGACTTTGTATTCGAGGATACAGAGATTGTGATTGACTATCGGATTGTTGGTCGAACGAGAGCGGATCAATTGATCTATATTCAGTTTCGAAATGCTGCCAAAGGCATCTGGCAGGTAAATGTGTTTCCAGAAAGTGTGGTAAACGGAACCTTCAATATGTGGCTTCCAATGAGAGGCATGCTGGAGCATGATGTGTTTTTCCTGGAATCCAGTCCGGAAATAACCTTGACCACCCCATCAGCAGCGAGAATCCCAATCAGTGTTGGGGGCTATGATCACAGGAGCGGTGGCCTCTATCTGGATTCCGGAAGAGGTTTCACCGCAGCAGGAGATGTGAAGCCCAGCTTTGTAGCACCGGCAGTAAGCATCCAGGGATCAGGACTTCGCAATAATTATGTGGAGAATACGGGAACCAGTGCCGCAGCTGCAATCACCGCAGGGGCTTGTGCTCAGGTGATGGAGTGGGCGGTGGTTCGCGGTAGAGATCCATCACTTAATACAGTGGAGATTAAGAATCTTTTGATCCGTGGATGTGTCAGAAATCCGGAGCTCACATATCCGAATCCAAGCTGGGGCTACGGCAAAATCAACGTGTTCGAAGCCTTTGAGAACATTGCGGGTCTGGGGTGAGAAGCCTTAGATCAGTTTCTCAAATAACCCATAGATATCTGTAAGTCCATAACCGGTCTGTTTATTTGGATAAGTCGTTTGATTCGTGCGGAAGGCCCCACGAATGAGCAGGCGATTGATATCGGAACCTGAGATAGTGCGATGACGTCCCTGCACCACAGCCCATTCCAGAACCATAGCCATAAGTCCCGTGGTATGAGCAGAGGCTGCCCCGCTTCCAGTCAAGGAACCATAGCGGTTATTGGGAAGTGGGGCCATAAGGTTCGTCCCCGGAGCCGCAAGGTCTGGCTTGATCAGATCATATCTGGTATATCCACGACTGGAATCCGGTGACACAGAGGAGGTCTCTTCATTGTAATTTACCACAACGAATGGAGACTCTGCGTTGGCAGGGGAGGTAAGTGTGCAATCGGGATCGGAATTCAAAAAAAAGGTATCCTGAGAGAGAAGCTCCCCTGCTGGCAGCCATACGTGAAAGAAGGTAGGTTCCTGATCGATACTGTAGACGCGGAATCGCCAGACTCCATGAAAAGCTTTCGAAAAACGAAGAAGAATCATCTGATCTCCAGTGTCAGACTCTGCCATTACATTGTTCACCCAGAGGGTGGATGGGGAGAAGATGAAATCAAGCTTGCGGCATTCATTGATACGGGGATAGACACCGCGAATGGTCTCGCCACCCGGGCTTGTAATGTCGATGGAGAGACGATATGGGGAAGCAGTCCAGATTTCCATGGAAAATGAAGCATCTTTGGCGTCCACCTGTAGTTCGAAATCTGCATGATATGGCATGTCTATTTTTCCATGGAAATGTCTTCTTTTGTTTCCCTCATTGCCAGCCGCCACGGAGACTGCCAGGTGAGGACTCTGGGTAATATAGTTCAGATAACCGCTGGTTGCGCCTTTTCCATTATGTCCACCCTGACTGGTTCCCATCGCAATGCAGATGGCAAGCGGGCGGCGTAACTGTCTGGCCTTTTCAGTTACATAACTTAGTGCGGCAATGACATCGGTCTCCTCATAACATAACTGCTCCTTGGAAATACAAAAGATGGTCTTGTTGTAGGCCTTGGCGGGCTTTAGCTTCACAATGAGATATTCACTTTGAGGTACAATCCCATGGAAATCATTGGAGGAGTCATAGCTTCCTGCAATAATTCCGGCGATAGCGGTTCCATGCCCTGCTTCATCCTTAGATGGGACAAGCTGCTGTGGGGATTGTGTTTGCAAAGCAGTGTTAATCATGTCGGAGTTATACTCGGTCCCATATGCAAATCCAGCAGGGGCGGGACCATTTGGAATTGTCTGATCCCACAGGGATAGAATCCGGCTTGTTCCATCCAGATAGCGAAATGCTGGGTGTGTGTAATCAATTCCGGTATCGATAACCGCAACAAGTACCCCTTGCCCAAACAGACCAAAATTCGGATTGTTCTGTATTTTATCCACATTTGAATAAGTGCAGACATCGGAATTCAGGGTAAAGAGAGAGGGGAAAAATGCATAGGGATAGGTGCCAATCTTATCCATCTGGAACTCAATTCCAGGAAGAAGAAGCAGTGATGCTTTGGGGTTGACCGGAAAAGTGGGATAGGCTCCATGATCGGAATATAATTCTACAATATTATTATCGATTAATAAGTCAAAGTAAGACTCGTCTGTGATGGGATTCATAAGGGGCTCCAGGTGTGCTTTGATTTAGTGTATGCGAGGGAATAAGAACCGTGATTTGGCATATGTTTAATCATGGATGAGAAAATAGAAGATTTGTTAAAAATCAGCATAAATGTGTCGGACAAGGAGCGGAGCAGGTCGCCGGATCTATCTTCTGGGTATGACGATAAAAGCAAGACTTGGGAGATTATTATAAAATATCATGGGCAGCTAGAGACCATCCTTGAAGCTGTGCCACAGGGCTGGTATCATAAGCTGTCCCATTCTTATGCAGTTCTGCAAGCCACAAGGGAAGCGTTATTTGTGCTTTCACAGCATCCGCAAATCGATTATATCGAGAAACCCAAGCAGCTGTACGAGGAAATGATTCATGGGAAAAGGCAATGCTGCATGACAGATGCCTGGAACCGGCCAATCCAGAGCTTACATGGACAGGGTGTGGCAGTTGCCATTATTGATAGTGGGATTGAGATTCAAAGTCCGGATTTTCGTAATCCAGATGGAAGTACAAGGATACGGGCATTGTGGGATCAGTCAGCAGAGAAAACCTATGATAAATCGCAGCTCGATGAGCTGTTATCCATGCCGGTTGCTTCCCATCAGAACCCAAAGACACTGCCCGGTGCAGACCTTTCCGGACATGGAACCGCAGTTGCGCACATTGCCTGTGGGAACCGAGGGATTGCAGACAAGGCAGAGATTATCGCTGTAAAGCTGGGTGTATCTCATAATCAGTCTTTTCCTAGAACAACGCAGCTGATGGAAGCGGTGGATTATGCTGTAGGAAAAGCCATAGAATGGAACCTTCCCTTGGCGGTGAATATCAGTTTTGGCAATAATTATGGAGATCACTTCGGCACATCGATGCTGGAGAGCTATCTGGATGACATTGCATTTTCTGGTAAATCTGTGATCTGTGTTGGAACAGGAAATGAAGGGCTGGGAGCCACACATGTCAGCGGCACGCTGGAAAGCGATAGCGAGAAATGGATTGAACTTGCGATTGATGCTTATGAGATGTCCCTGTCCATTCAGATATGGAAAGCATATTGGGATGAGCTGGAGGTGGAGCTTGTGACTCCCACTGGAAAAAGGATTGGCCGAATTACGGCAGGTCAGTCGCTGCAGCGAATTGAGTGGGAAGGAACGAAGATTCTTGGGTTCTGTGGAGAACCTTCCTATTATTCCATGCAGCAGGAAATCTATCTGGAATTCCAAGGGACAGATACAAGCATTGTATCTGGGGTATGGCGTATTGGCTTACTTTCGTCGAAAGTGAAGTCTGGGCGATATGATATGTGGCTGCCAGCATTGGGAACCAGAAATAAGGGGACTGGATTCCTATATCCAGATGTGTCCATGTCTTTGACCATTCCCTCCACAGCATCCCAT
>CAZTGP010000060.1:0-15427 GCA_964613325.1 uncultured Roseburia sp. | reverse complement strand
ATAAATATGAGAATGTTACATGCATTTCAGAAAAAGAGGCTTATGAACTAATTCAACAAGGAAAATTTTTATATTCAGACAGTAATGAAAAAAGCATTTCTATAGAATTAGTGGAAGTAAGTTATGAAATGGATTCAAAGGGCTTTTTCCAGCCCGTATATGAATTTGCAGCAAAAGGTAATGAGGAAACAATAATTATTCCAGCAATAAAATGATTTAAGCCGTTCAGCAATGAACGGCTTTTGCTTTGCCCGTAACAGTAACGGAATTTTCTAAAACCAAATAACTATATCAACCGAGAGGAAGATACAAGCCAACAACTTGCGTCTTCCTCTTTTTTTGTATTAAGAAGAGTCGAAGGAGGACTTAATTTATGATGAATTATGAGATGTCCCTTGCATCAGCTGATGAAATATGCAGTGGTAGGAGACAAGCTTTATTGTTCTAATATGACAGATAAAAAGATGAGTTATGTTTTAGTGACGGAGGATGGAAGTTATATGACGAAGAACGGAAAAGTTGTTCGTATTGACAATGAAAGAAAGTCACCATCACTTGAGAATAACTTTGATTACGCACAGCGAAATGAAAGAAGGTGAGATAGTTGGTAATCGAGATTAACAAAGATATTGACCGTTATCAGGAATCCGTGGCGATGGGACTTTCAGCAAAACAATTGATTTTTTCAATCGCAAGTGTAGCAGTTGGAGGAACATTAGTATTGCTCCTATACAAATATATCGGATTGACAGGTGCTGCTTATGTGGCAATTCCCTGTGTTGCTCCAATTGCGCTTGGAGGTTTTTATTCCTATAACGGGATGGATTTCTATGAGTATATGGGCAAGAAACTGAAGTCCATGTTTTCCAATCATCCGCTGGTCTATATGTCAACGGAAGGGGAACTGGCAATCAGGGAATACCAGATGGAGCTGCTTGGAACAGGAAAGAAGAAAAAGGGAAAAGCGGGAAAGAAACAGGAAGTACCAGAAACCAGGACAGATGCACAGAAAGCAAAGAATCAGGAGGAGTTTGAAGCGATGAAGAAAAAGACAAAGAGATTATTGTTCGCAAGCATTGGAGTCATTGTGGCTGCGGTTGCGGGAATCATGGCATATAAGTATATGCAGTAAATAAGACCTGCCAATAGAGACAGGTCTATGAATTATTCTAATGAAATTCCATGACGTAGGATGGAAGCCCAGTTACTTTTCTGAAATAGAAATCGAACAATAATAACACGATTTGTTGATTCAGAAATGGTATAGAAAGCAAGATATCCTTTCACAAGTACGAAACGTATTCCCCAGGAAGAGAGTACTGGATCTTCAACCAGTTTATATCGTTCGGGGTATTCGGAAAGTGATAAGATTTGTTTTTCGGCTTCGTCCAGTAAATCATCAGCAGCTTTTGGATTCTTTAACACGAATTCTATATGGTCTGAGGCACCAGCAAGATCACGTTCGGCAGCTGTGGTGATATGAATATCGTAGCTCATCGGCTGCGTCTACTCCGTATTGAAGAAATAGCCTCAGAGAATGGTTTTGTATTGCCATCTGCAATATCATCCATTCCTTCTTTTATCAGTCCGTAAAGTTCAAAACGACTGTTTAGTTCTTCATAGGATTCAATACTCATAACCGCTAGATCACCTTTTCCGTTTTTTGTGATAAAGACTGGTTCCGCATAGTTATGGCACAGAGTGGAAATTTCATTATAATTGTTGCGCAAGTCTGCACTTGATTTGATTGTTGGCATAGGAACACCTCCTTATATACAAAAATTATAACCGAATTTTGTTATATAGTCAATGACGAGTGAATTTATTCAAGATAACTTCTAGGAGTTCAAAGGATAGTATGTGCAGATATATTGTTATTAGTACTGACCTCTTTGGTCGGGACATTTCAGGCATCAGCCGGGATTGTCCCGGACTGGTGCAAATACAGGAAAGAGAGGTAGAAAACCATGGGTTTATTTGGAGACGGATTTAAGGTGTTGAAGAAAGCAAGTGAACCGCTTTACAAAACTCCGAAATCCATACAGGAAACCATAGAGATTATGTCGATAGCAGAGAATGGAATCTTTGAAGTTTCAAAGAATCACTATTCTAAATGCTATCGTTTTCAGGATATTAACTATACCACAGCAATGGAGGATGAGCAGATCGGTGTCTTTGAAAGATACTGCAAGTTTCTCAATTCTTTGGACTGTAATTTTAAGATTACAATCAACAACAAGAATAAGAACATGATTGACCTCCGAGATAAGGTGTTGCTTGGTTATTGTGATGATGGGTATGACAATTTCCGTAAGACTTGCAGCAGGAATATATATTATACTTGCAGGAGTTCGAATGGTATTAGCAGAAATTGTGCCAGCTTTTAAAGGAATTGCAGACAAAATTGCACCAAATGCAAAACCAGCATTAGACTGTCCAATTCTGTTTTCCAACGCTCCGAATGCAGTAATGATTGGCTTTTTTATGTCGTTTGCTGGAGGATTGGTGGGAATGTTTGGTTTGTATTTGATTAACCATATAACAAATCAGGCACTCGTACCAATTATTATTCCTGGGGTAGTAGCACACTTCTTTTGCGGAGCAACAGCTGGTATATTTGGAAATGCAGAGGGAGGATTGAAGGGATGTCTAATTGGTTCGTTTGTACATGGAATACTTTTGACGATTTTTCCCGTGATTGCCATGCCAGTTTTAGGAACATTAAATTTGTTGGGAACAACGTTTTCTGATACTGATTTTTGCGTAGTGGGGCTGTTACTAGGAAAACTATCAGATTTAACAAGTCCATATATTATATTCGGAATATGTATTTTGTTATATTTTGTACCGATTATTTCTTATCAGATACGAAAAAATGCTAGAATGGAGGAAGGATAAATAAATGCAAGTGAGGAAAATAATGTGTTGTTGTGGAAATGGGCTGGGATCATCCATGATAATTAGAATAGGCGTAGAGGAAGCATTACAAAGATTGGGTCGACTAGACATCGAGGTTACACAAGGAACACTTTCCGATGCAGTAGAAGGAGCAGCAGATCTCTTTATCGTTTGTAGTGATTTGAAGGATTTTATAGTAGGATTGCACTATGTTATTATATTGGATGATGTTATGGCTGATACGGAGATTTTAGATAAATTAAAGGAATACATATAATATAGATTTGTTCGAAATGGGGGACAGCTATGGCATCATATTATATCAATGAACGAACAAAAAGAATCATACAGATGATAATCAATGTTAATAATAGTATTTCATTGGATGAGATAGCAGGGGAATTAAAACTGTCTAAGAGAAGTATTTATTATGAGATTTGTAAGGTAAATGAATGGCTTCAGTTTAAAAACATACCAGAGCTGGAAGTTAAAAGAGGTAAATGCCCTGGTTTTACAGATGAGGTTAAGCAGCAGATAAACAGTGCATTAAACGATGAACAAGGAGAGGAAAACTATATTTTTTCACCATCGGAACGAGTTCAGGTTATAATCTGCTACATTATTATTTCTGAACAGAAGATTTATATAGAAGAGTTATCAGAGTGTTGCGGAGTAAGTAGAAATACGGTGTTTAGTGATCTACAGGTTGTTGTCTCACAGTTAAAGGAATATGAATTAAAATTAGAATATGAGAGTAAGAAAGGGTACGGTATTTCAGGCGATAACATTCGAATACGAGCGATTTTCTTTTTGTATTTTAGTGTGCTAGAACCATTATTTGAAAATGGGAGTCTGACTTTTATCAATAAGGAGATAACCAAGAGGTATTTGCAACCGTTAAGTAAGATAGAAGCTGAACTGGGAACTACATATGTTAGTGGAAATTTACTTGCACTTGCAGCTATGATGCCTATTATGATGAAGGGAAACAGCGCATTGTATTTTCCAGATCTAAAACAGGAAGAAATATTTCGAACTAGAGAATATGAATTAATTCAAAAATATTTTGAAAAGTTAGCTACTCACGAAAAAATATATCTCTGTCTGCATCTGCTAGGGTCGAGAATCAATAATATATCACCTGATATATTTACAAATTATCAGGATCAATCAGTTTATGAAATAACTAAGGCATTAATTGCAGAATTTGAAAAAACAGCATGTGTTATTTTTTCGGATAGAGAGGAATTAGAACAGGCATTGTTTTTGCATATTAAGTCATCAATGTATAGATATCGATATGGAATTCAGGTGGGGAATCCGTTAGATAAAGATATAATAAGGGAATACGCAGACATTTTCGATATGACGAAAACAGCTTGCAGATATTTAGAACAACAGATCGGAATTCCTGTATCCGATAGTGAAATTGCATATTTGGCTCTACACTTCGGTGCACATTTGGAGACTTCAAAACCAAAAGAAGAAAAATTGCGTATTTTAATTGTTTGTGTTAATGGGATTTCTACTGGAAACATGATTAAACATGAAGTAGAACAAATGCTTCCGCAAGCAAGAATTGTGGGTGTTGCAGCCGTGGGACAGCTGGTTAATGTTCAGAATCAATGTGATATTATTATTACTTCCGTAGGGTTAAAAACCGTGGTACCGGTAATTGTTGTTAATCCTATTATGACAACGTTTGATAAAAGAAATATTATGAATCATCCTTTAGTAAAAAAACAGGCAGGAATTGTAGATGTAAATGCATTATATGAATTGGTCAGTAAATATGTTCCTAAAGCAAAGTTAGCGGATTTAAGAAATGATTTGCATAACTATTTTGCTCAGGAAAGCAATGCGGGTTCAGTGATTCTTAATCAACAGCAATATGGTTTACGACATTATCTGAGCGAAGAGAATGTATTTATCTTGAATGAAAAATTGAGTTGGGAACAATCTGTGGAGAAGGTAGGAACTTGTTTGATTAATCGCGGAAGTATCAATAGGGAGTATATTGATGCTATTAATGAAAGATTACAAGAATATGGACCATATATGTTTATTACGCCAGAAATAATTTTGGCACATGCAAAACCAGATAACGGAGTTAATAGATTGGATATTTCCATGGGAGTCATGAAAAGAGATATTATCTTTTCAGAAGAGAAAGCAGCAAAGATTATTTTTGTTTTAGCTGCAGAAGATCAAGAAAAACATTTGAAGATAATTAAAGACATAAGAAAGATATTCTCCGTGAAAGAGCGAATAAATGAGTTACAACAATTGAATACTGCACGGGAAGTTATAACGTATATAGCTAATATACTTGAGGATGACGAAGGATAAATAGTTTGAAAATGTGATCCGATATCAAGAAAAAGTATACTTTTACGGATCTATGTAAAGAAAATGTATTTTTTCCTAATCTTAGCGTGAAATCGTGCATTTTTATCAGAGATTGCTTTAATTGCATACTGTCTATTTTACAAGCAAATCGAATAATATTTTAAATTTATTCATATTATATTTTTGGCATATGCAGTAGTACTGCATAGTTGCGGCTTCATCTAGTATAGGTATCGCTTTTACATTTTCATTTGCTGGAAATTTATTAATAAAGTAATCGGTGGTGAAGGCAGGAAAAGCACCTGTTTCAAAGACGTTACCTATGGCATCAAGACTATCCATAACCATAAAATGTGCATTAGGTAAATTAGCACGTGCTACTTCGTTCCAGGATCCAATCTTGGAATGAAGTAGTATATTTTGTCCATCAAAGTCGGAAAAATGGAGAGCATCATATTTAGAAAGCGGATGTTCTACTGGAACTAATAGGTAAAGCTGCTCTGTAAAATATTCCTGCACATACAGATTTTCATCTGCTAATGAATGACTTAACACGATGAGTTGATATTGTTCATGTAATAGATCCTGAAATAATTTTTCTTCATCTTCTTCTAAAAGTGAAGAAATAGTATGGTGTGGATAATGTTCTGAAAGAAGCGGAACAAGTTCTGAGATAGGAATAGGTGCACAAGAACCAAGGGCTATGGTGTGTTTGCTTTTATCAAAATGACGCAATTGTACAATCATGTTTTCTTCTTGCTTTAAAATCTGTTCTGCCAGTTCGGCGGCAAGTATTCCAGTTTCATTTATTGTAATTTTGTTTTTCTTTCTATCAAAAAGATTTAATTCTAAAATAGTCTCTAATTTTTGCATGGACTTACTTAAAGCAGGTTGTGTCATATGCAATTCTTCTGAGGCAGCGGATAATGTTCCACATCTTGCTACGGCGGTAAGCTGTTCTAATAGATAAATCTCAATTATTTCATAACCTCCTTCACTATTACTGACAATTATAGCACAAGTCGTCAAATGAATTGTACTTTTTCGAAAAAATTAATTAAGATATGACTGCAGAGAGAAATAAGCAAACACGGAGGAATTATAAAATGGAATATATAACATTGAATAACGGAGTGAAAATGCCACAGGAAGGTTTTGGAGTGTTCCAGATTCCAGATCCAGCACAATGCGAACAGGTTGTATTTGATGCTATTAATAGCGGTTATAGATTGATTGATACTGCAGCAGCATATATGAACGAAGCATCCGTAGGAGCAGCAATCAAAAAAGCAGGGGTTCCAAGAGAAGAGCTATTTGTAGTTACTAAATTGTGGGTTCAGGATGCAAGTTATGAAGGTGCAAAAAAAGCGATTCAGACATCCCTTGATAATCTTGGTCTAGATTATTTAGATGCATACTTGATTCACCAACCAATGGGAGATTACGTAGGGGCATACAGAGCTATGGAAGAAGCGTATAAAGAAGGAATGATTAAAGCAATCGGAGTATGTAACTTCTATCCTGCAAGACTTGCAGATTTATGTGAGACAGTTGAAGTGATGCCTGCAATCAATCAAGTGGAATTACATCCATTCTTCCAGCAGGAGAATGCACTCGAAGTTATGAAGCAGTATGGTGTAGCTCCAATGGCGTGGGGACCTTTAGCAGAAGGAAACCACAATATCTTTACACATCCTGTATTAACACCTATTGGAGAAAAATACAAAAAGAGTGCAGCACAGGTTGCTCTTAGATGGAATGCAGAAAGAGGCGTTGTTATTATTCCTAAATCTGTTCATAAAGATAGAATGGAACAGAATATTGATATCTGGGATTTTACATTAACAGAAGACGAAATGGGTGAGATTTCCAAATTGGATCTTGGTCATAGCGAGATTGTAAATCATGACGATCCAGCTTTTGTAAAAATGCTTCATGGATTGAAATTACATGACTAAACAGACAGATTTATAAAAATTGGCGAAACACTACATGAGTGGCTGGGAATGGTAATGCTGTCATTTTTTCTTATGCACCATTTCCTTTTGATGTTTTTTTGTTGCTTTTTTAATTTTACAATAAATTTACCATAACTTTACTGTCGGCAGATAGTTGCAGCAAACAGCAGCGAGTATAATTAGAATGATTTTTTGCGTCTAGATAAAAAAGAAAATGAAGTACATGACAGTAAAGGAGATTATCATATGCCATCAACTTATGCACATTATAGAATGGGTCAGGAAGTAGCAAGACTGGTTCCAGATCAAATGAAAGAAGTAATATACAAGAATCAGGAATTGTTTGAGATTGGGTTACATGGACCAGATATCCTGTTTTATTACAAGCCTCTGATTTCAAATAAGGTAAATCAGATTGGATACGGCATGCATGAACATCCAGGAAGAAAATTTTTTGCGCATGCCGCAGAAGTCATACAAGAAAATAATGGGAATGATGCTTACCTGGCATATGTATATGGATTCATATGCCATTTTGCACTGGACGTAACCTGCCATGGCCACATAGATGAAAAGATTGCAGCCAGTGGAATATCTCATGCAGAAATAGAGGTAGAGTTTGACAGGGAGCTTATGATACAAGATGGCTTGAACCCAATTGTACATAAATTGACGGAGCATATTGTACCATCACAGGAAAACGCGGAGGTTATCTATCCGTTTTTTGAAGGAACAGAAGCACAACAAGTAAAAAAAGCATTAGAAGGAATGATATTTCATAATAATCTATTGATCGCTCCATCGAAAGTGAAACGACAGTTTGTCTATGCACTTCTTATGGTTTCCGGCAACTATAAAGAAATGCATGGACTTATGGTTAATTTTACGAAGAATCCAAAATGCAAAGATAGTACAGAAAAACTGTTGAAATTATATGAAACAGCGAAAGAGCGAGCAGTAAAACTAATTTCTGAGTATGGGCAGTTCCTTTCAGGGGAAAAGGAACTGGATTCTATATATGATATTACTTTTGCTGGAAAAAAGTTGAAATGAAGAAGCAGATATCGAATTATGTTCTTTATCACAAAGGAAAAACTTGTATTGGTGGATGATGACTTACGAAAGGAAATTGTATATTAAAAAAATTACTTGACAGAAATAGAAATATAGCGTATATATAACATATAGACCGACGGACGGTCTATAAAGGAGCGCATATGAGTAAAGAAACAAGAATTGTAAAGGAACATGATGAGAGACGAAATGAGATAATAGAGACTGCCTCAAGATTATTTGCACAGAAAGGCTATGACAAATGCAGTGTAAATGATATTTTGACGGCAATAGGCATCGCAAAAGGAACCTTCTATCATTATTTTAAATCAAAAGAAGAAGTGTTAGATGCAGTGGTAGGTCAGGCAACTGAGTTGATTCGTGACAGGGTGTCTGAAGTGGTGAAGAGAGAAGACTTAGCTCCAGATGAGATGATACTTCAGATTTTTTTGTCAATGAGAATAGAGAAAGAGATGACGGATGGAATATTAGACGAGATACACAAATCAGAAAATGCACTTTTTCATCAGAAATCACTGGTTCAGACGGTAGACATGATTGCACCCGTATTAACAAAGGTGGTAGAGAAGGGCATTGAAAAAGGTATTTTTGTATGTGCTTTTCCAAAAGAATATATGCGGATTTTTATGGCGTCTACATTAACGTTGACGGATCAGGGCATATTCCATGTAGCACCGGAAGAAGAGCAGATGCAGATTGTATCATTGATTTCTCTTTTAGAGATGATGCTGGGACAGGAACCAGGCAGTGTGGTGAAAAAGGTTCAGGAGTACTACAAATGATAATAGGGACATTAAGTCCTTATTATTTTACATAGAAACAGACCGACGGTCGGTCTATAAAATGCGAATAACTTTGGATTTGTCAATTGGAAGATAAGAAAGAGAGTAAAGAAATGAAAAAATTTATTTTTATTTGGATTGGAGAATTGATTTCTAGTATTGGAAGTGGCATGACAGCATTTGCAGTTGCTATGTATATGTATCAGACAACAGGCAGTGCGGCTATGGTATCCCTGGCAACAGTGCTTGCATTCCTGCCAACTATTTTATTAAGCCCCATAGGAGGGGTTCTTGCAGACAGGTATGACAGAAGAATGCTAATGATTATTGGAGATCTTTGTTCAGGTTTAGGCTTAGTGTATATTCTATGGCAGATGCAGATTGGGAATCATGGAGCATTGCCAATTCTCATAGGAATTACAATCAATGCAGTATTTGTTGCATTATTAGATCCAGCATATAAGGCTACCGTGTCAGATTTGTTGACAGAGGAAGAGTATGCGAAGGCAAGTGGAATGGTGCAGATTGCAGATAACGCCAGATATCTGATCTCACCTGCACTGGCAGGTGTGTTTCTTGGAATAGGAGATATCAGGTTGATTCTCTTGCTTGATATCTGTACATTTTTCGTAACAGTAGGTATGGTAGCTGTGATTCGAAAAACGATACAGAAACCACAGAAGAGAGAAAAGAAGGCAGTTGTGTCAGAAATCAAAGATGGGTGGCAGGTGATTGCAAAGAAGAGGGGTGTTCGTTCTCTTGTGTTTACGATGACAGGTGTTTGTTTCTTCCTTGGTTTTATACAGACGCTGTCTGGACCGATGGTATTGGCAGTTAGTAATGAACGAACGGTTGGTATCTTAGAATCAGTCTGTGCTGTAGGTATGTTGGTTGGAAGTGTATGGATTGGCATGGCAGGAGTGAAAAAGAATTATGTGGCAACGTTATCCATAGCAGGTATTGTGGCAGGAATTGGAATGGCCTTTGCAGGAGTGAGTACTAATATCTTATTTACAGCAGGGAGCATTTTCCTGTTTTTCATAGCGGTTCCTTTCATGAACACCTGTGCAGACGTGATGATTCGTGTCAATATACCCAATGAGTTGCAGGGAAGAGCATGGGGCTTAATCAGCCTTTTGACGCAATCAGGAACAGCACTTGCTTATGTCCTTTGCGGCGTACTTGCGGATAGCATTTTTGAACCGGCAATGAATCCAGGAGGAGTCTTTGCTAATAGCATTGGAAAAGTAATTGGCATTGGACAGGGAAGAGGAATGGGACTTCTTCTGATTGTGGCAGGAATTGGAATGTGTGTTAGCTCATTTATAATTGGAAAGAACCAAAACGTAAAAGAGATTGAACCAAAAAGTGAGGGGAATTATGTACAGGAAATTAATTAAAAACGAATTTACAAAGAGTTCTGGAAACAATCTGATTCTGATGCTATTGATGACGATATCAGTAACAATAACCGTATCTGTATTTCTAATTCTGTCACAACTGTTTGCATCGATTACAGGATTATATCAGGTGTCCAATCCACCTCATTTTCTGCAGATGCATAAGGGAGAGATGAATCAGCAGTCAGTGGATTTGTTTAACAATGAATTCAAAGGCTTGGAACATGCACAGACAGTAAAGATGATCGATGTTTATGGAAGTGATTTGATCGTGGAAGGGAGCCAGACGTATTCACTTGCAGACTGCAAACTGGATATCAGTCTGGTAAAACAAAATGAAAAGTACGATGTTCTCTTGAATGAGAATCGGAAGGTAATAGAGTTGAATCCCGGTGAAATTGGAGTGCCAGTGATTTTGTTAGATCAGTTCGACATTAAAGCCGGTGATAGCATACGACTGCAGTATGGAAATCAGGAGAAGGAATTTGTGGTAGCTGAGTATGTCTATGATGGACAGATGAACTCCACGTTATGTTCTTCCACCAGATTCTTGATAAACGACGAAGATTTTGCATTTTTGGATGGGGATGCCGGTGAGACAGAGTACCTCTTGGAAGCATATTTTACAGATAAGTCCATGGCTTCTGATTATCAGAGCGCATATGAGCAAAGCGAGCTGAACCTGCCGAAAAATGGGCAGGCAGTAACTTATCCGATTATTTTTCTACTCAGTGCAATGACAGATATTATGACAGCAATTCTCTTTTTGTTCGGTGGAATTATGATTACAGTCGTATCTCTTTTGGCACTTCGATATACAGTACTTGCAGCAATGGAGGAAGAAGTGAGAGAGATAGGTACCATGAAAGCAATCGGAATACCAGGAGCGGGCATTGCAAATCTGTATCTGATTAAAGTACGGATTTTAATGATTGCAGGATGTGTGTTCGGTTATTTGCTTGCAATCTGCTGTAGTCAGTTTCTTATGGGACATATGAACCGCACTTTTGGGAAGCAGACAATGGGCATCCAGATCTTTGTCATAGGGATATTTATTGCTGGAATTATGTATGTTATTGTTCTTTTATTTACCAGAAAAATACTAGGTAAAATTAAGAAAAGCTCTATTACAGATCTGCTTGTTTTAGAACATGGATTTGGAAAAGAATATCAGGTAAAGAGTTCCATACATAAATCAAGAAAATTACCAATCAATCTTCTGATTGGCTGCAGCGAGGTAAGAAGAGGATATGGAATTATTATAGTGTTGTTGTTCTTTGCGACAGTGCTCATTGAGATACCAGGCCAGGTGACCGCAACCATGAAGGATGATAAGTTCGTGACGAATATGGGAAGCCCGCTTACCGATGTTATGATTGAAGTGGAGCAGGGAAGCGATGTGGAGAAGCGGGAAACATATGTAAATGAGCTGATGCAAAACGAGATTGATAATGGAAAGATAGCGGATTACGATGTCATAAGAACAGTCCGTATACAGGCAGCTGACATAGATGGAGAATTACAGGGAGTGCATGTTGATACAGGAAACACCTCAGGAGAGGGACTTTCATATTTAACAGGAAGTGCTCCGAAGAAAGAGAACGAAATAGCTTTGTCTGTGCTTAATTCGGAAGAGCTTGGAAAACAGGCAGGTGATATGATATCTGTAAAAGCAGGTGAAGAAACGTTTGAATTTATGGTAACAGGAACTTATCAGGATGTTACCAGTGGCGGAAAGACAGCAAAAACTCCTTATGATTTTGGAACGATGACAGCTGAAAAATATACCGTGCTGGTGGATTTGCGTGATAAAGAAGAGATAGGAGCTCAGATTGTATCCTGGCAGGAACAGCTTGGGAAGGGATATGTAGTGGAAGATATGAAGATGTTTCTGGGGCAGACAATTGGAGGAGTAACCTCCCAATTAGAGAATATACAATGGATTCTTTTTCTGCTTGGAATAATAGTAACGGCGGTGATTACAGCACTGTATCTTAAGCTTCGCATAATTCGTGAAGCAGAACAATTCGCAGTAAAAAAAGCCATTGGCATACCAGAGCGTGCAGTGATTACACAGGAATTATCCCCAATCATACTTGCAGGAATTACAGGGATTGTGGCAGGATTTATTTTCACAGGCACTTTAGGGGAAGGAATCATTAGTATTGCATTTGGTGTTATGGGCACGGGATTATCAAAAATCGAATTTATTGGGATGCCATTATCTCAGAGTGTCGGGATTCCTATATTGTTATGTGGGGTGTTGATTGTGGTTACTTTATTTACCTGTAGAGGGATGCGTAAGATGAGTGGTAAAGACTTTTTATAGTTTTGTCACAGCAGATTGAAAGGAAGAGAATAATGAACATGATAGAAATAAATGAAATAAGTAAAACCTATGAGAGCAATGAAATATTATCAAAGATTACACTTAAGGTTGAGCAGGGCGAATTTGTGGTAGTAATGGGACGTTCGGGTTGTGGTAAGTCTACACTTCTATATTGCACCAGTGTAATGGATCATCCGGATGAGGGAAGTATTGTTCTGGCTGGACAGGAACTGACTGCTATGAGTGAGAAGGACATGGAAAAATTGCGGCTTGAGAGAATGGGTTTTATCTTTCAAAAGACCAGTTTTCTAAAAAAGCTGTCCATCGAAGATAATATTGTCTTTCCTGCTTTCCAATTAGGAAGAATATCACGAGAAGAGATTGTAAAAGAGGCAGAAATGTTAATGAATAAAATGGGAATATCGGAAATTGCAGACATGGATGTTCGTAAGGTGTCAGGTGGACAGCTCCAAAGAGCAGCAATCTGCAGAGCCATGATTAATCATCCTGATATTCTTTTTGGTGATGAGCCAACAGGAGCATTGAATTCTTCCGCAACTTTAGAGGTTATGAATCTTATAAATAATATCAATACAGAAAGCAATACAACAGTATTGATAGTTACCCATGACAGTAAAGTGGCGGCACGGGCAGACCGGATATTCTATATTGAAGACGGAAGCCTTAAGGATGAGTGTATCCTTGGAAAATACAAAGAGGAACATAATAAGGAGCGGGAAGAACTGGTACAGAAGTGGCTGGTTCGCATGAATTTCTAATTTCGCCTAGACAAAGAGAGAAGCACTTGATCATTGTTATGATCAGGTGTTTTTTCTTGAAGAATCATAATATCAGCAAGTATACTGTTATGGAGTTCTTTAAATCGAAATAACATGATATAATAACCACACATTGAGTGTATGCGGTAAGGGGTGATTTTTTGGAATTAAGTGAGAAAATTCGGGCATTAAGAACAGAAACAGGATTGAATCGAAAACAGTTTGCTGAACATTTTCAGATTCCACTTCGGACGGTGGAAGAATGGGAAGCCGGTCGTAGAAAACCTCCAGAATATATTCCACGGCTGATTAAGTACCAGATTATGTATGAGCAGCAAGTTGATAAGCAGTTCAAGAGTGATGGGGATAATAATTAAGAACACAGAATATACGCTTCTGATCATTTTGCTGAGGCCAGTAAAATGATGATCTTAAATAGGGAGAAATACAACCGATGGATGAACAACTTATAAAAGTTGGTGAATACATTGACAAATTCAATAAGATTCTTGGCATCAGTATAAAAGAAACTGAAATATATAGATCAAAAGGTTTACCAACACATATAATCAAAAGAAAGCATTTTAAAACACTAAAATATATTGACTATATTCCAGATATAATTGCCTCACCTGATTATGTTGGAGTTAATCCTAATGAAAATGGAACAGAATCAATAGAACTCGTGAAACGTTATAAAGATAATATACTTCTTGGAATTAAGGTTGATTCGGAAAAAGGAATTTTATATGTTTCAACAATGCACGACATACAGGAAAGCAAGATAGAAAGACGTTTGTACAGTGGAAGGCTCAAGAAGTTCACGGTTGACAAAAATGTGGAAGAATAGTATATTATGATTATAAAAAGAATATTGTAGTAACAAGCATAATTATTATGAGGTCGGAAATGGTTCCCGACACACTCTGAAAGGAGTACTTGAGATGATGGATACACCGCCCATCCTTAATAATCATGCTTTTATTATGTCTAAATGATGCACCAACAGAAGATTATTTATCCTCTGTTGGTGCATTTTTACATTAGATTTACAAAAGATTTACAACAAGACGATAGATACTTATTGGAAAGTATGAGATTATTCATGATGATGGGAAAATGTACGTGTAGGCCGAAAAAATATGTGACCAAGACATATGACAGTAACGACTATTGAGTTAAGATAGGAGCATATGAAAAAGTTGTTGGAACCAATTATTTCTATAGAAAATGGGAGAATTTATGCTTATATTACGAAGCATATCGAGCCCCTTCGTGAAATAAACAAAAATCATAAAGTAAATAAAATATTCTATCAGATGAATGCAAAATCTGGTCAATATGAGGAATTGGTAAAAGAGGCTGAAGAGATTCTTATACAGAATACGTTGGACAAAGAGAAAATTGTATTTGCAATAAGAGAACCGAAATCCCAGGAAGAGAAGACTAATGTCAGTAATTGGATAACTTATATGAAATCATATGGTTATGAAGTTGCCTATATTTGGGATGATATTGAGATACCAGACTTTGATTTTGCTGAGGAAAAAAGTCCTTCTTATGTGATTCTAGAGGAAGAATGCATTTTGAAGTTAGAGAATGATACCAATCGGCTGAATCGCATCACATCACTTGTCATTTTCGGACAGGAAATGCATTTTTCAGTTATTGCATTAGGCGTTCATACGGAGAGCGTTCTCTTAGCAGTGATGGAAGCCCAGATTCCATATGTTCAGGGCGATTTATTTCACAATGCAGGAACAGATTGTGAGATAAATAATTTAGATATGATTGAGCAAATCAAGGAACAGATTGGTAACAAGTACAAAAATATGTCATTGATCCGGCATGTAGGGGA
>CAZTGP010000059.1:0-16086 GCA_964613325.1 uncultured Roseburia sp. | reverse complement strand
TGGGGTATTTTATGTGCTATAATCTCTCTAGGAATTGAATAGAATAGATGGAGGCTACGCACATGTTAGAGTTTAAATATGATACACAGTTATTAATCGAAGGAACTGGATTAGATGAGGATGTCATCAATGATTACTTTACCAATAACTTCAAGGGAGATTGTCTTCTTGCAGTTGGTGATGACGAATTGATCAAAATTCATTTCCACACCAATGAGCCTTGGCAGGTGTTGGAATACTGCGCTTCCCTTGGAGAAATCTATGATATTGTTGTAGAAGATATGGATCGCCAGTCAAGAGGCTTACAGGGATAAAACATATAGGTAATATTGAAGCTATTGCAGAATATAGCAAGTGAAGAAAAATAACAATAAAGAAAAATAGTGAAGAAAAGACAACAGAAATGCCAAAAATTGAAGAGGCATAAACTGTTGTCTTTTTTACTATGACATACGATTACAAAGTAATCATTAGTTCACTTTCCAGAAAAATGCACTGTAACCAGGAAGCTCAAAGCCATTTGAAAACTGTACATTTTCTCCCGTAATCAGGTCAGTGGCATTGTCTGAGCCAACGTTGAATCCAGCCCAGAACGGAGAATCAGCAGCATTGATTGCCACGAGAACACGCTCACCTTCCCACTCTCGTTTGAAAATGCATTGTCCATTGGTTAAAAGGATGGAAGTAAAATCGCCATATTGCAAAGCAGTGGAAGAGCGTTTGGCAGAGGAAAGCTTGCCTATCCAAGCAGACAATTCATTTTCCAATGGAGCATCAAAGGAGACGCGAAGAGCAGGATCCCCATCCTCTTTGCGACCAGCTGCACCCCATTCACTTCCATAGTATACGCAGGGAATGCCAGGCATACCAAAAGCGGCAGCATATATGAGAGGAAGATGATTTGGATTGTTTAGAATGCTGGCTACTCTTGTGACATCATGATTGTCCACAAAGGAAAGCAGATGCTTGCCCTTATAGAGCGTCCATTGCTCTGGCCCAAACTGGCGCAGCAGTGAATGGTTAATCTCAAACATATTCATGGAATTGAAGCTGGAATGAAGACCTTTGTAGCATTCGTAGTTGGTGACAGAATGAAGCATGGTATCATTCATAATCTGATTATAGTCACCGTGGAGGGTCTCCCCAAGTAAGAAGAAATCCGGCTTTAGGGAATCACAGAAGCTGCGGAGTCTGCGTATGAAGTCATGATCCAGGCAATAAGCAACATCAAGACGTAATCCATCAATGTCAAATTCATTTACCCAGCCCTGAATTGCAGAGAAAATGTGCTGGATGACCTCTTCATTGCGAAGATTTAACTTCACCAAATCGTAATTACCTTCCCAGCCCTCGTACCAGAGTCCATCATTGTAATTGGAGTTGCCATCGAAGGCAATACGTGCGAACCAATTGACATAAGGAGAAGTCTCACGATTTTTAAGAACATCTTGAAATGCCCAGAAGCCTCGTCCCACATGGTTGAAGACACCATCTAGAACAACGCGAATTCCTTCCTTATGCAGATTGTCACAGACTTCTTTAAAGTCTTCATTAGTGCCAAGACGGCAGTCAATCTTGGTATAATCACGAGTATTGTAACCATGTGTATCGGAATCAAATACTGGTGAAAAATAGATTGCATTGGTTCCCAGCTTCTTGATGTGAGGAATCCAGTTATTTACTTTTGTGATACGGTGTTCTAGCACACCATCATTTTCAAAGGGTGCTCCACAGAACCCTAATGGATAAATTTGATAAAATACGCTTTCGTATGCCCACATATTCATGCCTCCTATAACGGTCAAGTTGTGCAAATAAACTGTTTTATAAATATGTTCCTATTGTAACACATTATAGGAAGAAAGAACTATGCAATATTTTGTTGTATCGCAAATTGAACACACGAGTTAGATATGCTACAATTATATAAAATATTATATATAATTGTAGAGTGAAGGCGTTGTTACGGGCTAAAGCGGGAGTAGAATATGCGAATTTTAATCACAAACGACGATGGAATCTATGCACCAGGGATTGCAAGGCTTGCACATGCAGCAACCTTGTTCGGGGAGGTGTGTGTAGTTGCACCTGCTGGGCAGTGTAGTGCCATGTCACATAGAATCACAATTGGAACTGGAATTAAGATCAGTAAAGTGTCTGATTTTTCTGTGAGCAGCGTGAAAGCGTATAAGATAAGTGGGACACCAGCGGATTGTGTGAAGGTGGCTTGTGAATATATCCTAGAGGATAAGCCTGACATCGTATTTTCTGGTATCAATCGTGGGTACAATGCAGGAATAGATGTCGCTTATTCAGGAACGGTGGCTGCGGCCATGGAAGCTGTGATGAAGGGAATACCAGCCATTGCATTTTCCATGTTCTATGACGAGAATTTTGAATTGGTAGATGAGCAGCTTCATGGAATTATCGAGCAGCTTCTTACAAAGCCAGCAGGCGAGGGAAGAATGTGGAATGTGAATTTTCCGGAGGGAAAAGCCAGAGACTGCAAGGGAATTCTGTGGGACAGAACGGTTGCAAAGAAAGAACTCCACCCAGATGTGTATGGTATGGTGGAGGAGGATGAAGAAGGACAAACGATTATTCTACAGGGAGATCGTGTGAAAGAATTTGAAGAAGATACAGATCTCCATGCGTTAATTCATGGATATATATCCATTGGTACTATTACCAATATGGTAATGGGACAATAAAGCACTTGATGGAGTTGGGGAGTAAGATGGATTTAAAAGAGAAATATGCGGAAATAATGGCGTTATACCGCTCAAATGAGATGGCAAAATCGAATGACAAAGTAATGCAGATGCTTGTGCTGGCGCAGGAACAGAACAACCATTACTATTATGCGGTTGGATTGAATTTTCTTGCTGCAATACAGACCGCCATGGGGAATATGACAGAGGCACTGGATTTCTATTTTGAAGCGATGCTCTATGCAGAGAAGTACCATGTGAAAGAGATCCTTCCTGTTATTTACAATAACATAGCAGCAAGATACATGGATGCATTTGTCTATGATAAGGCGCTTGATTACTTAAAACGGGCAGAGCTCATCTATCAGGAGCTAGAACCTACGGAAGAGCTTCCCGCTGAAGTACTGTATGAGCGAATGATTATTACTTATGTGAATAATGCAATCGCATATGCTTATACAGCGCAATATGAGCAGAGCAATTCTTATATTGAGCTTGCGGAATCCATGAGAGCCGAGCCATTGATGTTGGACATGAGCTTCACCTGTGCGTTTCTGCGTTGCAAGAATCAGTACGAAATGAAGAATTATTCTTATGTGAGAGAGCATTTAGACAAGCTTTTGGATGGCATTGATCAGCTAAGCAGTCTATATAATTATGAACGCAATATCAAGGATGTATATCTGCTATTAAAAGGATTAGGTGAGAAGGAGAGAATACTAAGGTTAGTAACCATTATTGAGCGTTTCGCAGCGGAACATGATGAAACAGAAATCAAAATGCTCGCCAGTCAGATTCGGACGGAATATGAACAAAACTATGGTTCAGAGATGTCTTATTATAGAAGCTGTGCAAGGCTGAATAAGCTGTATCAGGAACGAGAGCAGCAGGCCATTGCAGAACATAAGGAATACATTTCTTTGCGCCTTGATATGAAGCGGATGGAAATGGAACGAAATGAGGAGGAAGAACAACAAAAGAAGCTTCTTGCCAATGCACTGCAGGAGGCGAAGGAAGCCAACCGGGCCAAATCAGAGTTCCTATCGAGAATGAGCCACGAGATTCGTACACCCCTCAATGCAATTATTGGATATGCATCAATCTCACAGGACTGTTTGGATGATAGAGAACGCCTTCAAGATTATCAGGCGAAATCGCAGATTGCTGCGAAACATTTGCTTTCACTTGTCAATGATGTATTGGACGCCTCTGCAATATCCTCTGGGCATTTCAAGGTAGAACACAGTTCCTTTAATCTACAGGAGATTGTTACCGATATTCATACGCTTTTCCAGCAGCAGGCCAGAAATAAAGGAATTCAATTTGAGGTTCATGCGGAGAAACTGTTAGAACACATATTAATTGGAGATGCCCTTCGTGTGAAGCAGATTTTGTTGAACCTTTTATCTAATGCGATGAAGTTTACTCCGGAAAATGGACAGATTACGTTAACTGTGAGACAGGAAACAAAGCGTAATGGAAATGTACAGACCAGATTTCAGGTGCAGGATACTGGAATAGGAATGACAAAGGATTTCATGGACCGCATTTTCATCCCGTTCGAGCAGCAGGATGCATCCATATCTAGAAAGTACGGTGGAACCGGACTGGGATTATCCATATCAGAACAGCTGACCGATATGATGGGCGGAAAAATTGAAGTGGAGAGCGAGGAAGGATGTGGAACCACTTTTACTGTGGTGATTCCATTTGAAGTTGCGGAGAAAATCGATAAAGCTAAGAATGAAATGACGGATCAGAAGCAAGAACTGTCAAAAGCTGTTGAGGAATATGAATTCGAGGGTGCATGTATTCTGCTCGCAGAGGATAATGCCATGAATATGGAGATTGCAGTGCACATTCTAGAGCATGTCAACCTTTCGGTGGAAAAAGCAGAGAATGGCCGTATTGCCTGGGAGAAATTCATGGAAGCACAGCCGGGAACCTATCAGGCGATTCTTATGGATATTCATATGCCGGAGATGGATGGATATGAAGCAACGAAAGCAATCCGAAGAGCGGATCGACCAGATGCAAAGACAATTCCAATTATTGCACTTACAGCAGATGTCTTTCAGGAGGATATTGAGAAGATACATCAGGCAGGGATGAATGAACATGTTGCAAAGCCTTTTGTGATAAAGGAATTGTATGCAAAATTAGAGAAGGCAATGGAAGATAACAAGGGAAACAAGGAATAGAGAAAAGGAGAAGTGGCAGATATCAAATACTGCTACAAAAGATTTAATATGGAAATGTGGGATATCTATGATGAAAACAAGCAGCGCACAGGACGCACCATGAAAAGAAATGATTGGTGCTTAAAGGATGGGGAATACCATTTGACAGTACTTGGGGTGATTGCAAGAGAAGATGGCAGGTTCTTAATCACCAAACGTGTTATGACAAAGGCATGGGCGCCAGGCTGGTGGGAAGTATCTGGAGGCGCTGCGCAGGCGGGCGAGGATTCCAAAGACGCAGTGATGCGAGAGATAAAAGAAGAAACAGGGCTTGATGTGACAGGCGCCGAAGGTGGTTATCTCTTTACATATAAGAGAGAGAATCCAGGGGAGGGTGATAACTACTTTGTAGATGTATATCGTTACACCATGAATGTTACAGAGGCAGACTTGCAACTTCAGGAAGAAGAGACAGCAGGGTCCATGTTTGCAACCTTAGACGAGATTAAAGCATTTGCAGAAGAAGGAATCTTCCTTCATTACGATAGTATTAAAAAAGCATTTGAATCATAATTTGGGACGGGGTATTTCTTGTTTCGGGACGGAGTATTTTCATAAATACTCCGTCCCGAAACAAGAAATACCCCGTCCCAAATTAATTAATCGCCACCAGGTCCATCTTTTCGAGGTCTTGTGGATTCTGGCAATGGGTCTACGGGTTTAGGCTTTTCTTCCTGGGTGGAATTAAGCGGAACTCCAGGTGTGATAATTGGAGGCGCATCCTTTGGTGAATAGAGATTTTCATCTTTCATGATTCATACCATCCTTTCCAGAAATAGAATGTACATGAATTCAGAAAAATATGCATGCAAAAAGACTGTCACTTTCGTGGCAGCCTTTTTATAAGGTGGTGGAAATATAAAATGAAAAGGATACAGATTATGTAATCAATGAAGATTTAGAAATCTGTAAGGCTTGCTGCTCTCTTCTCTAAGAAAGCGCCCATTCCTTCCTTTTTATCATGAGTATCGTTTACAACACCGAAGAGGTTAGCTTCCATCTCAACAGCGTTCTTGATATCCATATCATAGCCGTTGTTAATTGCAGCTTTTGCAACAGCAACAGCGTAGCTTCCTTTTGAAAGAATCTTAGCAGCCATCTTCTGTGCAGTTGGCATTAATTCTTCTTTCGCTACTACTTTATTAACTAAACCAATACGATAAGCTTCATTTGCATCCACATTATCACATGTGAAGATCATTTCTTTTGCACGTCCCATACCTACTAAACGAGCAAGTCTCTGTGTTCCACCGAATCCAGGAATGATTCCAAGACCACATTCAGGCTGTCCAAAAATTGCATTGTCAGATGCGATACGGATGTCACATGCCATAGCGATTTCACATCCACCGCCAAGAGCAAATCCGTTAACAGCAGCGATTGTAACCTGACGCATATTCATTAATTTGAAGAATGGTTCAGAAGCTTTGATACCAAAAGCTCTTGCTTCTGGAGCTGTAAAGTTCACCATCTCGGCAATGTCAGCACCTGCAACAAATGATTTGAATGCGTTATCTTTCTTATCTGGACCACCAGTTAAAATAACAACTTTGATGTCATCATTTGCTTCGATTTCGCTGAGGCAGACATTTAATTCATCAAGGGTCTCGCTGTTTAATGCATTCAATGCAGCTGGTCTTGAGATTGCAAGTGTTGCAATTCCTTCAGCAACTTCTAATTTCAGGTTTTTAAATTCACTCATCGTAAAAATCCTCCTACTTATTAAGTTCAATATGATAGACTAATACTAGCACTTTGATAAAAAATTGTCAATCTTTTTGGCATAATATTTTATACCAGATTTTAATTATAAAATGTTTGTAAAATGCCTAATAATGCTTTACGTTTTGGGGAAAATGTATTACTATACAAGAGTAAAGATATTAATTAACACATCATCTAGTCTTGAATACTACGTCAAATATTTATCCATAGATAGAAAATACATAAGATAGCAATATACGATAGGTGATTGGAAAGAATTGAAGGAGATATAAATGAGCAAAGCATTGCAGATTATCAGCGACGGATCGCTTGATTTACCAAAGGAACTAACGGAGGAGAAAGACATTAAGGTAGTACCATTCTACGTATCTTTCGATAGCGAGAATTATTATAAGGAACTTGTGGAAATCGATATCCGTGAATTCTATCAGAAGATGGTCGACAATCCTACTGTTTTTCCTAAGACATCCATGCCTTCTGTAAATGACTACTATGAAGTATTTGAAAGCTGCGCAAAAGAAGAAATTCCAGCAATCTGTATTTGTATCACCAGAAAATTTAGTGGTTCTCTTCAGTCTGCCACCACTGCAAAGGATATGCTTCTTGAAGAATATCCAAATGCAAAGATCACAATCATTGATTCTATTCAGGATACAGTACTGCAGGGAATCTATGTATTAGAAGCATGTCGTCTCCGCGATCTTGGGTGGGATTTTGACCGCATTGTTGATCGGTTAATGGAGATTCGAAGTTCAGGACGTATTTTCTTTACCGTTGGAAGTATCGATTATTTGAAACACGGCGGAAGAATTGGTAAGCTTGCAGGTATTGCAGGAAGTGCACTTAAGATCAAACCTATGATTACCTTGAAAGACGGAGAGATTCATAATTCTGGAATTATGCGTAACCGTGTGAAATCCATGAAACGTGTAGTGGAGATGACAAGAGACTATTTGGATGAGGTAAATGCACAGCCAGGTGAATATAGCTTTTGTATTGGATTTGGTTATGATAAAGAAGAAGCAGAGACCTTCCGAGAGATGTTAAGTGACATGGTGAAAGAAAGACTTGGGATTGATGAGATTCCGCTTTATCAGATTGGAGCAACCATTGGGGTTCACACAGGACCATATCCAATCGGAATTGGTATTGTAAAGAGAGCAGATTGGGAAGCGTAATATATGATTGATGATTTTCAATTAGAACAAATTGTAGAACCCCTACAGAAGTGGTTCTATTCACATGCGCGAGTCCTTCCATGGCGTGAGGATCCGCGCCCTTATTATGTCTGGATATCTGAGATTATGCTGCAACAGACAAGAGTGGAAGCAGTGAAAGGATATTTTGAACGTTTTATCACAGCACTTCCAGATGTACAAGCGTTAGCAGAATGCCCAGAGGATCAGTACTTGAAGCTTTGGGAAGGACTAGGCTATTATAATCGTGTGCGCAATTTAAATGCTGCGGCAATTCAGATAATGGAAGAATATGATGGCGTGATACCAGATTCGTATGAAGAACTTTTAAAACTAAAAGGCATAGGTCATTACACCGCTGGAGCCATTGCTTCAATTGCATATGGAAAAGCGGTTCCGGCAGTAGATGGCAATGTACTTCGCGTGATATCCCGAGTGACTTGTGACGATTCCGACATTATGAAGCAGTCTGTTCGCAATCATATGGAGGAAAAACTCCTTGAGCTGATGAAAGATTATCATACAGAGATTGGAAATGAACAGATGCAGCAAACCGGCATTCTGATTCCCCGTGCATTTAATCAGGCACTTATGGAGCTAGGAGCTATGGTCTGTGTCCCAAATGGGGCACCGCATTGCGAGGAGTGCCCGTGGCATGATATCTGTGAAGCGAGAAAGCAGAATCGAATTGCTGAGATTCCAGTGAAAAAGAAGGCGAAGAGCAGAAGAATGGAAGATATGACAGTGCTTGTTATTCGTGATGATGAAAAGGTTGCTGTACACAAGCGCGGGAAGAAAGGCCTTCTTGCAGGGTTGTATGAACTGCCGAATCTTCAGGGGCACTTGGAACAGGAAGAGGTTCTTGCATATATCAAAAGCCTGGGCTATTCGCCGATTCGAATTAAACCATTGGCGGAGGCGAAGCATATCTTCTCCCATGTGGAGTGGCATATGATTGGATATGTAATATCAGTAGAGGAACCTGGAAGTCAGATAAACTGTGTGGCAGAAGAACGTGATTATGAAAACGAAAGGCGGCCGGCACAGGCTAAGCCTGCAGATGATTTTATTTTCGTAGATGCAGAGGATGCGAAGGAACGGTATGCGATACCAGCTGCATTTTCCTACTATGCACAGTATATGAACATTAAAATTGGAAAAGAAGCGTTTATGGAGAGCTAATTTGGCATCGTATTTTACTAAATAAAGATGTGGGAGATTTATAATATAGAAACAAAGAGGAAGCCGGTGCATAACTGCACCGGCTATTCATATGAAAAAGAATGTGTATGAAAAGTGATTAATCACTAATTAGTGGGAGGACCTCGCGTCCGAAGATGCGAGGGATATGAAAAAGAAAATTGTTAATTTCTTTGTTTACAATATATATAATAACGGTGAAATATGAAATCGGTGTGTTTAACTTATGAGTTTTTTGTAAATAAATTATGAACAAAATGTTGTGACTAAGGTACTAACATGTACATGATTGCAACCGATTGCGCGCAAAATATATGGAGAATAATGCGAATTATGAACAGAGCAATGCATTTTCCAACGAAGTAATTAATAAAAATTAAGGAAAAAATAAGTTGGAAGTGCCTGTAAATTGTGTATAATAAAGCATAGAGTAAGAGGAAACTTTTAATACTGAAAGGATTTTAGATAATATGTATGATGTCATTATTGTTGGTGCAGGAATTGCCGGTGCAACAGCCGCAAGAAAGCTAGCAGAAGAAGGAAATAAAAAAGTTCTTGTTGTGGAGCGCAGAAATCATATCGGCGGAAACTGCTATGATTTGCCAGATGAGCATGGTATTTTGATCCATGAATACGGTCCACATATCTTCCATACCGGAGATGAAGGCGTTCGTGAATTCTTATCACGTTTCACAGAATGGTACGACTTTGGACATGAGGTTGTAGCCAGGGTAGGAGACAAGCTGATCCCTGTTCCATTTAACTTGAATACCTTACATATGGTATATGATAAGGAGAAGGCAGATCGTCTGGAAGCAAAGCTTATTGCGGAATATGGTGAGGGTAGTCGTGTCCCGATTATGAAGCTAAGAGAGAATTCTGACCCGGATGTACGTGAAATTGCCGAGTATGTATATCAGAATGTATTCTTGCGTTACACAATGAAACAGTGGGGACAGACTCCAGAGGAGATCAGCCCAGAAGTAACTGGACGTGTTCCAGTGGTTATTTCTTATGATAACCGTTATTTCAAAGATAAGTATCAGAGTGTTCCACTTCATGGATTCACACCAATGTTTGAGAAAATGTTAGATCATAAGAATATTGAGGTGAAATTGAACACAGACTGTATAGAGATGCTTTCTTTTAAAGATGGTAAGGTGTTCTTTGAAGGGGAAGAGTTTGCAGGAGATCTGATATATACAGGAGCAATTGATGAATTATTTGACTGCAGATTTGGAAGACTTCCATACCGTTCACTAGATTTTAAATTTCAGCATTTAGATCAGGATTCCTTCCAGGATCACAGCGTTGTGAACTATACAGTAAGCGAAGACTTTACACGTATTACAGAGTTTAAGTTCTTAACAGGGCAGAAAGATTGTGATGGAACTACAATCGTAAGAGAATATCCATTTGCATATACTGGTGCAGAGGGAGAGATTCCTTACTATGCCATCTTAAATGAAGAGAATCAGGCACTGTATGAGAAGTATAAGCAATTAACTGAGCAGTATGGTAAATTCCATCTGTTAGGACGTCTTGCAGAGTACAAATATTACAATATTGATGCAATGACCATCAAAGCGATGGAGCTTGCAGATCAATTAATGAAATAAAGAATACGAGGAAGAACTTAAAATGAAACTTTTATCATTTGCAATCCCCTGCTACAATTCGGAAAGCTATATGGAACATTGTATTGAATCCATTTTGCCAGGTGGGGAAGATGTAGAAATATTAATTATTGATGATGGATCTAAGGATCGTACAGCAGAAATTGCTGATTCCTATGCAGAGAAATATCCGACGATATGTAAGGCGATTCATCAGGAGAATGGCGGACACGGTGAGGCTGTAAACGCAGGTATCCGCAATGCAACAGGACTGTATTTCAAAGTTGTGGACAGTGATGATTGGGTAGATTTGGATGCTTTTAAAGCCATCATTAAGAAGCTGAAAGAGCTTGCAGGCGGCAATCAGCATTTGGATATGCTTCTTGCTAACTATGTATATGAAAAGGAAGGCGCAAAGCACAAGAAGGTAATGCGCCAGACTGGTTTCCCACAGGACACATTATTTACCTGGAGCGATATCCGTCACTTTTTCAAGGGACATTATATTTTAATGCATTCTGTGATTTATCGTACACAGCTATTAAAGGAATGTGGATTAGAGCTTCCGAAACACACCTTCTATGTGGATAACATTTATGTATATACTCCACTTCCAAGTGTGAAAACAATGTACTACATGGATGTAGATTTCTATCGCTACTTTATCGGAAGAGATGACCAGTCTGTAAATGAGAAGGTAATGATTAGCCGAATTGATCAGCAGCTGAAGGTGAACAAGATTATGATTGATCAGTTTGACCTTTGGAAAATTCCAAATTTGAAATGCCGTAAATACATGTTTAACTATCTTGAGATTATCACAGTTGTGTCTACGGTAATGCTGCTTCGTTCAGGTACGGATGAAAATCTTGAGAAGAAGAGAGAGCTTTGGAGATATATTAAGGACAAGGACATTCGTCTGTTCCACCATTTAAGACGTGGAATCCTTGGAGGAGCAATGAACCTCCCAGGCAAAGGTGGAAGAAAAATCTCTGTGGCTGCTTACCGCCTTTCCCAGAAAGTAGTTGGCTTTAACTAAATAAATGTAGTTGGCTTTAACTAAATAAATGTAGTTGGCATTCACTAAATAGGGTTGACAGTATTGATAACCTAGACTAGAATAAGAGCGTTGAAAAGAGCAACTGCGTATTATAATTATTATAATGCGTAGGGGCTCTTTCTTTTTTTGTCATAGTGTAGCAAAAGGAATACCAGTGATACTCATTTTCGTTTTGTCATAGTGTAGCAAAAGGTAGTGTGAAAATCTTTGGTGACATTGCTGGAAAATGAATCGATTGCATAAAATATCAACTTAGGGTTGATGATACACAATAGAGAGCTGACATTGCTGTAAGCAAGTTTAAATAAGATAGATTGAGGAGTGAGAGCATGAGCAAAACACAAAAAGAAAAGGCAAAGATTGTGATTAGACAAATTGTATGGGAGATTGTGGGAAGCATTTTGATTGCGATTGGTATCTATAACTTTGCAGTGAATGCAAAGTTTCCAATGACAGGATTTTCGGGTATTTCCATTATTCTGTATCAGCTTTTTGATATTTCCATTGGTTTTTCTACAATTCTATTAAATATTCCGGTTGCAATTCTGTGCTATAAATTACTTGGAAAAGGGTTCTTCTTCCGTTCTATTCGCTGCATGATTATCTCATCTGTAATTATTGATTATGTGGCTCCGCTTTTTCCAATGTATGAGGGAAGCCGTTTGTTGGCAGCACTGTGTACGGGTGTATTTGCAGGACTTGGATATTCCATTATCTACATGCAGAATTCTTCTACCGGTGGAGCAGATTTCATTATTATGGCAATCAAAGCGCTTCGCCCGCATATGGCGATTGGAAAGATATCTTTTGCAATTGATGCAATCATTATTGCATGTGGAACCTTTGTATTTAAGGATGTGGACGGAGTAATCTATGGAATGATTGTTACTTTTCTTCTGGCAATTGTAATTGATAAGGTAATGTATGGAATGAATGCAGGCAAGATGGCACTTATTGTTACAGAGGATGGAAAGAAAATCTGTGATGTCATAGAAGATTGCTGCCACAGAGGATCAACTATATTAAAGGCACAGGGCGGTTACCAGCAAGATGATCGAGATGTGGTTATGTGTGCATGTAATAACAAAGAAATGTATATTGTGCAGCAGGCTGTGAAAGAAGCAGATCCAAGTTCCTTTATGATCATCTTAGAATCCAACGAAGTACATGGCGAAGGATTCCACACGATTCAGGTTGGAGAGAAGGCATCATAACTGTTGGCCAACAGACATATTCTAACGAAAACCTTGCCTTGTATCCCATTTAAATTGGGGCAGGACTGTTTGGGAAGCCACTGTCCCTTTTTATATTTTATTTTGCAAATATTCTATGTTTAATGATATATGCAAAAAAACTCCGTATTTTAGGTCGTATACGAAGTGATTTTTTGCAAATATTCCTGGTTTGATGATATATGCAAAAAAAATCTAAGATTTTTTGCATATATGAGCTAATAGAGCTATGTTGCAAAAAAACTTTTCAAAAATAGCGAAAAAACCGCTGTTTTTTGCAATTATCGGGTCGATAGGAATATTTGCAAAAATTTCTAAAAAATTTATCTCAAGCAGCAATTCAGTTGATTCGTATTCCATAAATCAAATAATTCAAACAGGAATAAATAGCAGTTTATATTCAATCTACATTATGCATGCGGTTCAGTAACTCTGTTTTCACATTGTAAAGCTTCTGGGACAAATCCACGTAGATTTCCTGAGGGTTTGTAAAACGCTTGGTTTCATCCCAAAGGGTATCCTTCTCTTTGTTGCAAATATCGCGAATCTCCATAACCTTTGGTGAATGATAGATAGCTTTTCCGTTCTTGATGACAGGGATGAGCATTTCACGCATGGTATAGGAACCGCCAAGCAGCTTAGTCTTTTTCCATGGTGCATTAGGATCGAATAACTTTAAGTCTGCGGATTCGTCAAATTTCTCTTCCACAAGACAGATGAGATCTGCTTTGATTTTACCAGTCTCTTTATCATAAATACGATAGAAGGTCTTATCGCCAGGATTTGTAACTTTCTCAACGTTCTCTGAAAGCTTAATTTTTGGAACAAACTTACCATTCTCATCCTGAATGGCTGCCAGCTTATAGACACCACCAAAGGAAGGATTATCTTTTGAAGTGATAAGATTAGTTCCAACACCCCAGGAAGTAATGGTTGCACCCTGGATTTTCAAACTTTCAATCAAATATTCATCCAAATCGTTGGAAGCGGAAATGACTGCATCAGGGAAACCAGCATCATCTAACATTTTACGAACCTTTTTGGATAGGTATGCAAGATCTCCACTATCCATACGAATGCCGTAATAAGAAGATTCGATTCCGGCCTCACGCATTTCATTGAATACACGGATGGCGTTTGGCATACCAGACTTCAAGGTATCATAAGTATCTACAAGAAGAATGCAGGCGTTTGGATAAAGCTTTGCATATTCTTTAAACGCGGTATATTCATCTGGAAAACTCATAATCCAGCTGTGTGCATGGGTGCCGAGAACTGGAACCTCAAAGAGCTGTCCACAAAGTACATTGGAAGTTCCTTTACATCCACCGATGACTGCGGCTCTTGCTCCGTATGTTCCGGAATCAGGACCCTGGGCTCGACGAAGACCGAACTCCATAACACCATCCCCTTTGGCAGCATAGCAGACGCGGGCTGCTTTAGTGGCAATCAGACTCTGATGATTAATGATATTAAGTACGGCAGTCTCAATGAGCTGTGCCTCCATAATTGGAGCTACAACTTTAATCATTGGCTCACGTGGGAACATTACACTTCCTTCTGGAATTGCATAAATATCACCAGAAAACTTAAAGTTGGCCAGATACTCCAGAAAGTCTTCGTCAAAAATGTGAAGTCCTCTTAAATATTGAATATCTGCCTCCTCAAAGTGAAGATTCTCGATGTAATCAATTACCTGCTCTAAACCGGCGCAGATGGCATATCCACCATCGGATGGATTGTTTCTATAGAATGCGTCAAAGATAGCAATGTCTTTCTTATTGTTCTTGAAATATCCCTGCATCATGGTCATTTCATATAGGTCTGTTAGCAGGGTAAGATTCAAAGTACTCATATTTACTTCCTTTCTCTCGCAGTAAACTGTTCGTTTAACCTAAGTATTACCTTATTTTACATTTTTGTATACGCATTTGCAACTATTTTGTCTATTACACTTGACAACTGACAAGACAGTAAAGAAACGGTAACAATATATTAAGGAAAAGTTAATTCCATTTCGAAAGCAAATATGCTAGTATATGGATAAAGCTTAAGAAATCGACATAAGAGGATTAAGGTTAGTGAACAGATAGAGGAACTAGCTAGAGCGGAGTTACCATATTGGAGGAGAATTAGTTGATGAATGAAGATGAATTAAGAGTGAACGCAGAAGAGAAAACAACAGAAGAGGCAGCAACAGAAGAGGTAATAACAGAAGAGACAACAATAGAAGAGACAACAATAGAAGAGACATCAGAAGAGACAGTGCAGGCAGTAATGGGAACAGAAGGGCAAGAGTCGCAGAACAATGTGTATGATCAACCAGAACAGCCACAGGAAAATGCACAGTACGGCCAGCCAAATCAGCAGTATGGGAATGCGCAGTACGGCCAGCCAAATCAGCAGTATGGGAATGCGCAGTATGGCCAGCCTAACCAGCAATATGGGAATGCGCAGTACGGCCAGCCCAACCAGCAGTATGGGAATGCACAGTACGGCCAGCCCAACCAGCAATATGGGAACGGGCAGTATGGTCAGCCGAACCAGCAGTATGGAAATGCGCAGTACAGCCAACCAAACCAACCATATGGTAATATGAGTTATGCACAGCCAAAGCAGAAGGGTACATCTACGGGATTGGGAATTGCATCCATGGTACTTGGAATTATTTCGATTCTCTTATTTGCCACTTGTCTGAATTATATTCTTGGAATTGTTGCAATTGTGTTAGGTATTATTCAGCTTGTGAAGAATGAGAAAAAGGGAATGGCAATTGCAGGTATTATTACAGCCGTAGTATCATTCTTATTGACCATTTTCTTATGGGTAGGAATTATGGACTACGTAGGTAGTACGGATATGGATTCTATCTATAATGATTATTATCGTTATTATGAAGAGAATTATGATGGAGGAAATAGCGATATGGATATGCCAGAGATTAATTATCAGTTTGATGATGATACTCTAGGATTATAGGATTAAGATAGAGTTAAGCCGGAAGAGTTCTTCCGGCTTTCTTGTATTTGGAAAATAATTGAAGTATACCTTTAAAAATAGTACAAAAGTGCTATAATGGGATATGTAAACTGTTCCGTAAATTTAA
>CAZTGP010000058.1:0-16627 GCA_964613325.1 uncultured Roseburia sp. | reverse complement strand
ACGGTCGCTAAGGACCGGCTTCGCCAGAGTACCTATGCTTGCTTGTATTCACAGTATATATCCAATTTATGGATTGTGAGTTTCACAATTTATTTTCTGAATAATTTTGTAAGGAAATCTGCCGCGCAGTGACGCCAGAATATCCAGTCATGGCGGCCTTCTTCGTAATAGGTCACTATTGGAACGCCGTGCGCCAGGACATCATCTGCATTCCGCTTTGTTTTCTCGTACATCATATCGTTGGTTCCGGATGCCACATAGATCATCTGGAAGGTGTCACGATATTTTTTAGGATCATATAGTACTGCTGTATTGTCTACTTCCTGATCCTGAACGATAAAATTGCCACTGAATATACCTGCCCAGCCAAACAATTCTGGATGATCAAATACGGTTCTCTGTGTCTGCATACCTCCCATGGATAAGCCCGCCATGGCAGTATTCTCTTTATTGGTGCGAATGCGATAGGTCTTCGCAATATATGGCATGCAGTCCCCCACAAGCTCTTCTTCAAAGGAGCTCAATGCTGGATGGCTACTTCCATCCTCTTGGAATGCATAGCCCGTGTTCATGACGATTACCATCTCTTTCATCTTATCTTCTGCGATCAGGTGATCTGCAATATTTGCGATTTTCCCCTGTCGAACCCAGCCGATTTCATTTTCTCCGCCGCCATGCTGCAGGTAAAGTACTGGATAATCCTTATCCATTTTCTCCTCATATCCGTATGGTGTATAGACATAGCAGAGCTTCATTCTGCCAGTCTGTGAGGATGGATAGTAATTCAAATGTATCTTGCCATGTGGTACCTGATCTAATTCGTGAAGATGGAAGTTCTTCTCTGGCATCTCAATATAATTGATTGCCTGAAAACAGCCATATCCAACTGGCGCTTCCGGATTCACAACCTTGGTGTCATTCACGGTAAAGGTAACATAATGGAAGCCACCTTCTATGTTCTTCAAGCTTCCCATCCAGTAGCCTTCCCACTCACTGGAAGGAGTAAGCAGTACTTTTCCACAATCGAACACATCCACTTCCACCTTTTTCGCCTCTGGTGCGTACAGTGCAAATGCTGCTTCTCCTTCACCTGTGATCTCAATTCCATGTGGAATATCAGGATAGGTTCCTGCAGGGTTGCCATCTGCATCTACGTCAAAGTGAATCTGGCGGTATACTGGATCAAAGAATAGCATCTGATCTTCGCTGGTCTGTCTGAGAAGCTGTTCTTTAGCGACCTCAGCTTCCTGATAAGCTGGAATATCGCTCTTCTCTGCCATGTCCCAATCAAACAGAAGCTGCACATAATCCCTTAGGCTTTTTCTCCATACGTGCCACTCATGATATCCCTCATAAGCCTTCTGGACACAAGGCTTTCCCGCCTGTTTCATGCTCCTATCGGCTGCCTTCATGCCATCTAAGATCTCTTTCTCCTCTTCTCCACAAGACAAGAACATAAGCTCTAATGCATCCTTCTCATTTTCGCAGATTGCATTTGCTGCATCCAAAGACACTCCTGAGAAAACGCCTAGTGCGGAGAATAATTCCATGTGTCTGGAAGCCGTGTTGGACACCTGCACGGAGCCAAGTGACAGACCAGCTAATGCGCGGTTATTTCTGCCTTTTCGAATACGATAATGCTGTTCCATATATGGGATAATATCCTGTATCAGTTCCCGGTCAAAGTCGCCTGGGAAGAACACTGGATGTTCGCCCTCCTCAAATGCATATCCACTGCTCATAACTACAATCATCTCTTTGCATTTTCCAGCAGCAATCAGATTATCCATGATGAAATTCATCTTGCCATTCCAGATCCACCCGATCTCATCCTCGCCTACTCCATGCTGAAGATACAGGACTGGATAGGTCTTGTCTGGATGTGATTCATACCCAAATGGTGTATAGACATAGCTCTCCTTTAAGTGTCCGCTGACACTGGAGCCATATTTACAGATGCTTACCGTTCCATGTGGTACATCCTTGATCTCATAGAAGTCTGTTCCTGGTTCTGGCACTTCAAAGGTATTAATTGCTTCAAAACAGCCGTATGCTGCCCCTGCCTTTGGATTGCAGATCTGCACATCATCCACAAACCAGTGATAGTAGTGCATTCCCCAATGGAATCCAGTGATTTTCTTATAAAATCCACCCTCTCCATCACTCTCAAGGTCGATTCGTTCATTGGTAAAGTAGCCTCCTAGTCCTGCCACCTGCACCTTTTTTGCATTCGGTGCATGCATGTAGAATTCCACGGTTCCATTCTCCCCAACTGTTACGGATGGTCTCTCATCATAGTACGCAATTGTTGGCGGTACAGCATCCCAATCCATTGTCACTTCCTTATGAATCGGATCAAAAAAATCTGGATGTAATGAATATGCCTGATTGAATTTTTCGTACATTATTTGCCCCCTTTTTGTCCATACAATGGATTCAATAGCCCCAAATTTCACTGCTTTGGACATCCTATCTTATTCTATATTCTTATTGTAGTTCACCCCTCCTGTCTGCTCTACCTAGATATTGCCTCATAGCTTGCAAAAATTGCGAAAAAAAGACTGTAACCCTCATCTCATTGAAGGTTACAGTCTTCTTACGCTATTGTGTTCTGATCTTAATTCCTACTTCCTATTATTGATCTTTTGCATTTTTATTGTTTTGCACTCTTATTGTATTCTTCTTTCAACTTCCTCTTGAATGTCCGTAAAAAACACTTCCGGATGGCTGTTATAATATGCCTCCATATAGGCATCCCAGGTTGTCTCAAAATCCGTTGTCATAACTACCTGCGGAAGCCATGTATGCTTCACAGATGCCATTTCCATCCAGGTTTTCCCAGCTTCTGAAGATTCTGTTATTGTAGTAGTATACGAATACAATGGATACCATTTTCCAGGTGATTCGTTATTGCCAAGCATATCCACATAATTCTCACATCCGTACGCAGTGAGACATTCCTGTATATCCGATGGCTGCATTCTCATGAATTCATGGGGTTGATATTCTGGTGAAAACGCATTGATTCCATCTGGCAGATAGCCTTCCATTCTTGGGAAGTATGAATATGGGCAATAATGATCTGTTTTACGTTCTGCATTTACCGCATTCTTGCTCTGTTCTGCTGTCTGATAATACAAACCATTCTGATCTACATTGTAATCCACATTCTCTTCACCCCAGAAACGGAGTGTGATGATCTCAGGATCTAGTAGATCATTCATGAACTTCATGGCCCCCTTGATATCCTTACAGGATACGGTAATTGAGGTTCCACTGGAATTATCTAATTCTGCTGTCCGCTCCATGTGCCACTGATTCTTTGTGCCTTCATCCATCGTGATAGGAAGAGGTATATAATTACATCCTTCCTCACTGAGTCCCTGGGTATCATATGCGGATCTTATTGCATAATAGAATTCCCACCACTGATCGACCATTCCAAGTACAGCACCTGTAGACAGCTTATCTAAATATTCCTGATAGCTGCTGGTAAACGCCTCAGGGTCTAGAATCCCCTTCTGATATTCTTCGTTTAATTTTGCGAAATAACGTTTCGCCGTATCTGTTGTATTATAATCCAGTACCTGATGTGTTGCTGGATCTACCATACAACATCCGTCATTGGGATACCCATCCAGAAATTGTGGAACATTCTCCAAACAGAAATAACGCCAATCATCACATAGCAGCGTAAACGGAATGTTAGCCTTTCCATTCGACATAGTAGGATTCGCCGCCTGATATCGTTCTATCAAATCAAAATACTCGTCTACTGTATGTATCTGTGGATACCCTGCCCATTTTAATACCCTGGTCTGTATCCAGAAGGCTTCCCCTTCATGAATCATTTCATTGGATGTTCCATTTGCTACTCCAAATTGTGGAATCCAATAGATATGCCCATCCTCCTGACGAAAGCTGTCCCACTGCTCATCCGTGAGATAGTTTCTAATATTTGGATACTCGTCCCAATATTTGTCAATTGGAATTAACGCTTCCGCTTCATATAGCTGCTTCTCACCAGATATAAAGTCCGGATACTCTCCACTTGCAATATAGGAATTCAGTGCAGCTTCCTTTGTCTGTCCGATTAGCCAGGTCTCGTCACAGTCTGCCCCAATCAGATCTGTAATCTTAGCTTTCATCTCGTTATCTGAGTCAAGCTCATTCCCTGTTGTTGTAAAAAATGCCGTAAAATGCTTTATCTCAGGTGTTTCCTCCGCAGCTTTCGTCTTGGTAAGTATTCCCCCTGCAATCAATGAACCCAGTAAAATTGCAACCAAACTTGCTGATATCACTCTTTTTTTCATATAGTTTTCTCCCATTCCCACATGTCAAATTATAATATTTTATCCGGGTAAGAGCAAGAAATATTATTGTACCAAAAAATCAAAATTCCAGCTGTCCATATTTGCCATATGAAATAACTACATTTTTGCCATGGAACCATGTGCAATTGGCTCCCCTGTCCCCAAATCATAACCCCCCTGTCCCTGCTTATTATATTTTGTGAGGTATTTGAAAAAACTTCACTATTACATCAAATGTTGTCGCAAAAATGGCTCATTTTTCATCTCAGAAAGGAACTTTTTCATTTTCATGTGAGGTATACAAAATAACTCACTCTCCACATCACAGAATTCATTGATTTCTGTGAGGTATTTGTCCTGTTTTTTCATATACCTCACAGATTAGTTAACATAATGGAAAATAAAGTGATGAATTTCAAGAAAATGTGATGTGGGTGATTGATTTCTGCATATACATCACAAACTTAAGAATAATAGAGATAATAACCACCAAATATGTCTAAAAAAGATTTATATGCCATGATAGAATTTAAAAATGCTGCACCACTTTCGTGATGCAGCTCTTGAGGGAAAAAATAAGAAAAAAGATTATTCTTTGACTCCGCCCAGGGTTAAACCTGTAACGAAATATTTCTGTAAAAATGGATAAATACAAATAATTGGTAACATGGTTACGATTGTCGCTGCTGATCTTACAGATGCAGGTGTAACTGTTCCAGAAGCATTCTTCATCGCCTCTGCTGACTGACCCTGGTTGGTTACAGATGATAATAATTTCATCAGCTCATACTGTAAGGTTGTCAGATTTGCACTCATACGGTTGTATAACATTGCATCGAACCATGAATTCCACTGTCCTACTGCTACAAATAAAGCAACTGTTGCATATACTGGTTTACACAGTGGACAATATATTTTCATAAAAATAGTTGCATATCCAGCACCATCTAACTGTGCGGATTCTTCCAAACTATCTGGAATACCATTCATGTATGTACGAATTACTAACATATTGAAGGCTCCAATCATTCCTGGGATTACATATACCCAGAAGCTGTTGGTAAGTCCTAAGTTCTTGTATAACAAGAAGATTGGGATCATTCCACCGTTTACATACATTGTAATAACCCAGAATAAAGATAAGCCTCGTTTAAAAAGGAAACGTTTTCTACTTACGATAAATGCAAGAATTGCATTTGTAATCAGCGCAAGTAATGTTCCAATTACAGTTCGAAGTACTGTAATATAAGCTCCTGTAATCAGGTTGTTTTTGTGAATAACTGTGACGTAATTCTTCCAGGTGAACTTTCTTGGTAGTAAATAAATGCCACCACGAAGAGCATCTGTTCCATCATTTAATGAAATAGCTAATGTATTTAAAACAGGATATAACGTGATGATTACAATCAGTATCATGATGATTGCATTCACAACGGTAAATGCATCTATACCCCGTAATTTCTTTCTTTTTCTTGTTGCAGTTTTCTCCATTATTATTAACCTCCCTTAGTACAAGCGCTCTTCTCCGTTACGTTTTGCAATATAGTTTGCAATCACGATCAGGACAATACTTACCGCACTCTTGAATATACCAGCTGCTGTACCGATTGCATAATCTCCTTGGCTGATACCCCATTTCAATACGTAGATATCAATGGTCTGGGATACATCCTGTACAAGACCGTTACCTAACAGATACTGAATTTCGAATCCGGCATTTAATACGTTACCAACATTCATTAATAGTAAGATGATAATAGTTGGTTTAATACCAGGAAGTGTAACATACTTAATTCTGCTCCAACGACCAGCTCCATCAATGGATGCTGCTTCATATAGAGAAGGATCAATTGCTGTAATTGCTGATAAATAAATGATTGCATTCCATCCAGTCTCTTTCCATACATTGGCAAACGCTACAATTGGCCAGAAATAGGAAGGATGTGCAAAAAAGTTAATTGGCTGGTTCAAAATATGTAAGTTCATCAGGACTTCATTGACAATACCTGTACCTGATAACATATCATGTAAAATACCTGTTACGATAATCCATGAAAGGAAATGTGGCAGATAGGAAATTGTCTGTACCAACTTTTTTCCCATCCTGGTTCGCATCTCATTTAAGAGAATTGCGAATGCAATTGCTGTAACAAATGTAACAGCCAGGTTAATAACACCCATGCATAATGTATTTCGGATGACACGGATAAATGTCATGTCTGAAAACAGTGTCTGGAATTTTGCCAGGCCTACAAACTGGGAATGAAGAATTCCGTCCTTTGGCTTATAGTTTTGAAATGCCATTGCCCATCCGGCAAGAGGTAAGTAGTTGAATATAATTCCGTACACTACCATGACTGCGCCCCAGAACAAAAGAACCTTCTGTCTCTTTACTTCTTTCCAGGTGATCTTTGTTTTAGGTTCATTTACTTTTTCTTTTGTTTTTCTTCTCGCTGTAAAAGACATACCCTCACTCCTTAAAGAAAACAGGCAGATGAAATCACAACTGCATCTGCCTGTTTTCAAATTTCATTACTGATTTATTCGTATTTAGCTGCTTCTGTAATACGACGATCAAGCTCTGTCTGCATCTCACTTACAAAGTCTTCTGGTTTTACTTTCTTGTATTCATCCATGTAGTTATCCCATTCACTGTCAAAGTTATCAGCCATAACTACCTGTGGAAGTGCTTTGTGTTTTAATTCACCCATCTTTGTCCAAGCTGTACCACCTGGTGTAGATGTTGTGAGGTTGTTAGAATAAGAATACATTGGATACCAAGGTCCAGGAGCTTCATTTGTACCAAGCATATCTACATATGTCTCAGCGCCATAAGCATCAAATGCCTCTTTTACGTCTGGTCTTAAATCAGCATAGAACTCTTTTGCCTGTCCTGCTGGCTTGGTAGCATTGATTCCGTCTGTGCTTGTTCCATCATACTGTGGGAAATAAGAATATGTACAAGTATGTGAAGCTTTGTACTCAGTCTCAACCTGCTGATTTCTCTGCTCTGGTGTACGGAAGAATTCACCGTTCTCATCTACATCATAATCAGTTCCCTTTACACCCCAGAAACGAAGATCATGAACTTCCTGTCCAAGGAGGTCATTTACGAACTGTAATGCGCCATCAACGTCTTCACAGCTTGTTGTAATACCAAGTCCAGATGCTACGTTTAATACGCCGCCTGAACAATGCCACTGGTTCTTAACATCTGCACTGATTGTGATAGGAAGTGGAACGTAGCTGCATCCCTGTTGATCTAAGTTAGCAGCTTTGATAGCATCTCCTGCTGTGTAAGCGAAATCCCACCACTGATCGATCATACCAAGAACACGTCCGCTGGATACTTTTGCAATGTATTCATCATATGTCTGTGTAAATGATTCCTGATCGATAATACCTTTATGGTACTCTTCATTTAATTTCTGGAAGTATTTCTTAGCTGTTGGTGTTGTATTGTAATCAATAATCTTAAGTGAATCAGGATCTACGATACAAGAGCCATCATTTGGATAACCATCTAAGAATTCTGGTGCATTCTCTAAGCAGAAGTATCTCCAGTCATCGCAAAGGATTGTGTATGGAATATTTGGTGTTCCATCTTCCATTGTTGGATTTGCTGCATTGTAATCTTCGATCAATTTGAAGTAATCATCCATTGTCTTAACTTCAGGATATCCAGCCCATTTTAATACTCTTGTCTGAATCCAGAATGCTTCATCATTATGAGTACAGGTTTTCTCTTCTCCCTGAATGTTACCAAACTGCTGAATCCAGTAGATATGTCCGTCATCCTGACGTAACTGATCCCATTTCTGCTCGGTAAAGTAGTTTTTAATGTTTGGATATTTGTCAATGTAATCATCAAGTGGAATTAATGCGCCAGCGTCATAGAGCTGTTTCATTCCGTCACCGCCATCGATGAAGTCTGGATACTCACCACCAGCGATCATAGCGCCGACAGCTTCCTCAGCCTTCTGTCCTGCTAACCAAGTCTCTTTACAGGTTGCTCCTGTCTTCTCAGCGATGAGCTTCTGAATATCATTTTTACCATCGTTGATTTCTGTTCCTGCTGGTACAGCGAAGAATGCATCAAACTGTTTGATTCCACCGCTCTCTGTGTCCCCATTACCTTCGGTTTTACCACTTCCGCATCCTGCGAAAAGTGATGCAGCCATTGCTGATACTAACAGCATACTTACAATTCTTTTTCTTTTCATGTTTGTAATTACCTCCCTTTTTGATAATACTAATTTTACCTTTTTCAGGTTTTCAAACAATCGGAGGAATTATAGTTAAAAACAGGGTAAATTATAGGTCTGTAATTTCACCCTATAATTTACCCTGTTTATTTATAAAAAGTTTCGTATTAATTCGTTGTAATGCCGCTTTTTATCAGTGTTTCAGCCCTGTTGCAGTTGTTTTCTGAACTTGGCTGGTGTACATCCCTTTGCGGTGATAAACCGGTTTACAAAGTAGTCAAGATCATGATACCCCACCTCTTCTGCCACCTGGATAATCTTCATGTCCGTGCGTATAAGTAAATTTGCTGCCTGTTCCATACGATAATTATTTAAATAATCCTTAAATGACTGGCCATACTTTTTCCGGAAGAGCTGTCCTAAGTATGCACTATTGACATAATATTTCTCGCTGAGACTCTTTAGCGTAATATTCTCTGCATAATTCTCTTTGATTTCATGCTCAATCTCACCTAAAATGCCTCTTGATACATTCTTGCGAAGCTGCGACAAATAATCTGCATACGCACAGGCAAAGCTTGACATATGTGCTTTACTGCCTCGTAGAATTCCCTCTTCGAAGGAACTCTCACTGATTAATCGAAGAATCTCTTCCTGATTCACTCCATCATCCTGCTCACTTGCAAGGTGAATGAGCTGAAACAGCAGATAATTGATATTCAAATTCATGGACTCCCCTGTGATACCCATCTGTTTCATTTCTTCATAGAAGGATTCCACTGCTCCACGAATCTCAATCTGATTATTCTGTTCTACCGCACGAAGAAGATGATCTAAGCTGTTCTTACATAATACCAGTCCACCCGTGGTAACCTGGACTTCCTCTTCGTAATAGTAGATCGTTTTTCTAGTACGGAATCCCTGGAAAGAACGCAGCATACATGCATTTCCGTAGGATCTTGCAATATTGTTAATCTCAGGTACTTTCTTACCCACAAGCATAATCACCTGTTTCTGTACATTTTCACATAGGTATTTCAGGAACATGCTCAAGTATTCTTTCTCATCGATTGCAAGTCTTTCTGCCATATAATCGCAGTAGATAAATCCAATATCATAGACCTTCTCATGGGCTGACACATCGAATACGCAGTGGTTTGCATCTTCCTTCAGAAATTCAATACAGCATTGATAGAGACTTCTCTGGAAGCTTCGCTTCTCCTTGTCACTGATTTCTTCTCCATCTCCATACTGTTCCAGCTGAATCTCCACATAACGGACGCCTTCGGAGCATTTCATGTGCTTCTTTACATATTCCAGATTCACATTGTCGTATTTTCCCTTGATCATGGCAATCACATGGCGCGCAAGATATGCCTGTTCCATTTTACGATTATCCTCTGATATCTGTTCATCCTGATTTTTCATCACAACGACTTTATTCAGAACCTTTAGAAGCTCTTCCTTATCCACTGGCTTTAAGATATATTCCGTGCAGTCATAGCGTATCGCCTGCTGGGCATAACTGAATTCTGCATATCCGCTTAAGATCACAAAATATGCATCCGATACATTCTTATCTCTGATTTCTGCTAATAATTCCAATCCTGTCATCTCAGGCATACGGATATCTGCGATAATCAGATCCACCTTTTCTTTTTTCAGAAAATCCAGCGCTTCCCTTCCATTCGATGCCGTTTTTACAACTTCAAATCCTTCCTGCTCCCAATCAACAAGAATCTTGAGCCCCTGTATAATGAAAGGCTCATCATCAACTAACAATACTTTTAACATATTTTTCACCCCATCATCCTATACGAACTGTATCGGAATTCTAATGCTAACCATTGTTCCAACCCCGATTTCCCCTTCAAGGTCAAATCGAACCTGTTCCTCAGATATCATCTTAAGACGCAGGCATGCATTAATCATGCCTACTCTTCCCTTTTCTTTCAACATTTCAATGCAGGCATGTTGCATTTTATCCTTTAGTTCCTCCATAGCTGACTCTTCCATGCCACTGCCTGTATCTTCCACCTCAATGCATAGGCATTGATTCTCTTCTGTAATTCGTACAAAAATCCAGCCTGGTGCTGTCTTGCTCTCAATTCCATGAACACATGCATTTTCTACAAACGTTACCAATGTTAATTTTGGAATTTTCTTATCCAGGCAGCTCTCGTCTACCTCAAGGCTATAATTCAGTCGATCCCCAAATCGATATTTCTGTAATCCAAGATAAGCTTTGACAAATTCCATTTCACGGCTTACCTCAATGGAATCATCCCCCCATTCCACGTATTGGCGCTGCATAACTGCAAGCTTTTCCACCATATCTGCCGTCTCATGCTCCTGTTTCAACAAGCTGTGCATTCGAATACTCTCCAGGGCATTAAAGAGAAAATGTGGATTAATCTGACTATGTAATGCCAGCAGCTCTGCATTTTGTCTGGCCACCATCATCTGCTGTTCCTGTATCTTGTTCTTAAATACAATTTGAATCAATTCATTGGTTCTTGCTACCATTCGATTATAATTGCGCATCAGGCTTCCAATTTCGTCTTTGCCTCTGGCATTGGCAATAGGCACCAGCTTTTCACTGTCAACCTTTTCGAACACACGGCTAAGTTCACTGATTCGCTTTGTAAAAGAACGATTGAATCCCCTTACCAATAGTATTGGAAGAACTGCATTGATGAATAAAAGGAAAATTATGAGTCCTAGATTTCGCCTTAACTCTTCCCATACTTTTCCCTGGGTCTTCATTACATAAATATCCAGATTCATTCCACAGAGATTGACGGTTTGTGAATATCCCACACCACTCATCTGTTCAAAGTCCTCAAAGTCCTTGCTTAAGCTGGCGCTTTCCCCATTGGACAAAAGAATCTTATTATCTTTGCAGACATATACATCTGTATCCAAATTCATTTTCTCTAATGAGCGAATCATATTTCCATAATTGAACTGAACCACAATTACCTTCTTCCAGCCCTCCGTGGGGAAGAAGTCCATTCGCTGGAGAAAAAGCATCTTGCGCTCCGCTTTCACTGCTGGTGCTTTACTTGAGTCGTAGTCAAAATACACACAGCGGTTCAGTTCGTTACTTTTCATATAACGATAATAATTCGTATTTTCAATGGTGTTTATATTTGCCACATTACCGCCATTGATGAGCGTATCATTATCTGCGTACATGGTGACAATAATATCGTCTCTGCCTAACCCACTTTCAAACAGGGAATTGCGGAAAAACTTCTGATATTCCACTACATACTCCATGGAATTCGCATACTGTGTTGTCAAAAACTCATCCACCGCTTTACTGGTATAGATGCTTTTGGCAATCTCTGCCGCATTGTCCACAGAGCTTGTAATACTATAGGATACAGAATTCGCAATATTTGCCATCTCGTGTTCCTGCGATTCATGCTCCGACTGCCGCACGATGGAAAACACAACGCTGTCCGTCACAAGCAGTGGCACCAGTACACATAATATATATAGGATGTAGAACTTCTTTTTTATCTTAAAATCGTCCATTCGGACTTCTAAATGCTCTAAAAGGTTTTTCATAACCGTCCCCCTTACCCGGGGTTATCTTACCATATTTCTTTTTTTGACACAATGTTCGAAAGAATTAGAACTCAATTGTCCTTAATTCACCCACTTTGTTGATGGTAAATGTATCCACATTCATGCCTGTAAGCTTCGCACTTCTTGCATCTGGCTGCTGTCCACCGATAGCGATCGCATACTGGCCAGGTCTTACTTCACAAGTACCTGTTTCAGAAATCAATGCGAAATCTCTTGCGGTTAATTCCAATGTTACTTTCTTGGTTTCTCCTGGAGCCAGCTTGACACATTGAATTCCCTTTAACTGATAAGATGGATCGAATTCTTTGCCTTCTATGTATTTCACATATGCTTGAACCGCTTCATGTACTGGGTATTTTCCATCATTTGTTACTTCTACTGTCACGGTTACAGAATCAGCAACATCTGAGTCCATCTGGTCTACTGCTGCATTGTCATAGCTCACTTTGGAATATTTGAGCCCATAACCAAATGGATACAGGATGTTCTTATCTGTGTAACGGTAGGTACGGCCTGCCATATTGTAATCTGTAAATTCTGGGAGATTCTCTGTCCCCTGATAGAAGGTAACTGGTAATTTACCGCAAGGAGAATATTCTCCAAATAATGCTTCTGCTACGGCTTTTCCACCTCTTGCTCCTGGATACCAGCTGTCAAGAATTGCTGGCACATGCGCTTCGGCCCAGGATAAATCGATTGCACTTCCTGCAGAAAGAACAAGTACGATTGGTTTGCCTGTTGCAGCGATTGTCTCTAATAATTCCTGCTGAAGTCCTGGAAGATTCAGTCCTAATTTATCGCCGCTGGCATATTCGTTGCCTGCGTCTCCTTCTTCCCCTTCGATGGTTGCATCTAAGCCAAGACACATTACCACTACGTCAGACTGCTCTGCTGCGATTACAGCTTCTTTCAGTCGATCCTGCTTCTCTGCAAGGAATTCCACTTTATCTTTATAAAGGTGGCAGCCCTCTGCATAAAGGACTCTTGCGTCATCACTTACATACTGCTGAATTCCCTCCAATGGAGTGATATAGCGAGAAGAGGTCCCCGTATAATTACCAACTAGCGCATCTCTTGAGTTTGCATTTGGTCCGATCACTGCGATGGTCTTTATGGCCTCTTTGTTCAGTGGGAGGAAATCATCCTCATTCTTCAGAAGAACAAGGCTTCTTCTTGCTGCTTCCACAGATAACTCTACATGTTCCCTGCACTCTACTTTGTCGTATGCGATATCTTCATATGGAGAAGGATAATCCTTCATCATTCCAAGACGGATACGAACCTCCATTAATCTTTCTACCGCTGCTGTGATAGCCTCTTCGCTGACAAGGCCCTGCTCATAAGCTTCATTCAGATGTAAGAATGCACTTCCGCAATTCAAATCACAGCCGTTATTTACTGCCATTGCAGCTGATTCCTGAACATTCTTCGTTACGTGGTGATGCTCATGGAAATCATTGATTGCCCAGCAATCAGATACCACATGTCCTTCAAATCCAAACTGATCTCTTAAAATATCCTTTAAGAGAGTCTTGCTTCCGCAGGCTGGCTCACCATTCACACGGTTGTAAGCTCCCATTACAGCTTCTACCTTTGCATCCTTTACGCAGCGTTTGAATGCGTACAGATAGGTATCATACATATCATGTGGTGTTGCCTGTGCATCAAACTCATGACGGATTGCTTCTGGTCCACTGTGAACTGCAAAATGCTTTGCGCATGCTGCTGCCTTCAGATGTTCTGGATCTGGTCCCTGTAATCCTTTGATATATGCGCAGCCAAGCTCCGCTGTCAGATATGGGTCTTCCCCATAGGTTTCATGACCACGCCCCCAGCGTGGATCACGGAAGATATTGATGTTTGGTGCCCAGAATGTAAGCCCCTTGTAGATTCCATGGTCCCCTCTTTTGGAAAATTCATTGAATTTGGCTCTTCCCTCAGTGGATACCACATCTCCGATTGTTCCAATCAGTTCTTTGTCAAATGTGGCTGCAAGGCCAATTGCCTGTGGAAATACAGTAGCCACCCCTGCTCTTGCCACTCCGTGAAGCGCTTCGTTCCACCAGTTATATGCTGGAATCCCCAATCGATCAATTGCAGGTGATTCATACATCATCTGGCTCATTTTCTCATCAACAGTCATCTGTGCAACCAATTTTTTTGCATACGCTCTTGTCTCTTTACTCATTATATCCTTCTCCTCTATCTGCCTAGATTCATAATTATAGAGTAACAGAATTCGTTCCCTTATACTTTAAAAAACTTGCCTGGCATTATACAAAAATTGCGATTCTTATTGTAAGAATTGAAAATTCATATTATGATAATACAGATATCACAAGGCAAGAAAGTGTGCTTTCACACACTCCGCGATTCAAGCACTTAGCTTGCACAGCAGCGGAGCATTTGTATCATGGTGAAGGTTTTGATTTAGGTAAGAAGGTTACGATTCACTGGGAGGGGTATTCTATGATTGAGAATCTTAAAGGAATTCATGAGACAGTAACATATAAACAGAATACGAATCTCCGCCTCTATTTAAACAATGAATCCGAGGATTATCCAGTACACTGGCACACTCCCATGGAGATTATCATGCCAGTCAAAGGTTCCTATAACATCGGTCTTGGAGATCATACCATTACACTGCAGGAAGGTGAATTAATCTTCATTTGCCCAGGTGTTATTCATTCGCTTCAGGCTCCGGAATATGGGGAACGCATCATTTTCCAGATTGAGCTTGCTGTATTGCGGGAGATCAAAGAGATTAATTCGCTTCTATCACTGATTGCTCCAGCAATCACGATTACCCCAGATAATGCGCCGGATATACATAGCCGCGTGAAGCAGCTGCTCTTTGCGATTCGTAAAGAATATGATGAGAATTCTTTCCTTTCCGAGGCTGCTATCTATGCAAGGATGACAGATATCCTTACCATTATCGGAAGGAATCACACTACAAACAATTGCCGTTTTGATGCAGGGCATCAGAAACAGAAAGAATATATAGACAAGTTCTTATCCATCTGCAGCTATATCGAGGAACATTGTACAGAGGATTTGACCTTAGATGAAGCCGCTAAAATAGCCGGCTTCAGCAAATATCACTTCACCCGGCTATTTAAACAGTTTACCAATACCACATACTATAAATACTTGAATCAGAAACGAATTGCCTACGCAGAATCACTGCTTGCAGATCCTGAGAATTCCGTAACAGAGGTTGCTCTTCTATCGGGTTTCTCCAGCCTGTCTGCCTTCATCCGCATGTTCAAGATGATCAAGCAGTGTACTCCCACAGAGTTCCGTGAGATGTACATCCGCCCTTGATTTGTCACGTCCTGAACCTGCACCAATTCTTTTCGTATTTTCCTAGTACTTTATTTTTTACAAGTTTGTGATGTATTTGAAAAAATCATCTTTCTACATCACATTTTCTAGGAATCTAATGCTCTATTTTTAATTATGTTAACTATTCTGTGATGTATTTGAAAAAACTAGGGAAAAGCATCACAGAAATCAGGGAATTCTGTGATGTGGTGAATGAATTATTATGTATACATCACAAAATTTCTTTGCCAAGATGGAATTTTAGCCATTTTCGCAATAAAATTTGATGTAATAGCAAGGTTTTTTCATATACCTCACAAAGCATAATAAATAGAAATCTATCATTTACATTTCAAGTCTTCCATACACTCTTAAAAATAGTAACTTTTCAATTGCTTTATATGCTTTCCACCAATTTTCGCTTATTGCGAATTCTTTCGTATACTTGCCATTGTCATACCATTCCCATGGCAATGCCCAAACTCCGTCTTTTGGTCTAATTCGGATCAACTCATCTAACGCATCAGACACCTCCTGCTTATATTCACTATAATAGTAAATGGACGGATTCGGTAAAACACATGTCATATCCTGATGGTTTGTCCAAACATATTCGTGAAAATGCTTTCTGACAAGTGTGCGTGTTGTTTCTTCTAAGAATGATAAATCAAAGATATCTTGAAGTCCAGCTGATACTAAATTCTGATATAGTGCACAATAACTTAACAGCCCCATATCCCCTAAATTCTCATCCTCCTTTAAACGTTTCAACAACATTTCCGTATATTTGATTGCTTTTTCATATATGTTTGTATTCTTGTCTCCATATCGAAGAATAAATCCTGATAGATCTGCTGTTACGCCAATATTCTGGCATTCTTTATTTTCTTCTTCATTATATGTCCACCAAATAGCATGGGGGTACAAGTCATTGTTCGGGACAGTGAAAAACCATCCATCTGGTCCTTGATATTCTGTGTTCTCAAGATACTTAAAAATTCCTTTATAAATCGGATGAGAAAAGTCATAAAAATCAATCTGCCTCAATATTTCAATGGCAAATGTAGTGTAATATGGTGTTGATTCTGGATTCCAGTTATCTGGTTCAATTCCATGTCCAAAGCCTCCATCTTCATTCTGGTATTCTGATAATATGCTTAATACCAAATCCACAGATTTTCC
>CAZTGP010000057.1:0-16816 GCA_964613325.1 uncultured Roseburia sp. | reverse complement strand
GCAACAGATAAAATCAAGGATTCTTCTTTCCAAGTAGAATAACCCACAACATTTTAACATTAAAGGAAACTAACAAATATGCAAGCTGAGATTATCCTGTACATCATTGTATTCCTTTACGGTATTGTGATTGGAAGCTTCTTGAATGTACTTATATACAGAATACCAATAAAAGAGAATATAGCTACAGACAGGTCTCATTGTATGACATGTGGCGCGCAAATCAAGTGGTACGATCTTGTACCACTTGGAAGCTACGTGTTCCTTAGAGGAAAATGCAGAAACTGTGGTACGAAGATTTCAATACAATATCCATTGATCGAAGGGATGAATGGGTTCGGGTATGTATTCATCTTTGCAGTAAATGGGTTTTCTTGGCAAAGCATATTGTTTTGTCTTGCATTTTCAATCATGATTGTTATATCCATGATTGATTTTAAGACATACGAAATTCCAGTAGTGCTGAATATTTCATTGGCAGTACTTGGAACGATACAAATGATATTAGACTATGAGAACCTATTAGATTATCTAATAGGATTTTGTGCTATAAGCGGGTTTATGCTTATCGTGTTGTTTATTGGCAGGGCAGTAAAGGGCATTGATGCTTTTGGCGGCGGCGATATTAAATTGATGGCGGCTGCAGGATTACTAATTGGATATAAAAACGTTATACTGGCATTTTTACTAGGCTGCATTTTAGGCGCAGTGATTCATTCCATTCGCATGAAGGTTTCGAAAGAAAACCATGTGTTGGCATTTGGACCATATCTGTGTGCAGGAATATGTATAGCTATGCTATATGGGAGCACACTGGTGAACTGGTATATCGGATTATTGACATAAAATGTAGACTGGATTGGAGGACGTTTCATGACGTTGAATACAAGGGGCAAAATAGTAAGTATCGTAATCAACAACGAATTTTTTAAGATATGCGAAGTGACCAAGGGCGTTAAGAATGCTACGATTCATAAAGTAGCCACGGTTGCAACGCCAGCAGACTGTTATTATGATGGAGCAATTCTTGATATGAATGGCTTGAGCAAAGCGATTCGTGTTGCGTTAGATGATAATCGTATTACAACCACAAATGTTGTATTCTCCATTACATCTACGAAGATTGCAACAAAGGAAGTTGTGATTCCGAATGTAAAGACAAATAAAATCAAAGGGATTATTCAGGCAAATGCCAATGAATACTTCCCAGTAAATATAGATGAATATATTGTGCAGTATATTGTACAGGATAAAATAGAGGAAGATGGCGTTCCGAAGCTGAAAGTATTAGTTATGGCAGCGCCATCTAAGATGATTGATGAGTATTATTTGTTGGCTTCTAAGCTAAGCCTGAAGGTAAATGCCATTGATTACATAGGTAATTCCACCGCACAGGTTTTAAGACATCAGATTGGTAACGAGACAAGTGTATTTATTCAGGTGGAAAATGATTCTACCATTGTCAATATATTTGAAAATAATGTTTTACAGTTACAGCGAACCATTCCTTATGGTAAATCTGTTGTTGTAAATGAAGTGATGAGTGAAGAAAATCTTCATTACCAGGCAGCTTATGAGAAGCTTCAGCAGGAAGAAATCCTTCACAAGGAATTTGACGGAGATCCATTGACGGAGAATCTTCGTTATATGGTAAGTAATATTAACCGTGTTATGGACTATTATATATCTCGTGGAGCCAATAAAGGCTTGGAAAAGGCCTATATTATTGGTGGAGCTACAACCATGAAGAATTTTGTGGAATTGATGACTGCCGAACTTCACGTTCAGCTCATCAATATGACAGAATTTAAGGATGTGACCATTGATCGCAAGGGTTATATTGATGAAAGAGAGGTTATGACCTATACCTCCAATATTGGTGCATTGATTGATCCTGTAAATTTCGTTCCAAAGCTTATGGTGGAGGAAGAAAAGAAGAAAGGAACTGGAAAGTTCTATGCAATGGTAATGGTTGGTTCCATTGTCATAGCATTTGCAATGGTAGCAGTTCCGATGATTGGAATGCTAACATCTATGAGTACAAGAGACAGCCTGCAAAGAGATGTTGATAATATGAAGGACATTGAAGGTGTTGTAAATGAGTACTACAAGGCAAAGGATATGGCGGATGATGCAACTGCATTTAAGGCATTGACCGTGAATCCAGATGATTCGTTGTATGAGTTTATTACCATGCTGGAAACAAAGATGCCAGCAGATGTGACAATTACAAGTATGAATGTTGCTTCTGGAGCAGTTTCCTTAACTGGTACAGCAACGAGCAAGTCTTCTGTTGCAAAGTTTATTCAGCAGCTACAAGCAGAGCCAAATGTTAGTGCAGTTTATGTAGCAAGCGAAACAGAGGCTAAGGATAATACAGATTCTATAATAGCAACATTTTCATTAACCTGCGTATTCAGCAATATTAGCACAAACTAGAAAGGGGGCTGCAAAGAATGAAGTTAGATTTGACGATTTCTGAAAGAGACAAAAGATTACTGATGGTTTTATTTTCAGTATTGATTATTGCGGCTGCCTATTATTTTGGCTATAACAATATTGTGGCACGCACGGATGCATTTGATTCTGAGATTGTAACATTGAATAGTAAGAAGAGAGATTTGACAAGTAAGGTTGCCAATCAAGACAAATATGTTTCGGATACATCATTATTTCAACAGAAGTTCCACGAAACTATGTCTAAGTACAGCACTGGAACAACACAGCCTACGAGCTTTTATTTCCTCAATGGCTTGGAATCTGTCACAGGAACATGGATTAAGAGTGTATCCTTTAGCAATCCTACATCCATTTATCCATTTGGAAAGGAAGCGTCCAGTAATCCAGCCAGTACAGGTGAAAATGCATATAGCACCGATATGATAGGATATAAGACCACTTTGACAGTGGCTTATGAAGCGGAGTACGGACAGTGGAAGAATCTGGTGTACTATATCAATAAGTTTAATACGAAGAATACCATTGATAATATTACCATGTCATATAGTGAGGCGGCAGGAATTGTAAGTGGAACTATGACAGTTTCTATGTATACAGTGGTAGGCTCAGATAGAAAATTTACAGAACCATCATTTGATGTTCCAATTGGAACAGATAATATATTTAGTATCAATTAAAGGATTAGAAAGCAGGCGGACAGCGAACCATGACTGAGAACAGGAATTGCAAGAGACAATTGAATATCAGCACAGGCGTTAAGAAGTCTGCTTTTTTATGTAAAAATCGCCACAATCAGGGATTTTCTCTAGTGGAAGTTTTGGTGGCAATGGCAATTCTTGCCATTATTTCTTTGCCAATCCTGACGTCATTTGCCAACTCAGCAAAAATCAACGCCAAGGCAAGACGGGTGGAGAATGCCAACACCGTGGCCAGCGACGTGGTAGAGCAGTTTAAGTCCATGAGCATCGATGAGTTGACCGCAAAGTATGCGGGAAAGTATCACCGTTATGAGTCTGTGGAGGCTGCACAGGCGGCTATGAGCGCAAATAATGCAGGTTCACCATTAGAAGAAACAAGAGAGGCTCAGGTGACGGACTGTTATGTATTTACAGTGGAAAGCACGGGAAATAATGGAGAAGCATTTGAGACAAAGGTGCTCTTAGACCCATCGGCGTACACCAACGGCGGAATTGGGGATGCCAATGAAACGAATAATATTAATTCTTATGCAATGCCACAGTATAGTAGCTTGAGCTCGGATAAGAATGTGTTAATCAGGGATGAAGTCTACGCTGATGAAGTAACTGCATTAAAAGAAGTAAATGCGACGGGGGATACTGGAGCAAAAGTAAAAAAAACAATGGAACTGCATATTTCTATATCAGAAAGTGATTCGATATTACATACCTATATGCTAAATGTCGGCGGAAGTGTCATTTATGCAAATGGAACCAAGACATTTGAAGTGCCGTATACAAAGAAAAGTTATACGATGACAGCACAAGCCATAGAAGGTGGAAGAATGAAATTATCAGCTGAGCAAGGCGTTAAAAATGTATATTTATTCTATACACCATTTGATACTACATTGAAAGCAAGTGGAGTCTATTCTTCAGACGAAATTAAGATCACCTATGATTACCCAGATAAAACATTGGTGGATTGTTCTGACTGCAATATTTATATTGTACAGCAGAATAAACAGAATGGTGCAGGACAGAATATGCTTCTGAATAAGTCGAATGTTTCTGTGACTATTAATGGCGGCAAACCAGATTTGGTGTCAAAGGGAACATTAAATTTATCTAAAGTAACAGGAGAATTAGGGCCTGTTAGCATTTATTCTAATATCGATGGATGGAATAGTTTAGGTGACGAATCAACGAAGAATAATGGAATCTCACATGAAGTACAGACAAACGGACAAGGGTATCTGTATCGTATGACAATACAGGTAAATTATGAAGGGGAACAGTATACAGCTGTGACAGCAACAAAGGAGAATTGAGTATGAAAAAGCATAGTAATTCCCAATCGAATAATAAAGGCGCTACGCTGGTCATGGTGTTATTGATTATATCTTTCATAACAATTTTGGCTACGGTTGTTACGACGGCGGCCATGACGAATCTGAAAATGAAGATGGTAAACAGAGAGTCAACAAAGACCTTTTACACAGCGGAGGATGCAGTAGATGAAATCTATGCAGCCCTTGGAAAGGTATCCATAGAGGCGTTTGATGAGGCTTATAATGAGCAGATGGCTAATATTGTAGAGAACGCATCAGAAGAAAAAAAGGCTATCCAGAATGATATTTATAACAGAAATTTGAGAACCTCATATATGAATAGGCTTGTAAATAAGTTAACTGAGGAAACGATTACACCAGCGATTCCAGCAGGCGGAGATTCAGAGGCTTATACATATACTACAAGTTACATTACAGGAAATACAGACGACATTAAAGCAAAACTCGTGAAAAAGTTGAATGATTCCCTTGAGAATGGTGGAACAGGGGAAGCGTTAAGAGTTGAATCGATAGATGGAATTCAGATTGTAAATGAAGCCAGTACATGTACTAATAATATAAAACTTCAGAATTATCGATACGCATTTGAAAATTGTGTCATAAAGTATCAATCTGCAGAAGGATATTATTCTTATATTACATTTAATGGAATTATTAGCATGCCGGATGAGATGATTGATTTTTATACAGTGAGTACAGAGGGAGACGATGATTTTACAACTTATTCTCTTATTGGAACTTCTGGAATTACGCTGGCTGGATCAGATGATATAGAATCTGGTAAAGCGGATGAAATTGCCAATGTAAGCATTGCAGGAAATGCATTTGCAGGAGGAGCCAAGGGAATGGAACTTCACCAGTTCTCTAGTGCACAGTTATCTAATGGAACATTGATTTCAAATTCTAATATTCAATTGGATGATGAAACGATATTTTCGGCAGGAAGTGTTGATATATGGTGTGAAAACATACAAGTAAAGGGAAATGGTGCAACATTGAATATCGATGGCGGAACCTCTTACGTGAAAGATGATTTACAAATTGATAGCAATGGTAGTGGTACAACAAAGGTAAAAATTGGTGGAATCTATAACGGGTATGGCTATCAGAAAAGTAATAATCTGACACATGCGGATTCAAGCGCCATTATTATTAATAGTAAGGGCGTTAATCTTGACTTTAGTTCTTTAGGACGGTTAGTGATTGCAGGAAATGCATTTATTGATTATTCACAAGCAATGTTGACATCGGGCTATGCAGGGACCAGTTTACAAGATACGGTTTATAGCACAGGGAATTCTATTGATTTGATTGGATTACAGGAAATCTATTTAGTGCCAACCACATTTATGGGAGAGAATGAACCTAACCCTAATGTATCTGGTACACACGAAAGCGTAGTGGAAGAGAAACTTAGAGATTTATTTTTTGCAAAGAGTTTATTGAAATCTCAAGATGAAGTAGATGTGAAGGAAGTTGACGGTAAATATTACTATTATTTGAACTTTAAGGATAATAGTGCAAAACAGACATATTTTAAGGCGATTGTTGATGATGATGCATATCATACGTTAATCAGTAATAAGTCAGATGAAAGCACACCTGCAGCTTATGATACAGCTAGAGAATATGTGAAGAATTTAATTAGAGTGAATTTGACAGATATGGGAAGCTTTATTACAGGGCTGGAGAATGCACAGGTAGATACCAATGGTTCTTTAATTCAAACAGTGAGAAGTGCCAGTGGAGAGACGATTTCTGCAACTGTTGGAGAAAGCACGAATGATGCTGTGTATTTTGAAAATCTGAGTAAGCAATATAGTGGTAATTATCTGGGATTGAGAAAAAAACTGGTCATGGATTCTAATACATTACTTGAGAATGAAAAAGATAATACCAGTTCTGTATTTAGCAATTTGATTGATAAAACAAAGCTGAGTGAACTTACATCACCATACAGTAAGGTGGAGAATGGTAAAATCAAATATGCTGACAATGGTACAATTCGTTCTACGATTCGATTAAGTGATATTGCAGGAGATGTGAAAGAAGGGGCAATTATTACTGGTGGAAATGTAATTGTAGATCAAGATTTCAGTGGAATGATATTTGCAGAAGGAATGATAACCATTGAAGGAAATGTAACGCTTTCTAATGCAATTAGTGGAAGCAGTGTGTACAATCTTTTGAAGAACGATGAGAATATGGTAAATATTTTGAAAGGCTGGTCTATTGGCAGTGATTCGGATGTTGAGATATCTCATGTTCAGGTCGAAAAGTTTACATACAAAGATTTTGTGAACATTGCAAATTGGAGAAATTACGAAGAAAAAAATGAGACAGAAACAAAGTAGAAATATGGAAAGCAGGGACTAGATGAATAGTAATTCTGAAAAGAAGACAATAGCATATACAACAGGGCATTCATCTAATTCTGCTGGATTTTCACTGGTTGAGTTACTTGTTGTGATTGCAATTTTGGCCATATTAGTTGGTGGAGTGGCAACAGGTGTTAGTTTGTTGTCGTCAGGAGATGCAAAAAAAGCATCCAAGACCATAGAATCAGCACTGCAGGAAACCCGTGTTAGTACATTGTCTAAAACAGGCAACTGGAAGGCAAAGATTTATAACGAAGATGGAACCGTGAAGATTGACGTAATCAACGTGGTTGATTCAACAGAAAATGTGTATTCTTCCACGAAATTGGGAAGCAGAATACAGGTCTCTTATGAGGATGGGGAAACAAAAACAGAATTGAATGCGGGAGATGCTATTGAAATTATATATTCTGTGGGAAGTGGAAAATTTAATTCCATTAACAACACGAAGAATGGACAGTCTTTGAAGAACTCAATAAAAGGTGAAATTCATATAAAAGGACAAGGAAGTTCATCAGAATATATTCTTCAATTATGGTATGAGACAGGAAGAATTGATGCGGGAGAATAATTACGGAGGCACAATATGAGCATTTGGACCAGGAATAGGAACGATAGATTAAAAGAGAATAATAAAGGTGTATCCCTGGTTGAAATATTAGTGGCTTTGGCAGTAGGAACTATTGTTCTTTCGGCAGTTACGTTACTTATTTCTCAGTCGATAAAAAGTTATAAAAATCAGACAACGACATCAAAGTTACAGAATGATGCGAACATCACCATTAATCAAATTGAGGAAAGTGTTATGGAGGCAACAGAAATTATAATCCTTTCTGAAGGAACAACACAGGAGTCAGATTCTGATGTAGAATATTTTGGAACAAAGGGAAATATTGCTTATCGATACGATGGAGGAGAACAAAGACTATATTTATCTAATGGAACAGATAAAGGAAAAACTGGATACACGGAGAGTTTACTTTGTGAAAACGTAACAGGGTTCAAAGTGCGTGTGATTGCTTCTAGTATTATGTATGAAGGCGTAGATGCGGATGTGAATAGAGTCGTTTCTGGAATAAACAAACCGGTAAGGATTTCAGTTTCATTAACACTTGAGAAGGACGACAAAATCCGGGAAGTGTCAAAGGAATCCAATGTAAGAAATACCATATCAAAGATTTCATTTAAGTTGGGAAATTCGGTAAGTAACATTGTTGACGATATAAAGACATATGATGCAATAAAGGCATATTTGCAGTAGATGGACGCGAGGTGAGAATATGAGAACATTAAAACAGAAAAAAAAGAATATCATTATATTACTACTTAGCGTTCTATTAACGGTAGGTCTTGTACTGACGGGAGTTATTACGGATGTACTATATAGTAAAGCGGAAGATGGAATACCAACAATTAAAGATACAGTAGTGTTTGCGGGAGTAAAGTATACAAAAGATATGCCGTTAAAAGTACTGGAAATATTGCCAGATGAGAGCTTGGCAGAAGTGGGATATTTATCTGGAATTAATCAGGGCGATGTGAAATGGAGTGATATTGTATTATTGCCAGATTCCACGCCGGAGGAAATTGCAGCAAAAAAGCTTGTTAGAGATGAGTTCTTCTCAGTATTAACAAATCTTGATGGTGGACCTAATTGTAGAATTGAGTTAAAGAAAAAGAAAGATGCGGATATAGATGATAATTGGAAAATTTATTCGGAGATAACAAATACAAACTTGTTTTCAGAAGATGATTATGATAATGCGGAAATTAGAATCTGTTATCAAAATGCCAATACAAATTGGCAGTTTAAACCCTATTGTTATTTAAACGAAGAAGGTAAGAAAGTATATACCACGAATATATTTGCATATAGTATATTTCAAGGATATGATATGTGCGATAAACTTCAGGTTGACTTGATAAAAGCAAGTGAAGTTACGGAAGCAATGATGGATCAATATACACTTGTATATATTAACTCTGGTAGACATGTGGGAATTAGTGGATCTAAACAGTTGTCACAGTATATGTATGATGCATATAGCGTAATCTCGCCAGAACAAATTGGAAAAATTAAATTTTTAAAGGAATATAAAGATGTGTCAGAAGTAGCGGTTGCTGTAGGTAGTTATGGGAATCTTTTTCAGGCAAACGGACAAGATGTATCTGCGGAAGTGGCATTGAAATTAATCTATCAGATTAATCGAAAAGGAATCTCTGCAATGTATGATGTTAACGCATTTCCTACACAAGATTATAATACGTATAATCTTGCAAAAGTATATCTTCTTTCAACAAACATCGCAAGAGACACGCTTTATGAGGAGTATTTAGAGAACTATGATGCTACAACGGGAATATACTCAGGTTTACATGGACGTATTCAGATTGATATAGAAGATACTCATATTCTCAATTTATATATGGATAAAACCACAGAATATGGAGATTACGTCGCTAGGGATCCTAAAAAAGCGGTGGACTGGAAACCGGGTATGTTTGTTTGGAGCCCTTATAGTAATGGTGAAACAGACGTATATTATAATGTTAGCGCTGGTCTGTTTGTAAATGATAATTTTTATACGTATAATGGAAACAATTCTGTTGGCGTAGGTTTCGTCAATGATTCGGTAAATGTTAATGATAGACCAGGAACGACTCACAGTCAGATTTCAAGTATGTATGGCGATATTTACAATAACGTAAAGTGCCCACTGCTTGTACAATATGTAATTGGTGGATATAGAACATATCAGCCAATTACTCAGATTCGTGTGTTAGAAATCAATCCGGCGGGTGCTAGCAAATATAATGATTTTGCCGACGCATTGAAGTTAGCGCAGTATATGGGAGTTAGTTTCCCAGATATGACAGCAGATAATTATACTGAAAAGGTTAAAATCAAATCAGTTGCGTCTAATGGGTTTATTGCAATGACGGATGATTTAAAGAATGCCTATGATTTAATTGTGGTTACAGATTATAATACTGCAGATAGTGGCAATCCAATTATTAAAAACAATATGATATATTCTGAGTTTGCAGAAAAGATGACCTTAGATGAGAAATTAGATGGCAAATCGTTGACTGCAGCCATGAGTGGTAATGATTTTACAGATAAGGCATTAAACAAGATTTATGAGTATTTAAAAACTGGTAAACCAATGGTATTGGCAGATAGTATTTATACAGATACGCTTCTTCCAACAACGACATTTACAGAGGACAAAAGCGATGTGAATGTATATAAGTTGTCGGAAAAGAGTCTTAAAGCCCAAGGAATTTCCACTGCGAATGTTTTACGTGAACCAGAGGAAAATGATACTTCATACGAAAAACTCAAATACCTAAATTCGCCAATTTTCACTATGGGCACTGAAGAAAATAAATATAAAGATTATAAAGTGGATTATGATGATGAGAATAATAATATTGTAAATGCAACAGTGGACATTAGTACATTGGGACATTATACGATGACAGGTAAAATAGGTAATTACTCAGATTACTATAACATGACTATTTGGTTTGATAAAGATGGTGATGGTTTATTTACCAGCAGTACAACTGGAGACAGCGAACTTTATTTGGACCAGGAAATTCATACAAATGGAGATGGAACATTTTCTGTAACAATAGAACTTCCGGAGAATATGAGAAGATATGTGAAGTGGAAAGCAGTTGCGAAAGCATATGGCAGTGAATATGGAACAGAGGACACTGGCGCAATTGCTATTAAATATGCAGAGGAAGAGAAGAAACCAGTTCATGTACTTCAAATTATACCTGGAGACAGTACAAATCTAGATATGAGTGCAGATTCGGCATTTGATAAATTGTTCGAAGCATCCAGTGATGTGACAGGATTGGATTTGACAGTGACACAGGTTAAATCAGATGATTTTAAAAATTGGTATGGTTCGGTCGATTATAAAGATGATGGATCTAGCTTTAATAATCCAGAAAAAAACAAGTTAAAAGATTATGATATGGTTGTTATCGGATTTGCAGATAATTTTAACGACAAGGATATTGCTAGTGATAATGCAATGAGAAATTTGAAGGATTTCATAGATCGAGGTAAATCAGTGTTGTTCACGCATGATACGATGATCTATTCTGCGTATAGCGATGGAAAAGTATCAAATAAGACATTTAAGAAAGATGGAGATACATATAAAACAGCACTTAGGATTACATCTAAGTTCAGAGACATTGTTGGACAGGATCGTTATCATGCCTCTACAGGTAATAATAAATCGGACTATCAGCAAGGATTTACAAATGCGTTCTTGATGAAGAGAGCAAATTTAAATGGTAATAAGTATGAGATGTATTCTGATCTCGCAGATGGTGCATCTGCTGCTGATGTGACTATTACCACAGATAGTGTTTCAAAACTTAATACAGGACAGGTAACAGAGTATCCGTATAAGGTATCTGACATATTACCAGTTGCTGAAACCCATGCACAATGGTTTCAATTGGATTTAGAGGCGCATAATGATGATTATTCTGATTCCAATGAGGATGTGGTTGTGTGGTATACATTAAATTCGAGTGAAGAAAAAAGAACTGTAGATAGTGTGATTTCTGGAACTTTGGGGAAAACAGGAAATTCGTGGGGGAAAGTTTCACCATCTGGTTCAGGAGGGAATAATCAGAATTATTTTATGCAATCATCAGAACCAGCATTGTATTATAATTCTAATGCGAATGGACAAATCCCGAATGATGGACAATATATGATGTTTAAGCCATCTACAGATGGGCGGCTACAATTACGAGTGTTGGGGGGGATGAATGGACCTACAACATATAAAGTGATTAGATCAGATGGGGTAGAGGTGATTTCACAAAAATGTGATAGTAACTTTGATAGAGAAATTTCAACAAATGTACTAAGAGGTTATACATACTACATCTATGGTGTTGGAGATGGATGGAATTATAGAATTCGAATGAGAAGTATGCGATTTGTGGCAAAGGATAATAAAAACGATTGGACTGAATGGTCATATTCAACGTTACATGCCTACGTTACAGGGGTTGGGATAAATTCTTACCCACCAAGTACGAGTAGCACTGAACTTAAATATCCATATAGTAATTATTATGCATTATCGGGAAAGGATGCCTTGAACAATTACTATATTTATTCCAAAGGAAATATTACTTATTCAGGAGCGGGACATGCTCCGGTTACTGGTGAAGATGAATTGAAGCTGTTTGTCAATACAGTTGTTAAGGCTTATGGATCACTTAATAATGCACCAGATATTCAAGTAGATAATGCAGTTTCATTAGGAAGTAATGTGTATGAGAAGTATTTAAGAAGTTTGGATGATTATAGGAGTAGTTTGACGTCAGATGACGAGAAATTACTGAGAGAAGGTTCCAAGATTACATTTACAGCAACAGATATTGATATGGGTGCAAGTACGACAACGGGCTTCCAGTCAGGAGATGTCTATTGGGATGTAAATGGTAATGGCGCATACGATAATGGTGATATCGTTTTAAAGCAATATGGTGTTGGTGAAATCAACAATAAAGAAAAAAACAATATTTACCTCTATGATTATAAAGATATCCCAAATGGACAATTCTTAAATGCGTTAAAGGCAGGAACGGTCAAGATTGGCATTCGCGTGTTCGATAACATGAACTTGTCAGGTCAATGTACCGTTAATGTGATTGCAAGAGAATTATTTAAATTGGAGTAAAGAAATATTTGAAAGGATGAGGATGTTTCATGTCCTCATCCTTTTTGTGCGATAGAAATAAGTTTTAGATTCATCTTTTTGTTAAGGTTTTGTAACATTTTTTCGATATAATATGTATAGAGAAGAAGCACCTGTAGGGCAGGATGTGATATAAAATATACATATAGAAATGAGATGATGCTTATGAAGAAACAAAAGAACAGAAGGAAAAGAAATGCTGGATTTTCACTGGTGGAATTGATTATTGTGATTGCTATTTTAGCAATCTTAATTGGTGTGATTTCTCCTGTTTTAATTAAGCAGATTGATAAGGCAAGGGCAAGTAAGTGCTTGACAGAAATGGATAATTTAAATCGTGCTTACGAGATAGAACTGTATTCTTTTTACGGAGATGATTATTATACGTTACTGGATCAGGTGTTTACAGAAGCAGGCGTGACGAAGGCTGAGGGTACGCGAGGACAGTATATTGATTCTTGTCCATCAGGTGGTACCTATACAGTTGAACTGGATCCGGATTCAGGTGCTATTATGATGTTTACATGTAGCAAGCACACCAATAATGTAGTGGAGCCTACAGAATCTAATTACATTACCTATTTGGCAATGGGATTTATGAATTATTTTAAGACAACAGATAAGCGTGTTACAAGATACGATTCAGAGGCCTTAAAAATTGAGGGAACCAATGTCAGTGGAGCAAAGGAGCAGTTGGAGAAAGCATTGTCTGATGTGGGATTGAATATGACGGATACCTGTATGTGGAAGGTGCTTTATAAAGATAACCAGATTAAAGTATATTGGATTGATAATGGAAACAAGATAGATTCGAAGCAGGATAATCTAACAGGTTCTTGGATGCCTTTTGATATCGAGACGGGAAAGAAGACTGGACAGCAGGAGAATGCGAGAATTTATATAGATCAATTTGAATCAGAGTATGGAAAATATTATACGATTACCAATGAAGGAGATTGGTAATATGGATATCCGAATGAATTAGATAAATCAGAGAGACCTGGCGCAAAGTTTGGTGCGTCGGGTCTCGATTTTTATATTGACAGAATACATTTTATACTATATTCTATATGTATATATAAATATAGTTTTCATATGTGCTATGACGTAGCATATCTAAGTAACATCAATCCTTGAAGGTAATGGGAACACTATCACATTATCGAAAGAAATACCTATCTCAAGGGATTTTTCAAACATGATTATGAAATATATAAAAGCATAAATGGAGGAATTCTATTGACAATATGGTATATATACCATATTATAAAGGAGAAAGATGAAGCATGAACAAATTTACAGTCGTATTTTATGAGAAAGAAAATGGGGAAGTACCTGCAGAAGAATTTTTGATTTGCTTGAACGTAAAGATGAGGGCAAAGTTAGCTGGATTGGTTCAGATTCTGCAAGAAAAGGGGAACGAACTGAGAGAACCATATAGTAAACATTTGGATGATGGTATATTTGAACTCCGTGGAAAAGTAGGAAATGATATTTCGAGAGTGTTATATTTTTTTTACCATGATGGAAAGATAATACTGACTAATGGTTTTGTAAAAAAGACACAGAAAACTCCCAAGAAAGAAATAAACAGAGCAAAGAACTATCGAATGGATTATATGAAAAGGTGTGGTGAAGATGAAAACATTTGATGCATTTTTAGAAAAACAGTTAGAAAATCAAGAATTTAAAAAAGAATATGACAATTTGCAACCTGAATTTGATGTGATTCGTGCTATTGTTGATGCGAGAACATCGCAAAATCTTACGCAGAAGCAATTGGCTGAGAAAACTGGTATTAATCAGGCTGATATTAGTAAGCTTGAAAATGGAACGAGAAATCCCTCCATCAATCTTTTAAAGAGGTTGGCAGAAGGGATGGGGATGTCTTTGAAAATAGAGTTTGTTCCTAAGAATAAGATTTAATTTTTCAAAGCTTATGCTATAGAAGAAAAATTAAATATAATTAGTGCATTATATCTAATCACATAAACGCTGACTGTTAATAGTAGCGTTTATGTGAATCTAAGTAACATCAATCCTTGAAGATAATGAGAGAACCATCACATTATCGTAAGTAACACCTATCTCAAGGGATTTTTCATAAATAACAATAAAATGTGAAAAAACATAATTAAAAATAATATTGATTTTAGATAACGAATGAGTTATCATTAAGGAGAGAAAGATGTTTGAAGTACTGTTTTATAAAGATAAGAATGGAAAGTCAGAGATTGTTGACTATTTGGACAGTTTGCAGAAAAAATCACGAACAAGTAAAGATGCGAGAATAAATAGAACAAAGATCCTCTCTTATATGAATGCTCTTTCTAAATATGGAACGAGAATGGGCGAACCTTTTGTAAAACATATTGATGACACTATATGGGAACTTCGTCCATTGAGAAATCGTATATTCTTTTTTTATTGGAAAAATGATAGATTTGTATTGCTGAATTATTATATAAAAAAGACACAAAAAACACCAATAAAGGAAATAGAAAAGGCAAAACATTATTTAAATGATTTCTTAGAAAGGAATAATGAATGATGAGAAACGTAAACACACTTGCGGATTATATGAATGATGAAAATCGTGTTACACCAGAAGAACGTAGGATTATTGACTTTGAAGTGGAGTTGATTGGAAAGTTGATTGAGGCTCGAGAAAAAAAGGGATATTCTCAGAGAGAATTGGCAGAACTAAGTGGTGTGAAGCAACCAGCGATTGCAAGAATGGAAAGTATGAAATCTACACCACAGATTGATACAATATTGAAGATACTAGCACCATTAGGATATACGTTATCTATTACGCCGATTAAGGACAGAAAGTAAGGAATATCAATAGGATTAAAATCAATATAATTAATACATTATATCTAATCACATAAACGCTGACTGTTAATAGTAGCGTTTATGTGAATCTAAGTAATATCAATCTAAGTAACATCAATCCTTGAAGATAATGAGAGAACCATCACATTATCGTAAGTAATACCTATCTCAAGGGATTTTTCATTTTATATGTATACAAATCAAGAAAGTATAATTTCATAAAATATTCAATAAGGAGGACACTATATGTATAGTGATGTAATCAGTGCGTCCATATGCGGATTGGAGGCACAGTTGGTTCACGTGGAGACTGATGTTGGAATGGGACTGCCAGTCTTTGAAATGAGTGGATATTTGGCTATGGAAGTAAAAGAGGCAAGGGAACGGGTGCGGGTTGCAATAAAGAATGCTGGCATTGAATTACGTCCTCAGCGTATTGTTGTAAATATTTCGCCTGCCAATATTAGAAAAGATGGTACGGGGTTCGATTTACCCATAGCCCTTGGGATTCTTACCGCTAATGATATGGTACAAAAAGAACGGTTGAAGAATACATTGGTTGTTGGTGAACTAAGTCTAGATGGAACAATTCACGGGGTAAAAGGAATTCTTCCCTGCGTTAGTGCTGCTGTGGAAAGTGGAATTACAACTTGTATCGTACCTATGGAGAACCGCAGAGAAGCAGCAATTGTAGATGGAATTAAAGTCCTTGCAGTTTCTAAACTGGAAGATGTGATTGCGTATATGAATGGAGAATTGGAATTACATGAGGAAGCACATACAGAGGGGGTACTTTCTGCATTTTACGTGAATAATTCTGCTAATTCCATGGAAGAAAAAACAATCCATATTACTGGAGAGGATGTAGTTGGAATTGAAAATAATTTGGAAGATTTTATTGATATTCGAGGCCAGTACATGGCCAAGCGCGCGACTATGATAGCTGTGGCTGGCATGCACAATATTGTATATATTGGGACGCCAGGAAGTGGAAAATCTATGATGGCAAAGCGTATTCCCACCATTATGCCGGATTTGTCTTACGAAGAAAGTTTGGAAGTGACAAAGATTTACAGCGTTGCAGGAATTCTTGAAAAGGATGGTGGCTTGATTCGCAAAAGACCCTTTCGAAGTCCTCATCATAATATTACAGAAGCAGCAATGCTAGGAGGGGGCACAATTCCTCGCCCAGGAGAAATTACACTGGCGGGGAAAGGTGTGCTTTTCCTAGATGAGATGACGGAATTTAAAAGCCCTATATTAGAGGCATTGAGGCAACCACTTGAAGACAAGAAAATTACATTGGTGCGTCTGGATGCGACATATGCATACCCTGCTGACTTTATGCTAGTAGCAGCTATGAA
>CAZTGP010000056.1:0-16895 GCA_964613325.1 uncultured Roseburia sp. | reverse complement strand
CCTGAAATTTCAAGGCTGTCTTTTTTTCTTAAAATGTTGCTTCTGTGTATCTGCAGATAGCAACGTATACAGAATCTAATGCATCCTGCATATCTTTTTCTGAAACAGCTGTGGTAGAGAAAATCTCTTCCTTTGTTGTTTCCTGTAACCTCATTAAATGTCTATATGCTTCTTTCGTGCATATACTGACATCTAATCCTTGATTTGATCTTCTCTCGTAAGTATCGAAGTACTTACTGAACTTGATAAATTCATAAGGATTTTTTGCTGCTGCAAGTCTAAGTGATGCGAGGTTAATGTTCTGAGTCATGATGGACTCCTTTCTTTCTCTTCTTGAGAAATGAAAATTAGCCCATCTCCGTATAGAGTAGGCTATAAATGAATAGCCCGGTACGGAGGCTTTATAAAATTTGTTATATAACAAAAAAAGACGATTACCTCATAGATACTGGGTAACTGTCTTATTTTTACGAAGAAATCTGTAACTTATGAGATAAATATACCATAAGCGAACATGAGTTGCAAGTCTTTTTGGTGTATACTTGCAATATATATTCTTTTGGTGTATACTAATTATATCAAGAGAGGAAATCTTGAAACAAATAAAATATAACCTGATAAGGAGAATATAGATGAGAACAGAAACAGAAATAAACGGTAAAAAGATTGCGATAGGAATGACAGAGATAGTACATGACAAGTTGAGAGACATGGTGGATACAATCTCTGAATATAACTGCATAAGAAGTCTCGTAGAAGACTGCATAAGCTGCTTCGAAAGAAGAATAAAAGCAAGAAATATGCAAGATGAAATCCCGGCCGGTTTCATATCCCGGATGCCGTACATAGTAACAAAGCAGCAGATAGCTTTTTTGAATAGTGATGATGCTGATGAAATGTTTTCGGAAGACATCCTGCACAAAGAATATCTTGAACAGATAAGAAAATATATAGCATAAAAATAACCCCTGAAGATATAAATCTCCAGGGGTTATTTTTTTTGTCAAAGACAAGGGAACATAGTAACAACATCAAATGGCATCTCTGCAGCACCAGTTCTGTTATCGTTTTTTTGAAGTGTCACATGGTAAAGCTCAGTTGTCCTGATTCCACCATTAGGAAGTACTACCCTTCCAACCGTCTCTTCAAGAAAATACTCTTCCTCTAGTCTTTCCTTGGCTGAATCATCTTCAAGCCATTTTACAATATAGTCGATATTATCAGCAACAAAAGAATAGATTGCAGCATCAAATATCTTTTTTGATGTAAAAGAAGAAACAAATCTTAAATGTTCCTCTTTCTGTCTGCTAAGCATATCTCTATCGCTTACAGCAATATGAAATGTATTAGCATGGTCTCCTGAGTGAATAGCTATCTCTTCTTCACATAGAAAAGATAACTTTCTTTCAATTTCTTTTCTTAATAAAATGTCTTTGTTACTCATATTTTTATCCTCAGATACCCCTCCCGTTAGGTGGCATCTTTTGAAAAAGCCACTTATCGTGGGTACCGAAGGTTGAGCGGGTTCGATACAATAATAGTTAACAGCGGTACGCTGTTTTATATAACAAAAAAAAGACAGCCCCTCTTAGTATGGGTAACTGTCTTGTTTTTGACGAAAGAAAGTTGGTAACTTATAAAATAAATATACCATAAGCATATAAAAAAAGCAATATTCTCAACAAAATTTTTCTATCATAATTTGAGCAGATCTAATACCTCTGAATTCATTGATATCAGGATAATACGCTATACTGAAATCTATACCCGGTACCTCTATTCCTTTATAAACATCCTTAACGAACTCTTCACTATATTTATGCAGTAAATAATCATCAAATTCTTGACCATTTCCAAAATATAATGAGCAATATTTAGTTCCTTTGTCTGATTCAACAGAGATTCTTCTATACTGCTTTTCTTTTCCTATACACTTAATACCGGTTATAGAAATATCTTTAGCCATAAACAATGGTTTAGGATTGCCATTACCAAACGGTTCCATAACAGATAATTCTTCAGAAAGATTTGTTGTTACATAATCAATAGGAAGAATCATGTCACCTGCTACCTTCAAAACTAAATCTTCATCATTAAGGCCACAATCTTTATTAAGTTTATCCCTTAATAAAGATATGTTCTCTTCTTTAAGAGAAAGACCGGCCGCTCCTTTATGCCCTCCAAATTTATCAAGAAGTTCTCTACATTCATTTAATTTCTCAAACATATCATATTTTTCTATACTTCTTCCAGAGCCTTTAACTATACCATCTTTAGTTTTTGTTAGTACATAAGTAGGTTTATTATACCTTTCTTTAATTTTTCCTGCTATGATACCAGCTATTGATTCATGACAATCCGGTAAATAAATTACCAACACTTTATCGTCTTTAATCGCACTATTATTTACTATATCAATGGCATTTTCCAATCCTTTTGTTGTCAAATCTTTTCTTTCTTCATTCGTTTTTACAAGAGCTTTTGCTCTTTGTAAACATTCATTTTCATCTTCACATAAAAATAAATCTAATGCTTCTCTTGCTGTTCCTATTCTTCCTGATGCATTGATGCATGGCCCTAATACAAAACCTACGTGATAACACGATATTTCTTTATCATCAAGGCCATTAACGCTAATAAGAGTTGCAAGACCGCTATTTCTTGTTGCTTTTATTCTATCAAGCCCTATCTTTACAATTGCCCTATTCTCATTCTGAAGGGGCATAACGTCACATACCGTTGCTATTGCAATAAAAGGTATTAAATAACGCAGGATTTCATTATCTAACGTTCCAAATAACACCTGTAAAAACTTATAAGCTACTACCGCTCCACATATTTCCGTAAAGGGATATGTGCTATCTGGAAGCTTCGGATCAACTACTGCAGATGCGTTTGGTATCTGATATTCTTTTTTACCATTATTTAAAACGAATGGGACTTCGTGATGGTCAGTTATTACTACAGTCATTCCTAAATCATTTGCATAATTTACCTGCTCTTTTGCTGCTATTCCATTATCACAGGTAAGGATAGTATCTATTCCTTCATTATTTGCATTTTTAATCAATTCTTTATTTAAACCATAGCCATCTTTTAGTCTTTCAGGAAGTACTATATCAACTGCCGCTTCATACTTTTTTAGACCTGTATAAAGAATAAACGATGAGCATATACCATCTACGTCATAATCTCCTATGATACGGATCTTTTTATTCTCTTTTATCTTCTTTTTTATAATATCCGCAGCTTTATCAATTCCCGGAAGCAACTTTGGGTTGTGCATCTGAGAAAGAGATGGATGCAAATATGCATTATAATCTGTAACATCTCTATTAACCATGAGTCTTGCCACGATTGGAGATATATTATTTTCTTTTGCAATTTGACTAAAATCTCCGCTTTTATTTTTTATTGTCCACATAAAATACTCCTTGTATATATATAGTATACACCAAAAGAGTATTTTTTGCTATAGAAAAAGCAGCCCTCTTTCGAAGACCGCTTTTTTCTTAACATAATACTGAAAAAAGTATTGAAAAATAGTTTTTTGCTCTTACTGGATTATCACGCATCATACTTATAATAAGCATTGCGCCTTGATGAGTTCCTGATATATCGCGTAAGAGATAATACAATTCATAGCACTCATCTTTTGTTAATTCTTGCATATTATTAAGACTCATATAGACATTAACTTTATAATATATATCATCGATATTAACAAGAGGTTTTTTGAATAAATACAGACTTGAATCTGTATTTAACTTTTCTTTTATATTCTTCATAAATTTACCCATTAATATGCTTACATAATACATCATAAGCATTATTTATCTTTTGCACATAACTGTCACTATTCGTTTCTCCTTCATCAGGATGATATGTTTTTAATAGTCTATTCCGCTGCTTTTTCAGCATATTCATAGTGATTTCATTAATATCCATATCATCAAACATGAAAAGAGTTTTTGCTTTTTCTAATATACTTATTGGTGGTTCTTTATTACCGAAACCAGTTCTTTTCTCATTTTGAGCAAAACTCGCATATCCTCTTGTGCGTTTATATTCTTCTATGGCCTGAATCTTTCGTTGATAAGCTGATATCATGATCTGCTGAAATTTTGACGCTTTATCCGGCAATTGATATTCGTATTTCCCGTTTGCAAAGTCTGATTTTAATATTGTATCGCTTGATAAAACTATATCTGTTTTAAATAAGGGCTGCATCATTTCTAACATAACAGCGATTGAACCGTGTACATTTTTCCATGAACCAATTATATTTGTTACCAGATGTGGTTTTTCTACAGATATAGAAAATTTGTCTATATATTTCATATCAAGTATAAGCTTATTCTTTTGATCGGCTATGTAAAATAATCCATTTTTGGCATCAATATGGATGCTTTTATAATTGGCAGTTTCGCTAAATATAGACTCATATGCTTTTTGAGCATATTTCGTATATTTAACAAATTCCCAATACAAAGTATTATTCCACAAAGTTTGGGCGGATTCTTCCATATAAGAAGGAATAATAGAATGACACTTGTTGCATAGAACAGTGCCATCAGCAAGCTTATATACTTTAGCCATAAACGGCATTTTTGTTTTACAAATATCACAGATTGTACTCATAAAAACATCCTCTTTTGTGTTTTGTTATTTTGACTCAGTAGTTTCTCATCTTTTCCAAAAATAGTCCCTGTCCCAAAGCTCAACATGATTAGCCTCAGCAAGCTTTTTTGCAGCAGGTGTAAAATATCTGTTAGTTGCTACAGCTACTTTATGAGAAGCCACGAAGTCTTTAGCTTCGTGGTAGTTCACCAGCATGGTAGTATTCCTTTGAACCAATCACTTGCTGAACAGCAGCAATTAACACGAATATTAGCAAATAATATGATGATTGAGTTTTTCTTTTCTTTGAATGATATTTTTTTGTCATAAAACTCCTTATACTCTCGTGATTACATTCTCTTTACCAAACTGTGCTTCTATTTTACTAATAGCGCTTTCTTCAATATTGATACAATGCCTTCTGATGCTTTTCTGCTTTTCATTCTTCAGATATATAATCACATCATCTTTTCCGGATGAAAAATACTTATCGAGGATATTTTTATTAGCAGTAAAATCATTATTGTTTATAAACTGGATCCACATAGTAATCGGAAGATTATCAAGCAATACTACTTTATCAACTATTATTGAGGCTGCTTTATCATCGCTCAGCGATACATGCCCTATTAAGAGTATCTTTGCATCTTCTTTAATAGTCTCACGACAATCTTTATATGTTTTAGGAAAAATAACTCCATCAACACTTCCATACAAGTCTTCTATCGTTATAAACGCCATTAGCTCAGATTTTTTTGTGTATTTTTGCATTACTCTCGTAACCATGCATACAATTGATATCTTTTGTTCATCATGAAGTACAATATCAGATACGTCATCACTATCAGAGATAAAATCAGTAGTTTTTACATTACTATATTTATTGATATAAGCTTTTTTGCTATCAAGAGGATGCCCTGATATATACACGCCCGATGCTTCTTTTTCATTTTCGAGTTTCATATCGCTTGAAAAATTTGCAATATCAGGAAAATCAATTTTTGAGATATTTCCCATATCCGCCATATCGAATAATGACATCTGCCCCGGAATACTGGTCTTACTTTCTTTTTTGATATTAGCAAGGTATTTTTCATAGATTGAGTATTTTTGATTACGATTACCGTCAAAACTATCAAATGCTCCTGTTAAAATAAGATTACCAATACCGGATTTATCGACACCTATTAATGAAAGCCTATCCAGCGCATTAGCGAAATCTTTGTATAGTCCATATTCATTCCTATCTTTAACAATAATGGATGCTATATCTTCTGATATTCCCTTAATTCCACATAATGCATATAAGATATCTCCATTTTTTTCTGCAATAAAAACATTAGTGGACTTGTTTATATCAGGAGCTTTAAGAACTATTCCGGCCGCTTTAACTGACTGAATGTATGCCGTTAACTTGTCAGCATTTTCAATAACAGAAGTCATTGTTGCAGCCCAGTATTCTGTCTTATAGTATGTCATAAGCCAAGCAGTCTGATAACAAATGACAGCATAGCAAGCAGCGTGGGATTTATTAAATGCGTACTTAGCAAAATCAACCATGTGATCATAAATCCGGTTTGCTACAGTACTGCTAATACCTACATGCTTTATTGCTCCTTCAATTCCCTTTTCCTTACTTCCGTTTACAAATATTTCTCGTTCAGCATCAATAACATATTGCTTCTTTTTTGACATAGCTCTACGAATGTTATCTGCCGCACCCATTGAATATCCAGCAAGGTCACGAACAATTTGCGTTACCTGTTCCTGATACACAATGCATCCGTATGTAGGCTTCAAAATTGGTTCAAGTTGAGGGCAATCATATACAACACTTTCTTGATTCTGTTTGCCTTCTATATATGTCGGAATGTAGTCCATGGGACCGGGACGGTAAAGCGATACTCCAGCTATCATATCTTCAATACATGATGGTTTTAGTTTTCTCATAAAATCCTGCATACCAGCAGATTCAAGCTGGAAAACCCCGTCCGTATTACCTTGACTTATAAAGTCATAGACATTTTTATCAGCAAGGTTGATATGGTCAAGATCAATATCTTTCCCGAAGTTTTCTTTTATATTCTTTATTGCATCATCTTCGGCGGTAAGCGTTCGAAGCCCCAAGAAATAGGAATAGGTAAGGAACAACCACAGCCTCATCTGTTTGGTGTCCTTTTCCCCTCCTTCACACCGTGCGTGCGACTTTCACCGCACACGGCGTTCCATCGTAAATAAATGTCTTGTAAGAGTTTATTCAGTTCAGCTTCGTTTGAAGGAACCTTGTTAAGTTTTGTCCCCATGGCATCACCTCCGTGATACTTTTTATTGGTTTGTTCGTTTCGCTCAACGGCTACCTTAACAATTAAACTATTCTTACAATATTCTATTTACGACTATGCCCCTTCCCTCTGATGGTTTATTGCCATCTTCATTGGTACTACGGGCTGCTGCCCCTTGAATTCATAAGTCATTTCCTACTTATTAGAATCATTGGCACTTAACTGCCTTATCATTTTCTTTCAAGGTTCAATTGTTCCATTAGTTTTATCCTTTATTATAGTAACTTAGCTTCTGCCTTTAACCCGCCAACCGTTCTTTTTCCCTTTAGTCGAATGGAATTAGAACTAATATCGTCTTTGCGATAAAAATAGTAGTTTCAATGGACAATAACACTACTACGATTGGTTCTCCGATAGGAACAACCCAATTTTCATCGGGGTCTTAAATCACGAGCCTTTCATACGGCAGTTCCTGGTGAGTAAGCATATTACTTTTTAAAGATTATATCTTAAGGACCCCCGACTTACTTCGTAACCTTATTTCTTACTTTATATTTTCAAACAGGCGGGCACTAGCCACTTTTGTACCAATTTTACTTGTATATTTCATCCATTTAGGTTTCTTTTCAGCCGACTTTACCGAGCTTCATACCATTTATTATTAAGCATAAACAGCATGTCGGAGTCTCAGGGTAGGAATATCGACATTTATTCCTCAAGTGGAATTTCACCACTCTATATCAAACTAATAGTTAAACAAGTTCTTTACTTTATCTTTTCCAGCAGGCGGGTTCTAACCACTTTTGTACCAACTGTACTCTAATATTTCATTTCCTTGCTCCGCTAACTTGTTTCCATCTCTGGAGTGTTTCGTTAGCGAACAATTCGCACATCCATTTTAAGAAGTCCAAGTTCTTCAACAGCAGTCATGGTAAACTGAGATACAATTCCTGTCCCATCAGCTGTTCTTGCCAGGGGGATATATTTCTTAACTGGTCTATCTGATACAATTACGCCTGCGGCATGAGTTCCGGTAGATTTAGGCAATCCTTCAAGCTTCAATGAAATATCAAAGATTCTTTTTGCATCAGCATCTTTTTCAAGATATTCCTTAAATTCTATATTTTGCTCCACCGCTTTAGTAAGATTCATTCCTACTTCCTTTGGAATGAAATTAGCAAGGTTATTGCAAAATGCATAAGGATATCCTAGATACTTGCCTACTGTTTTAAGAACACTTCTTGCCGCCATTGTTCCAAATGTGATTATCTGTACAACGTTATCTTTTCCGTATACTTCCTTTACATGTTCAATTACTTCAGGTCTTCTTCGCATACAGAAATCGACGTCAATATCAGGCATTGATACTCTTTCAGGATTAAGAAATCTCTCAAACTGCAGTGTAAACTGTCTAGGTTCAATATTTGTAATTCCGATACAGTAAGTTACATATGAGCCAGCAGCACTTCCTCTACCGGGCCCGACTGGAATACCATTATCTCTACACCAATTACAGTAGTCCCACACAATAAGAAAATATTCAACATATCCCATCTGCTTTATAACAGACAGTTGATAGGTGAGCTGTTTACGAATATCAATTCTATCTTCTTCAGAATAATCCTTATATCTTTCCTTAAAGCCTTCATCAGCAAGTTTATTTAGATATTCCCACGCAGTAAGTTCTCCGGTTGGATATTGAGGCATTTTTGTCTCATGAAATTTGATTGTAACATTGCATCTGTCAGCAATCTTTTGTGTATTATCAACGGCTTCGGGAATGTATTTGAACAGTTCCCTCATTTCTTCTTCTGATTTAAGATAATACTGCCCGTTTGTATCTCTCATACGGGTATCATCATCAAAGAATTTTTCCTGTTGAATACACAGAAGCATATCATGCGCTTCCATATCTTCTTTCTTTGTATAATGCGTGTCATTGGTTGCTACAACAGGAATTCCGGTTTCATTATGTATTCTTAGAAGACCTTGTATTACATCTGAATCTTCAGGGAGCTTATGATCCTGAAGTTCCAAAAAATAATTATCTGCACCAAAAATATCTCTATACCTTAATGCTTCTTTTTTTGCTCTCTCATAATCATCCTTAATAAGATAGCTCTGCACTCTTCCAGCAAGACAAGCAGATAGGCAAATGATACCTTTATGATATTTCTGAAGAATCTCATCATCTACACGGGGCTTATAGTAGAATCCATCACCAAAGCCTTCCGAACAAATCTGTGACAGATTATAATAGCCTTCATTATTCTCAGCCAGTAGGATTAAGTGGTTATATCTGTTATGTGTGTCTTTTTCAAGCCTTGACTTAGGAGCTACATACACTTCACAGCCAAGAATAGGCTTTATCCCCGCATTTTCACAGGCATGGTAAAAATCTATAACACCATACATTACACCATGGTCGGTTATTGCGGTACTATTTATTTCAAGCTCTTTGCATCTTTTTACGTAATCTTTTATTTTATTCATTGCATCTAACATACTGTACTCAGTATGTACATGAAGCGGAACAAAACTCATTTTTTCTCCTTTCTTTGCATTTTTTGTTAGTTTCTGTATTTCTTATTATACACCATCTGTGTATTTATAGATACAAAAAAATAGCCTTTTTGTAGGCTATTTTTCGTCTGATATTTTGTCTGAAATATCATTTATTTTATTTTCCAAAATAGAATTATCACTTGCTGTTATATCTATTTCTTTACTTACTTCAGTACTCGCAACATCTGAACTACTATCTTTTACTATAATATTCTCAGATGTTTTTCCCTCTACAGGTGTATTACTATTTATTGAACTTTCCGTACCACTAATATTTATTGGAGTGGGTTTTCCAGCAGTAGTTGGAACACATCCCGTTAAACATAACGATAATAGTACAATTAAAACTATTTTCTTTTTCAAATTAAGCCTCCTAAAAGGTTATTATTAGAAAGGTTGCCTAGCCGATAGTTCTTAAAACCTACTAGGCAAGAAGCTGTCTGCTCCTGATATACAGGTTTTTATCGTTACAAAAGCAGATTGGAAAAAAATATGCCCCACCCAAATTATTTGCCAAAATCGAATATAAAAATCCGCAAAAACAAATAATGGAAGAAATAAACACGTTACAAATACTGATTTACACGTTGCAAAAACTGATTTGCAACGTGTAATAGTATATTTTGCGATTTTTAAGGCTGTCCGCAGCAGCGTTAAAGTTCCGATACACTACACGTTTTTTATTGTGGTTATGATTCCACAAGATATCTGCTTTCGGACACAAATATCTTTCTACCAATATTAATTAATGCAGGTAGCTTTCTACTTCTTAGTATACACCATTAGCGTATTTAGTGCAACAAAACCTTTCTTCTCTTATACCTCTGCAAGTTCTCAGATTTCGTCCTTGATGTGATCAAGCTTAAACAGACCACCATTATCTATCCATTTTGCAGCACATCTTACTACATCCGCTTCAATATTGCGTTGTGTAAGAAGCGAATTCTCAGCACAGTAATCTTCAATATTGTCTTCTTCAGCCGGGATATCTGCATTATTAAGAACGAGCCTTAAATATCTTTCTTTTTCCTCGTTTTTCAAAGGCTTTACTTCATGCTGAATTGAAAATCTCGATAACAATGCCGGATCAAGAATATCCACTCTGTTTGTTGCAGCAATAAAAAATGATTTAATCTGATGCGACCGATAGTAATCCATTTCCTGCATAATGGTGATTGTTATTCTTGATAATTCTCCACCTGTAGCAGTCGATTCCGTGCCTCTTTTAATCGCTACGCAGTCAATTTCATCAAAGAGGAATACACACTCTGTATCAGCCATAAAACGAAATATCTTACTGATATTATTCGCCGTATTTCCTAACACTCCATTTACCATTTTTGAAAAAAGCACATATGCAAGAGGCTTATTCTGCTTATATGCCATATACCTTGCAAAAGTAGTTTTTCCAGTTCCGGGAACACCATAAAGAATTGTAGAATTGAGATAATTAAGACCTCTCTTATGAAGTTCATCTGTTACATATTTCATACGAAGAATACTGTTGTAAATATCATCCATATCCTTTGTTTTGAAATATGAATCTTCGTTAAAATCAGAACAGTCTTCTATTTCAAGAAAGTCTTTAATATCATCTGGCACCTTTATATCAAACATAAATAGTTCCTTCCTTACATATTATTTTTGACATCTTCCAAAGAATTAACTGTACTTACATTAATATTGCTACCTGCAAGCTTTTCCAGTGCTATTACATCCTGAATATCATTAATTTTTGGAATTTCAGCAAAAACAGTCCTTACAGCAGGGTTACTTTCCGCTTCTTTTTGTAATATATTTCTTGTTTTTGCATATGCAATTGAACTTCTTACAAGCAGCCTGATTATCTCTTTATCCGTCATATTTTTTCCTTTCTTATTGCGTTTTGACAATGAAATATGTAGCTTTCTCAAAATCTATTTTTTTTAGAAGCTTTTGAAATTTTTTATTTTCCCATGGATTCTTTTTTATTACAGGAAATTGACTTGCTTTTTTCCAAAGGCCATATAAATACTCAACAATGTATTCTTTACTGTCTGAAACTTTATAAAGAAAAAATGATACAACATTTCCAGCTACATCAGAGAAAACTATCTTTTTATCTGGCGAATACCATTTCGCCCAATTTGAGAGGTCTTCGTTATTATCTCCAAAAATCAGTAGCTGGTTATAAGTAAGAAGCCCTCCAACAACTGTATTTTCAGAGATACAAGAGCTGTTAACACATCTAACCATAAGCATCTTCTGCACCATTATAAAACCACCCCGTTAACCTCAATACCACCTTCATATACCGGAATAGTAATATAATCCTGCCCGTCAATATGCTTAATCTCAACTTGTGGAGCAATATCCCTATCTACTGATATTTTTACGCCACTTGCCACATACTGCGTGGTAGACGCAAGTACACTTCCAGCTGCCACTTTATCTGCAGGAATTGCCTCTTTATACACTGTTTCAAACGTTTCCACGGCTGCATCAGATAACTTGTGTTCCTTAAGAACCGTCTTAATATCGCTTACGGAAATTTCAATATCATCAGGATTTTCTCTATCTTCTGTCTTTTTTTCCACATCTTCCTGAATGGCTTTAATAGCCTCAACCTTTTCACTATCAGAAATATGCATCTGTGACATAGCAGATGTAACAGCCATCGTAAATGCTTCTTTCTGTGCATCCTTAGAGATTACATTTTCCATCTTAAAGAAAGAACCGATAAGCTCAGTATAATGAGGCTCATCTTTCTTGATAAAGCATGTAAGCGTATGGATATCTGTCTGTCTATCCTCAAATGACGGATAAATGAAAGTAAATTCAGGAGCTTTAATCTCCCATCTGGTATCCTTCATTTCAAATTCTTTTTCTCCATCATTAAAAGAAAATCCCGGCTTTTCAAGTTCTACAGGCATTACATATCCAACAATGTAGTCATAAACATCTTCAGACTCACCGCCTTTTTTATTAGGGACATCATAGGTATTGTGAACGAGTACATAAAGCCTGTTACGCACAAGATTATCTGCCTCAGCAAGCTTCTCAAAGAAGGCTTTTGCTATCTCGTCTGTATTAAGACCGTCATCACAAAGTTTAAGAAGACTATTCTGAATACCACCTGCCTGCTCTTCTTCCAGAGGAAATTCTTTAGTTACTGAATTAGGACAGAATCCTTTCTTAAACATATCAAGCCATCTGATCATTTCATCTTCATTAAGAGACAAAAAATTGTGCTTAAAGTTCGAAAGAACATTTCCGGATGCATCAACATAATAACCTCTCATACGGTCTATACTAAGATTAGCTGCACCATTTTGTGTGTATTTAAACTGCTTCTTGATTTCTGCTACTTCTAATTTATTCATAAATAAAATCCTTTCTAATATTGGCTGGTTAATTGATTATTTAGAACGAAAAACTATCTGTGTCTTCTTTTTCAGACGGCGAAAACTTAGCCTTAGTATCTGCTATCTTCTTCTCCAAAGTGGCAAACATTTTATTAACCTGATCCTGTGAGTATGCGTATGTACTTGTATTGCTTAGATTTCCAAGCTGCGAAATAGCATGAAGTGTCTTTGACATTCGTATAGAGCCAAGTCTCTGAAACTTTTCTTCCTTTGTTTCTCCTGCTTTTTCTTCTTGAATTTCTTCCTGCTCTTCACTGTATTCCTGATTTTCTAATTCACTCATAAAAATTCTCCTTTATTTTATTGTATGTATATTATACACCTTTAGTATAGTTTGCTGCTAATATTTCCTTTTTTTACTACTTTTGACTTTTAGATTTCTTCGTCCGATACTACTTCACTATGAGAAAAACTATCACTTTTGATTTTCCCAACACCCCAACTTTCGTCATAACCTATTTCTTTGACTGCTGCGCGAGCATCTTCTACGCTATGAACTTCTGAAAAGTATATAAGACCGTCTTTGTATATAACTGTATAGCCTTTGTCTTTTAGCTGCTTAATTGCTTGAAATTTAGTCATTTTTTATCTCTTTTCTAGTTGATATTCTTTAACCAGTACATCTAATTTAGATGATAAATCTTTTAGTGCCTTAGCTGAGTTAGCTATTTCTCCATTAATATGTCCAAGTGTTTCCATTGAAGCTGTCGTTTCTTCGCATCCAGCCGCATTTTCCTCAGATATTGCTGACAAGCTTGATATAGTATCCTGTACTTTCGCACATGAGGTAGAGCAATTTTCTGTATTTTTAACAATGATATTAACTTTTTCAAGTATGCTTTCAGTATTTTTCTGAATTTCAGCAAATGCTTCCACTGTTGTTTGAAGTATCTTTTTCTGCTTTGATACAGTAGTAAGTGTTTCTGATACATTATCTACGGTCTTATCAGAATCATTTTTGAGATTCTCTGATATTATCTTTATTTCTTTTGCTGATTCTGCTGATTGTTCTGCAAGCTTTCCTATTTCTTCAGCAACTACCGCGAATCCTTTTCCTGCATCACCTGCTCTTGCTGCTTCTATTGAAGCGTTAAGAGAAAGAAGGTTTGTCTGACTTGCGATTTCAGAAATTAACTTAGTAGCCGACTGAATCTTTTCAACAGAATTCTTAGTATCTGTTACCGATGTTTCTACAAAAGAGAGAGCTTCATTTGTCTTTTTGTCTGCTTCAACAAGTTCATTAATTGATCCGGCTGATTCTGTAGAAATATCTTTCATAATAGAAGAACTTTCGGCAAGATTTTGCATATCTGTATTGATACTCTGAAGTGCTTCTGAAATATTTACTACTTCTGTTGTAGCATCTGTAAGCTGTTCAGCCTGAGATACTGCTCCTTTGGCAATATCTGTCATTGCCTGTGAAATATTAGCAGACGTATCAGCTGATGTACCTGACATTTCTGATAAGCTTTTTGATGTTGCCTGAAGATTTCCTGATTCTTTTCCTATCTCAGACAAAGAATTTTTTAAAGAATTTTTAAAAGATACAAGTTCATTACCCATATCCGTTAGTTCATCATTTCCGGTAACTTCAATTTTTCCTGTTAAGTCTTTTCCTGCCATTGTTTTAACAGCATTTACGGAAGAATTAATTTTCTTGCAGATATTGTTTGCAATGATAGCTGCAGCAATAATACAGATAATAAGAATTACAGCACTTATTGAAATAAGAGAAATAATAGCTGAGATAATAGTATTGTATGCATCTGTATATGGTTTTCCAGCAAATACCATTCCCACAATATTTCCATCTGAATTTTTTAGAGGAATATAATATGTTGCATATCTTATATCGTTGATATATGTTTTGAAAGAATGATAGTCGTTTCCACCTTTTAGACATTCACTACTGACTTCGTCAGATGCTTTTGTACCAACAAGCCTTGCTCCTGCTGTATCTGTGATACTTGTTGTCATTCTTGTATCGCCATAAAACAAAGTATATTCAATTCCCGTTGCATTGTTTAAAGAATCAACTGTTTCATATATAGTATCCGGATCAGATAGATTTTTATCGCCCTTAAGTATATTCCCTGCTTCACCCTGCAAATAATCGCCATCTGTTTCATTAAGCACAGCATTGTAGCTTTCTGCTGCTGTTTTGAGGGTGTTTGCGTATTCATTCTCAATAGACGTCGAAAGCTTACTTACGCTTGTTACTGTGATTATTATAGATGCAAGCAATACTGGTAGTATTGATAATGCTATTAGTTTCTTTTTCAATGTTATTCTCATTTTTTTGCTCCTTTCGGCAAATTCTCTTACTTTCCAGTACTTCCAAAACCGCCTCTGTTAACATCTGACAAATGGTCAACTTCACAAAACTCGATATTTGGCTGCTTTTTCTCAATTCGAAACTGACAAAGCCTATCATTAAGACTGATATGTACATCTCTTGTAGCATATACCGGCATACCCCAAATATCATTATCTCCTGAATAAGAATTATCAATGACCCCCATATGGTTAGTCTGAATCACTCCAAACTTCTTAAACGTTGAACTACGAGGTACGATATGAGCTTCGTACCCATCAGGAAGTTTCATTGAAACTCCAAGGCTAATTATCTTGAATTCTCCTGCTTTAAGATCAACATCTTCAGCTACATAAAGGTCGATCCAGTCACTCTTGTTGCCTCCAACAAAACCGAGTTTATTTAATTTATCATTATGATATAAAATATTTATATTCATGGGTTTTTCCTTTCTGAATAAATTAATGGTTGTTATTACACTGATACTTAGATGGGAAAATCTTTTCCAATAGTCTCAAAATCTGATTTTATTGCTTCTGTATCACAGACGATCCCTTTTCTGTACTGTCTTTTCAGAATTCCTATTGTTTTTAGAATTTCTACTGTTGTGAGAGCTTTCTGGCGAGCTGTATAGTTTCTTATTTCTTCACGCAGACGTTTTGTATTTTCCCAATTTGGTTGCAAATACGTCTTTAATATTTGATTACTTGCTTTATTTAGTTTTTTAGCTTGCCTTTTATTCATATAATTCCTCCTTTATTTGTTTTCGAACTTGCATTTTGATCTTTTGTTTAGCTCTTTTTCGTTCATTTTTCTTCATTCTTGCAAAACCACGATGATTGCAAGCCCAACAAGCATAAGCATGACTGAAACCATTATTCCAAATGTCATTTTCTAACTTATGATAATCATTCATAACAAGCCATCTTCCTCCCAGTCTTTAGTTGTTTGAAAAAGCTCTTCGATTATTTCTCGGCGATGTTTTATCCTTTCAACAGCTGTTTTAAAAATATCAGGATCTTTCTCAATCCCTATATATTTTCTTTGAAGGTCTTCACAGGCAATACCTGTCGTATTTGAACCCATACAGGAATCTAAAACAGTATCTCCTATATTAGTATAGGTCTTAATGAAGTACTTACAGGCTTCCAGTGGCTTTTGACACGGATGATATGATAATTCTCGTGTGTCCCATTTGAAAGTAAGAACATCTCTCGGATATCTTTCTGTGCTTCCTCCACCACTTCTACTTGATTCTGTAATTCCATAATTACTACCATCATCCGTATGTTTTGTATAGCTATGTACTGGTTTATGTCCTGTAGTCATTTGCGGATTATAAACAGGCAATTTCTTATAGAAAATCTGGATTGTTTCATGTACCTTCATCGGCATCTTTTTAGCATTTAGATGACCTGTCCCACGAGTTTTTTCGATTATCCACTCGTAGCGATATTCTTTGCTGTTACTTGCTGCAAGAATGTGAGAAAATGGAGCTTGCGCCCATAGAGCAATACAGCCGTTAGGCTTTATGATTCGGTCATATTCTTTCCAAAGAGCTGATAGATCTATAGGCTGTTTATCCCAATCGTTATTTGTTGTATTATATGGTAAGTCCGTAAAAATCATATCAACTGATTCGTTTGGAATACGTTTCATAGCTATAAGACAATCTTCGTTAATTAACATATTATTTGACATATATCTCCC
>CAZTGP010000055.1:0-16966 GCA_964613325.1 uncultured Roseburia sp. | reverse complement strand
AGACATCTCCAGAAGATATCACTGGTATGAAAGCAGCTCAGGGTATCTTAACAGTACGTGGTGGTATGACATCTCACGCAGCAGTAGTTGCTCGTGGTATGGGTACATGCTGTGTATCTGGTTGTGGCGACATCGCTATGGATGAAGCTAACAAGAAATTCACACTTGCTGGTAAAGAATACCACGAAGGAGACTGGATCTCTATCGATGGTACAACTGGTAACATCTATGATGGCAAAATCGCTACAGTAGATGCAACAATCGCTGGTGAGTTCGGCCGTGTTATGGCATGGGCTGATAAATTCAGAACATTAAAAGTTCGTACAAATGCAGATACTCCTTCCGATGCAAAGAAAGCTCGTGAGCTTGGTGCAGAAGGTATTGGACTTTGCCGTACAGAGCATATGTTCTTCGAGGAAGACAGAATCGCTGCTTTCCGTGAAATGATCTGTTCTGATACAGTAGAAGAAAGAGAAGAAGCTCTTGATAAGATTCTTCCATATCAGCAGGGAGATTTCGAGAAATTATACGAAGCACTTGAAGGATGCCCAGTTACTATTCGTTTCTTGGATCCACCACTTCATGAGTTCGTACCTACAGAAGAAGCTGACATTGAGAAACTTGCAAAGACTCAGGGCAAATCTGTAGAAGCTATCAAGACTCTTATCGAAGGACTCAAAGAGTTCAACCCAATGATGGGACACAGAGGATGTCGTCTTGCTGTAACATATCCAGAAATCGCAGCAATGCAGACAAAAGCTGCTATCCGTGCAGCAATCAACGTACAGAAAGCACACGCTGACTGGACAATCAAACCTGAAATCATGATTCCACTTGTATGTGAAATCAAAGAGCTTAAATTCGTTAAGAAAGTTGTTGTTGATACAGCAGACGCTGAAATCGCAGCAGCTGGCGTTAAGATGGAATACGAAGTTGGTACAATGATCGAGATTCCTAGAGCAGCTCTTACAGCTGACGAAATCGCTGCTGAAGCTGACTTCTTCTGCTTCGGAACAAACGATTTAACTCAGATGACATTTGGTTTCTCACGTGATGATGCTGGTAAGTTCTTAAACGCTTACTATGACAGCAAAATTTTCGAGAGTGATCCATTTGCAAGACTTGACCAGAACGGTGTTGGAAAACTTATGGAGACTGCTATCAAACTTGGTAAACCAGTTAATCCAAAACTTCACATCGGTATCTGTGGAGAGCACGGTGGAGATCCTACATCTGTAGAATTCTGCCACAAGATTGGTCTTGACTATGTATCTTGCTCACCTTTCCGTGTGCCAATCGCAAGATTAGCAGCAGCTCAGGCAGCAATTGCAAACAAATAATTTTGTCAAATAGACTTTAAAAAACACAGTCCAGTTTTCTGGGCTGTGTTTTTTTATCATGGCGTATAAAATTGTATACAAGGTTAATCCTTGGAACTATTCTTAAGTCGATATTGTTTGGGAGTTAGAGCGTATTCTTTCTTAAAACAATTATAAAAATGTGTAGCATTATTAAAACGTAAATCGTTCATAATATCGGATATTGAAAGATTAGAATTCGTAAGTAAATCTGCTGCACGCTTCATGCAATATTTCATTCCATAATCAAATATACACATTCCTGAATATTTTTGCGTGATTAAATTCAAGTAATTTCCGCTGTAATTTAGTTTTTTTTCTAATTCATGTCTGGTGATTCTGCCGTAGGTATCTTCCATGATATAGGTGATACGAGAAAATAATAAATAATCAGGATCTGTAGCTACCTTTATCGGAGATAGATGAAAAACAGAAGTGTCAGATAAGTAATTTATAATTCCCAAAATCAAGCCGTTGATAAGAAAAGTTGACCCTAAAGATGGATACATGATCTCCCGTAAAATTTGGTCGGTACATTCATGAAGATAGTTAAACCATTTTGTATTTGTAATTGCAGGCGTAAAGTAAAGGTATTCTTTGGTTGTAGAATGATGTAAATTATTAATCATAAAGGAAAGAATAGGATTTTGGGAAGGAATTTCAATATCCGAAAAATACATGGGATTCGATTGTGAAGTAATAATAGTAACTAATTCTTCAGATAATCCAATAAATAAGACATTTGCATTTGCTGTAAACATTTCTTTATGATAAATATTACGATTCATCAGACAGCAATCTCCTGTATGAAAAATATATTCTATGCCTTCGATCTTTTGTTTCACTTCTCCATCTAGAACGATAAGGAGCTCATAATAATTGTGATGATGAGAAGGTCTGCTATTAAAATTACGTATTTCAGATAAGGTAGAAAAATGATAGTAAAAAGAATCTTTTGGAGATGCTAAGAGAAAATTAACGTATGACTGCTGCTTGTCTAAAGTACAACTCGCTAACGTAAATTGTAAGGGAGCGAGTATTTCGATAATTGAATTGCTGGCACTTGTTCCATTTTGGCTTTTTATAATATTTTGTATAATATGCTGATTTGATCCCATGATTACCTCATTCACGAATATGATAAGACTACAATACGATATTAACATATTTGACATATTATTTAAACAAGAAATTGCTTATTATGATAATACATTAATAAATATGATTATTTAAGGGAGGTCATTTCAAATGGAACAAAATGAAAAGAGGTATTTAAAGCTACATCAAAAGATAGCATATGGGGCAGGGGATTTGGCATCGAATTGTAGTTATGGATTAGTATCTAGTTTTGTATTACTTTATCTATCAAGTGTTTTGGGATTAAATACTGGTATCATTGGTACATTAATGCTGATATCCAAGGCATTGGATGGTATCTCAGATGTTATTTTTGGCAATATGATTGATAAGACGAAATCGAAGCTAGGTAAAGCCAGACCATGGATGCTATATGCACAGTTTGGAGTATCACTTTGCTTGGTATTACTGTTTTCTGTTCCAAGTGGATTCAGTGAAGTTGCACAGTATGCTTATTTCTTCATTTTTTATACTGTTTTAAATGCAGTATTTTACACAGCAAATGGAATCGCATATGCTGCTCTGTCTGCACTGATTACAAAGAATAAAAACGAAAGAGTGCAGCTAGGCTCATTTAGATTTATGTTTGCAGTAGCTACGAATATTGTCATGGGATTTGCAGTGACAAAAACTGTAGATGCCTTTGGTGGTGGGGCATCAGGATGGAGAATGGTGGCAATCATATGTGCAGTCATTGGCTTGGTTGTAAATACAATCAGTTGTTTATGTGTACATGAAATTGATGGTGCAGATGAGGAGGAGAAAGTAGAAAATAGTAACGACAATCTCTCTTTATGGGAATCTATCAAGCTACTATTCCAGAATAAATATTATGTGCTGATATTAGTCCTTTATGTTGTTTACTACTTTATGAGTAACCTAACTACAGGGTCAGGCATTTTCTTCATGACAAATGTTATGGGAGATGGATCATTGCTTGGTATTTTTTCAATGATGAAAATGTTCCCAGTTATCATCGCGTTAATCTTTACACCAATACTTGTTAAAAAGACAGGAAGTATGCAGAAGGTTAATTTCTGGGGATTTGTAGTAAGTGATTTACTTGGAATCATATTGATATATGCTGCGATGCAAAGAAATCTTACTCTTATGCTGATTGTCATGTTTGTGAAAGGCATCTTTGCGGGTTCATTAACTGGAACACTAAATGCACTGATTGCAGAAATCAGCGGTTATACATATCGAACAAAAGGTGCACGTATTGATGGAATGATGTTTAGTTGTTCTTCTGTGGGAGTAAAAGTTGGTGGTGGAATTGGTACAGCAGCAGTTGGATGGTTATTGGAAGCGGGCGGCTATGTAGGTACAGCAGCAGTACAGACTGAGAGTGCCATCAACATGATTTTTAATTTGTATATTACATATCCATTTATCTTAGGAATTGTGATTACTGTAATTATAGGATTCCTGAGTGTAGAGAAAGCAAATAAAAAATTGGATGAAAAAAAGGAAATGAGTATTCATGAAGCAAATTAATTTTAATAAAGACTGGACATTTGAAAAAGAATCGAGTGAATCAAAATTAAAAGCATTTTATGGAATGAATAATGCAATAAAAGTTGATCTTCCATATGATGCAATGATTCGTGAAAAAAGAGATAAAGAGGCGCCAGCAGGAGCACAGAGCGGATTCTATCAAGGCGGAAAGTATGTATATGAGAAAAAATTCACTCTGGAAAAGGAATGGAAAGACAATGATATTCTCATAGAGTTTGAGGGGATTTATGGAATCAGTACTGTCTGGGTAAATGGTTTTTTGGAACGTAAGAATCAGAATGGATATGTGGGATTTACAATCAATCTGACAGGATTACTTTTCTATGAGGGAGAAAACATAATAAAGGTGGAAGTTGACAATAGCCGACAGCCGAATAGCAGATGGTATACTGGTACAGGTATCTATCGAGATGTAAATTTATGGATAGGTAATTGCGTATATGTTAAAAATAATGCTACCAAAATAACAACAAAGTATCTTTCGGATGATATGGCACAGCTTGAGATGACAAGCATTATAAAAAGATCCTGTAATAATATGGTAATGGCGACATGCACATTTGAAGTATTAGAGCAAGGAAAAATTATTTCATCAGAGCGACAGGAAATCAGTATGATTTCTAATGAAGAAAAAGTGCACATGTATATTCCGGTTGAACAACCTTTAAAATGGAGTGTGGAAAATCCATTTTTATATGAATGCAAGATTACGGTGTTCATGAATGATGAGTGCATGGACTGTCAAAGTATTGATTTTGGTATCAGAACAGTGGTGATTACTTCAAAGAATGGTGTACTCATAAATGGAAAAAACGTGAAACTTCGTGGAACCTGCATCCATCATGATAATGGCATTATCGGAGCGGAAACTTTTGTTGAAGCAGAGGATTATCGCTGCAGAAAAATAAAGGAAGCCGGCTTTAATGCAATTAGAAGTTCTCATAATCCAATGGGCAAAACGATGTTAGATGCATGCGATCGATATGGTATTCTGGTAATGGATGAATTGAGTGATGTATGGGATAGGCACAAGAATACATATGATTTTGCTGATGTATTTCACGAAGAAGCAGAGGATTGGATTAGATATATGGTAGAGAAAGATTATAATCATCCGTCTGTAATTATGTATTGTGTGGGTAATGAAATATCAGAAGCAGGAACAAAACAAGGTGCATATGTGAATAGAAAACTATGTAATTTATTTCACGAATTAGACCAGACAAGATATACTTTGAATGCGTTAAATGCTTTAAATTGTGCAGGAGCAAGACTGAAAGTAATCATGAAGGAAATGACCGAAAAATTTGACAGTACACAGAGCTCTGGAGGAAATAATCAAGGCTCCAATGCATTAAATACCTTTATGAGCATGATGTATGGAGAAAAAGGAGATTATTTTGCAAAACACCCATTAGTCAGTGAAGCATTGGAAGAATGCAATCAGAGCTGCGACATCATTGGACTGAATTATTTGAGCGGAAGATATGAATTGGAAAAAGAATGTCATCCGAATAAAGCGGTACTAGGTACAGAAACATATCCTGCAGATATCTTTCACTTATGGAATTGGGTAAAAAATAATAACCATGTGATAGGTGATTTTACATGGACCGGATATGACTATATTGGGGAGGCGGGTGTTGGAATTTTCCATTATGATGGAAAAGAAAACTTCACAAGTATCTATCCAGAAAGATTAGCATATATCGGAGATATTGACCTGATTGGAAACAGAAGACCAATAAGCTTTTATCGAGAAATCGTGTATGGATTGCGGAAAACTCCATATGTAGCAGTTGAAAGAATGAACAGAAATGGCAAAGAGCCGACGAAAACTGCATGGATGTTTAAAGACAACATCAGTAGTTGGACGTGGACTGGATTTGAAAATGAAACAGCCAATATTGATGTATATTCTGCATCTGATTCTGTTGAATTGTTTTTAAATGGTGTGTCCTTAGGCAGGGAAGATGCCGGTGAAAAAAATCAGTACATCGCATCCTTCTGTGTTGAGTACGAACCAGGAGAATTGAAAGCAGTAGGTTACACGAATGGGCTAGTAGATGGCGAATATGTGTTAAAAACGGCAGGCCCGGTTAGAAAAATATGTGCAGAAAAAGTTACAGAAAATGAAAAGAATCTTATTTATGTAAAAGCAGTTCTCACGGATGATGAAGGCAGACATAATTATTTCGAGGATAAAAAAGTAGCAGTTCAATTAGACGAAAATCTCGTATTAGAAGGTTATGGAACTGCAAATCCAGCAAGTGAAGAAGACTATTTTTCAAATCAGGTGAATAGTTATGATGGATATGTGATGCTGGCTGTAAGAGTGCTGGATAAACATAAAAATGCAAAAATTGTTTTCTTGGCAGATGGAATTGAGAATGCAGAAATAAAAATCGGAGAATGGGATAAGGAGTAGATACTGATAAAAGGTATATAATCAGACTAGATACAGGCGATAAGAAATTTTGATGATTTCTTATCGCTTTTCCTTTGGCAAGTAAAGAAGAATAAAAGGTTTGAAGACAGAACTGAAAATCGCTGTGGTATAACAGGATAGAAAGTTCAATGGGAATGTGGTAAGATTGTGCTAGAAATTGTAATGTGAATAGAGAAAATCGACATCATTATTAAGTAGACCAGATAAATGTCAGGGTGTAAAAGAGTAATAAGCGATACGAATGAGGTGCATTTTATGGATAGGATTCATACAATTATTGAAGCAACATCATTTATTGCAGCAGGAGATGTAGTGTCAGCAGAGAAGACGATAAAAGAGGGGTATCCATTTGAACCAGTTAAGAAAGATGGCAGAAATTATACGACCAAGCAGATGGTAGAGCAGTTCTACAGAGACGGATTCATAGATAGATATTCAGGTGAGAAGCTGTTAAATCCGGGATTGCTACGTGTGATGTCAGAGAAGATGCCTGATGTATTTCCTTTTCAGGCTCATTGGAAGACTGATGAATGTCACATGGCTTATTGGGATTATCAGCCTACAGTTGACCATATCTATCCGATAGCATTAGGCGGTAAAGATGAACCTGCAAATTGGGCATCCACATCAATGGTTAATAATTCTGCCAAGAGTAATTTTACGTTACAGCAGTTACATTGGACATTGAAGCCTGCTGGTGATATCAAAGATTGGGATGGTTTGTCAGCACAGTTTATTAGCATTGTAGAGCAGGATGTATCATTACTTAAGATTAATAAAATCAAGGACTGGTATGCTGCAACAAAAGAAGTTACCAAGGACTACATATAAAAAAGACCCGACACAATTGTCAGGTCTCCATGGATGGAATTAGAATAATATATTCTTACGGCTTTTCAGTAATCTTGAACCGTTCACAATAAGAAGAATACCGGAAGCAATTCCTCCTGCCAGAATGCAGATACCTAATACGAGACTTCCGACTCCAGTAGATCCCATTGTTTTGTATGCCTTTTCTTCCATTGCATAACCTCCTTATTCCTATCTGTTATAACTTATAAATATTAGAATCCAATAATGGTATTATAGCACAGCAATCCTGACTTGGCGAGAGAATTCATTTTCCAATGGTCTATTTTGCGTTGATATTTCTGCTAGAAACGAATATAATGAATAGGTCTTAGGATTAGAAAAAGAAAGAGAGTAATTGAAGATGGATATTATTGAAATTTTAAAAGCGATTCTTTTTGGTATTGTAGAGGGTGTGACAGAATGGCTTCCAATTAGTAGTACAGGTCATTTGATCCTGTTGAATGAAGTAGTACCCCTTGATGTGTCAAAAAGCTTTTATAGTATGTTCCAGGTGGTAATTCAGTTAGGCGCAATCCTTGCTGTTGTAGTATTATTCTGGAATCAGATCTGGCCATTCGGGAAAAAGGATAACAAGGAGCCATTACAGGTAAAACATATTGGACCTTGGATTAAGACAGATATTTTTAAACTGTGGTTCCGTATCTTGGTATCATGCGTTCCAGCAGCAATTGTTGGACTAAAATTCGACGAGACCTTTGAAGAATTATTCTATAACTATCAGATGGTATCCATTATGCTGATTATCTTTGGTGTTGCTTTTATCATCATCGAGAATCGGAATCAGGGACGAAAAAGTAAGGTAAATACCACAGCAGAGATCACATATAAGCTTGCATTCTGGATTGGTATGTTCCAGTTAATCGCAGCGATTTTCCCAGGAACATCACGTTCAGGAGCAACAATTGTCGGAGCACTTCTTCTTGGAGTATCACGTAAGGTTGCCGCTGAATATACATTTTACCTTGCAATTCCAGTAATGTTTGGGGCAAGTCTTTTAAAAATCTGGAAATTTGGACTATCCTTTACCGCAGCCGAGGCAGGAGTATTGATTATCAGTATGGTAGTAGCATTTGCAGTATCATTGTTCGTAATTAAATTCCTGATGGGCTACATTAAAAAGCACGACTTCAAAGTATTCGGATGGTATCGAATTATACTCGGCGCCCTTGTACTAATCTGCGGACTGGTTGGGCTAATCTAATATAAAGTTTGATTGCGAAACTCACAAAACTTCAATTGGCTATGTACTGCAAATACAGGCATACATAGGTACTCTGGCGAAGCCGGTACTAAGCGACCGTACTTTGGTCGCTTAGTACCGTTGCATGAGCCAATGTAGCGAAAGCGTGCCTATGAATGCCTGTATTCGCAGTGCATAGACATTAGAAGGCTACGGTGTTTCGTAATAATTGTTTGATAGAAATAGAGGATAAGATGAGAACAGGCATTGAGAAGTTACATGACATGATGGAGACACTTACGAAGGAAAATGTAATGGTTGCATTTTCTGGCGGAGTAGATTCAAGCCTACTGCTGCAATTGGCGTGCTCCAAAGCACAAGAAAATGGAACAGCCGTATATGCCGTGACGGTATCCACGAAGCTTCATCCACATGGAGATGTGGAAATTGCCAGAAGAGTTGCAGATGAAGCAGGCGCAATACATAGAGTGATTGAAATCGATGAATTACAGGAGACTGGAATTGAGAACAATCCCAAGAATCGCTGTTATCTCTGCAAAAAAGGCATTTTCACGAAAATAATGGAACTGGCGAGAACGCTTGGAATAAGCACCATAATCGAAGGAACCAACGAAGATGACCTTCATGTGTATAGACCAGGAATTCAGGCATTGAAGGAGCTTGGCATTATAAGCCCTCTTGCAGCTTGTGGAATTACGAAAGCAGAAGTAAGGGAACTGGCGCTAGCGCGAGGAATCTCTGTGGCAAACAGACCTTCTATGCCCTGCCTTGCTACAAGGCTTCCATATGGAGATTCGATTAGCTATGAGCTTCTGGCGCAAATCGACAAAGGGGAGCAGTATGTAAGATCCTTCGGCTTCTATAATGTGAGATTGCGTGTACATGATACGATTACAAGGATCGAAGTGGATCAGAAGGACATTCCTAAATTGCTGGAACATCGAGAGGAAATTATCGCAGAATTAAAGAAGCTTGGCTTTGTATATATTACAGTAGATCTTGAGGGCTTTCGGTCAGGAAGCATGGATTTGTAGTGGAATATGTTATGGAAAAGGAACTAGGAGTATGGTATGGGAGTACTGTGCTCCTTTTTGTACATCATAGCGTACAAAAGGGGTGCCAATGGCACCCCCCTTTTCGTACAATTATTTGTGAAAAAAGGAAACAGCGATGGCTCCAGGTCCTGCATGGGTACCGATGGTGCTTCCAATGGTACTGATTGGAAGTGAACTTGTGTGCTCTTCCCATAGCGAACTGCTGTCCGCAATATATTTTTGAAGAAGAGAATCATCGAGTCCACTGTAACCCAGCATAAATGGCATGGAGAAATTAATGCCACCATGGCGTTTTACTTCCTGAATTAACATGTTATTCCCATTTTTTGAACCGCGAGCTTTGCCGAGAATTGCAACTTCGCCTTTTTCAATGGCAATCACGGGCTTGATGGACAGAACATTTCCAGCCCATGCAGCGGTGCGGGAGATGCGTCCTCCCTGTTTTAGATATTCCAGTGTATCAAATACAGCGAGAACACAGATGTGATGTTTGGCTTCTTCAAGATGTGCCGCAATTTCTTTTGCAGATAATCCCTGATTGCGAAGCTCTACCGCATATAGAATTAGATTCTGTTCACCGATGCAGACATTGAGACTGTCCACAAGGGTGATACAGTCTTCATATCCATCCAGTGCAATGTTTGCACTTTGGTATGTGCCTGAAAGGAGTGAAGAAAGACAGATTACAACAGCCGTATCACCGGAATCTTTGATTTCTTTGAATTTTTGCTCGAAATCGTGAGGTGGAATCTGGCTGGTGGTTGGTATGGTGCCACATTCAATTAATTTTTCATAGAATTCATGATGGGTTAATGTGATTCCATCTAAATATTCGGTTTCTCCAAATATTGTTTTTAATGGTAAAAAATCAAGACCAAGAAGGTCTGCTTTTTCTTTGGTAAGGTCACATGCAGAATCAATTACAATACGTATACTCATTATTTCCTCCATATAAATCAAATACTTTGATAATCAAACTAATATGAAATATATCGGAAAATGAACAGAATGTCAATAGTAATTTGATAACCAAAGTAATTTAGGCATTGTGCAGTCCCAGTTGAAAAAATATCATGGAAAACATATGATGATTATGGTTGTATTCAAAGATTGGGATATGTATAATATAGGTAATAAGTAACAGGTATATACAAAGGCTGAGGTGTTAATATGCAGGAAGATAGAAATACGGTTCTTATCGTAGATGATCATGCGATAAATCGAGAGATAATAAAGCGAATATTAGAGGAAGAATTTCAAGTTTGTGAAGCCAGTGATGGAGCTTCAGCACTTATCTTTATGAAAGATAATCCGGATATCAGTGCTGTTCTTCTGGATCTTGTTATGCCAGAGATGGATGGATATCAAGTGTTAGAGCAAATGCGTAAGCTTCAGATGAATGAGCTTCCTGTGATTGTGATGACGGCAGAAGCAGATAAAAATTCAGAGGAGAAGGCGCTTAATTTAGGTGCGGTAGATTTCATCGAGAAACCAGTAAAACCTACCGTATTAATGAGCCGCGTTCATAATGCTGTTATTCATAATCAGATGAAGCTTTTAGAACAGATGCGTTTTATCTCATCTCATGATGCTCTGACTGGATTATATAACCGAAGAAGAATGTTTGAAGAGACAAGGAAAATGCTGTCTAATCATCCAGAACAGAAATTTGTATTTATGCGTTATGATATTGACCGTTTCCGCTTATATAATTCTTCACTGGGTGAGGAAGAGGGCGATAAGCTCTTATGCTATATGGCAGAGAAGATAGCTGAGACATCCCGATTGTTTGACATTTGCACCTATGGCAGAGTGGATGCAGACGTGTTTTGTATCTGTGAACCATTTGACAAGAATAAGATTCAGAAACAGATTAAGCTTGCAAGGGATTTCCGTTTGAATTACCGAGATGACTATGTGATTGAAGCAAGCTTTGGTGTCTATGTGATCGAGGACAATGAGGAGAGCGTAGAGGTCATGTATACCAAGGCTTCTATGGCCGCTGAACGATGCAAACACATGCATGGAATGAGTGTTTCTTATTATGAAGAGCAGATGTGGATTCAGATTCGCGAAGAGCAATGGGTGAATCGCGAGATGAAGCGGGCATTAGAACAGAAGCAATTTGAAGTATATTTACAGCCAAAATATGATTTGAAGAAGAATCTGCCATGTGGAGCAGAAGCCTTGGTTCGGTGGAGGCATCCAGAAAAGGGCATGATTATGCCATCTAAGTTTATTCCGGTCTTTGAAACCAATGGCTTTGTTGCGAATCTGGATTATTATATGTGGAATCAGGTATGTGAGATTCTGCATAGATGGAATCAGGAAGGCAAACGAATAACTCCTATCTCAGTAAATATGTCCCGTGTTTCGCTCTATAATCCACATATTACAGAGATTATGAAGAAGCTGGTAAAGAAATATAATATCAAGCCTGAATGGATGCAGCTGGAAGTGACAGAAAGCGCATATATGTCCAACCCAGATATGATGATAGATATTGTCTCAAGTCTTCAGAAAGCAGGATTTACCATCTTAATCGATGATTTTGGAAGTGGCTATTCTTCATTGAATACATTGAAGAATATCTGTGTTGATATCTTAAAAATTGATATGAAGTTCCTGCCAGATGGCAGCAATGATGTGCGCAGTGAGAAAATCTTATCCTCCATCGTGCGAATGGCAGGCTGGCTTGGAATGCCGGTAATTGCAGAAGGCGTTGAAACACTGGAGCAGAGAGATTTCCTAAGCAGCATCGGATGCGGTTATATACAAGGTTATTTTTATGCGAAACCAATGCCAGTGCCAGAATATGAAGCATTGATTGATTCTGTGATAGAGCTTCCTCGGGTGCGGGAGCCAATTATGAAGAAGGAGGAAGCAGAGGCAATCTGGTCCTCTAATCCACAGATTGATGAGCTGCTGAAAGGGATTACCCTGCCTGTTATGATTTTGGAATATTCAAAAGGCAATATTGAATTGGTTCGTGCCAATAAGGCATATATTGATAAGTTTGAAGAAAATGCAGTGGATTATTTCCACAGTGAAGTGATACGTGAACATAAAGATTGCATTCGTCAGATGCTAGAGCGTGGGAAAAAGAATAAGGATGAAGCAGAATGTGAATTTGAGTATTTCACATCCGATGGAACTCCAAGCTGGATTTCCATGAAGGCACAATTGATTAGCTTTATCGAGAAATCCTATATGTTCTGCTGTACACTGACAGATATTACAGCCGAGAAGCGCTATAAAAATCAGCTGATGGATCTTGTGGATACGCTGAATCTCAAAATAGAGAAACGAAAGATGTTAATCATTGATGATTTGAAGCTTAGCCGTACAGTACTCTGCGAATTGTTCCAGGATAAATATGAAGTAATCGAGGCGAAGAATGGAAAGCAGGGGCTTACACTCTTAGCGGAGTATTGTGATGACATCTCTGTTATTTTACTGGATATGATTATGCCAGAGATGGGGGGAGAACAATTCCTTGTGGAAAAGAACAAGATGAAGATTGCACAGAATATTCCAGTTATTGTCATTTCATCCGAGAAGGCTTCGAATATACAGCTTAGTATGCTGAAAATGGGTGTAAATGATTACATTACCAAACCATTTGACCCAGATCTTGTGATGCAGAGAGTGGAAAATGTAATTGAATACAACAGTAGATTCAACAGCATTCTGTTAGAGTATTGTACTGCCTTAGAAGAGAATTCATGACTTTTTATCTTTTGTAATTGGAAGATAAATGATATACTAATTCCAGATACAAATTGAATGGGAGGCCAGGAAGACATGCATGACGAATTGACAGCCAATGACATAAAGAAAATGGAAGAAGAGATTGAACATCGGAAGCTGGTTGTGAGGAAGCAGGCACTTGAGGACGTGAAAGAGGCTCGTGCACAAGGTGATCTGAGCGAGAATTTTGAATATAAAGCTGCAAAGAAGTTCAAGAACGAGAATGAGAGCAGAATTCGTTATTTGGAGAAGATGATCAAGACAGCGGTTGTGATATCCGATACATCCAAAGAGGATGAGGTGGGAATGAACAACACGGTGGATGTTTATTTTGAAGAAGATGATGAGACAGAGACCTATAAGATTGTCACAACAGTGAGAGGGAATTCTTTAAAGAATCTGATAAGCAAAGAATCTCCGCTGGGGGCAGCTATATTTGGAAAGAAAGTGGGAGACCGCTGCGAAGTGAAGGTGAACGACAGCTATTCTTACTATGTGCAGATAAAGCGAATCGAAAATACCATTGACGATGGCAGTGATGCACTTCGCAAATTTTAGACAGAAAGAAGAAAACCAAAAAGGAAAAGAAAATGAAAGTATCTGAACTATTAAAAAAAGAGAACGTAACCATATCTTGTGAGCTTTTTCCACCAAAACAGGGAGCTCAGTTAGAAAACTATAAGAAAATTGTGGCAGAGATGGCAGCACTTAAGCCAGCTTATCTCAGCTGCACTTATGGCGCAACAGGTGGCACAAGCGACTATACCGTTGAGATTGCGGACACCATCCAGGCGAATCAGCTTCCAGCAATTGCACACCTGACATGTGCTTCTTCCACAAGGGAGAAAGTACATTCTGTCATTGAAGAATTAAAGGAACGAAACATTGAGAATATTTTAGCACTTCGAGGTGACATCCCGGAAAATGTGGATTTCCCGTTGCCGAACCAGTATCATCATGCACTTGAACTGATTCAGGAGATTAAGGCAAGTGGAGATTTCTGTATTGGTGGCGCCTGCTATCCAGAAGGACATCCAGAAGCACCTAATATGGACACCGATCTCTCTTTTTTGAAAGAGAAAGTGGACGCGGGTTGTGATTATTTAACAACACAGATGTTCTTTGATAATAATATCTATTACAGCTTCATGTATAAGGCATTGAAGAAGGAAATTCATGTTCCTGTTGTGGCTGGAATTATGCCAGTAACCAATGCGAATCAGATAAAACGTATCATTTCGCTGTCTGGAAATCTTGTGCCAACGAAGTTTTTAAACATCGTGGACCGCTTTGGAGAAAATCCACAGGCCATGAAGCAGGCAGGTATTGCATATGCCACAGAGCAGATTATTGATTTGATTGCCAATGGTGTGAATCATGTTCATATATACTCCATGAATAAGCCAGATGTGGCTGGTGCAATTATGAATAATCTTTCAGAAATCTATATTCGATAGAACCTACACATGAATTACCAAGAAGTGAGCGTAAATAGGAATGGAAAATAAGCAGAACAAGAAACAGAAAGTAAAACATAAAACTTCAATTGGAGGAATCATTGTTCTTATAGTGGGAGTAGGAATGATTCTCTTTGCGGCATATCACTTGCTCTCCATATTTATGGACTATCATAAATCAGATGCATTATATGATGATTTGAATAAAGAATATGTAAGTACTCCACAGAAGAATGACACGGAAGAAGAGACACAAGAGATTCCATGGTATGATCTTGCTTCTGTGGATTTGGACAAGGTGAAGGAACAGAATGAGGATGTAATTGGCTGGCTCTATTTCGAGAATGAGGACCTGAGCTACCCAATCCTGTTTTCAGGGGATGATGAGAAGTATCTGCGTACTACGCTAGATGGAGGATCTGCTACAGCAGGTTCCATTTTCCTGGAGGGACAGAATACTCCGGATTTTTCCGATAGCCACACCATTATTTATGGACATAACATGAAGAATCTTAGTATGTTTGGTAAATTAAAATATTATAAACAGGATGGATATTATGAAGAACATCCATTTTTCCAAATTATTACCGATGATGCAAAATATCGGTATCAGATATTTGCCTATTCGGATGTGGAGGCAGACAGCAGTGTATTTTCTGTGCCATTTTCCGATAATGAAAGTTTTCAGACCTTTATTGACCAGATGTATCAGGATTCCTATAAGAGTACTGGAGTTACTGCAACCAGTGCGGATAAGATTATTACCTTATCTACCTGTTCAAGTGATGATAAGCGGTTTGTTGTACATGCAGTTCGCACAGAAGAATATGGATTGGACGCAGATCAGACGAACCAATAGATAGGTATCCTTTAGGGATATGAAGGAGATAAGGATAAAATGAAGAAACAATCAGAATTATTACGAGATATTACAGAAATGGTGAAAGATACCAAAGCTGGTAAAATGAAGTGGGATGTGAAATGTCAGACCACAGAATTCAATCAGGAAGAAGAGAAGCCGACGGTGGATGAGGAAGGTACTGTATGGATAGTGGATGAGTGCTACACCTCATTTTACACAGAATTTCGTGGCGAAGAATTCCTTATGATTACCTACGAGATGATTCATAGCGCAGGAAGCAGGAAGAAGACCACGAACCTTGTATTTCTGCCTCCGATGGGGATTCGCTATTTTGATATTCATACACTGCTTCCTTATGCGGTGGAGTGCGACCAGATGTTGTCTTATCAGGTACATATGCTTTGGCTGACGCTTCTTGAAGAGCATAAAAAACACCCAGAACTGATAGCTCTGGATGCAAGTGAACGGAAATTGACAATCGAAGATGAATAATGCAAGCAAGATAAATCCTATTTGCATTTATGAAACAGCATCCTGCTTAAAGATGTGATACCACTTAAGCAGGGTGCTATTTTTTCATGTATGCTTGAATCTCAGAATATACTTGTGCTAATGGATAACCAGTCTTTTTGGCGATTCTCTTAACATCATCAAATTCTAACTTTGACTTCGTGATTCCGAAGCCACTGCTGATTTTATTCTGTACAGAGCCCAAAGGAGTCTGAATCTCCTCATAGCTTGAAACAAGCTTTGCCCGCTCCATTGTCTGATAGCGAACACCCCTGGTGGTGGTGTGGGTCAAGATCAATTGGATGAACTTGTCTCGCTCCTCTATTCGGCATAAACAATGGAAGAGTACCCCCGGACGATTCTTTTTCATCTGGATTGGCTGGAAGAATACATCGAGAGCACCTTCCTCAAAAAGAAAATCCATGGCATAGCCTAAGGCTTCCCCAGTCATATCATCAATGTTACAAAGTAATTCTATAATCTGATCTGTATGTTCTTGGTTATCTATGATACTCATATATGCTTCCCTTCTATATTTCTGCGTGAATTATTTCTTCCATTATAAAGCAATCTGTTTTTTAATGCCATAGCTTTCAGTAAAGAAGACCTCATAGTCATTTTGTACAAAAAAGGGAAACTATAATTGTGCAATTAGTTTCTTGTGAAGTTTCCTGCCAGATGTTACAATATAGGAAACTGAAAGATATAAATTAGTTTCTTTATGAAAATTAATTGGTTGATTGTATTCGCAGTATAAAGTCATTGTGTATTCAACGTGTTTCGCAATTAATTTAAA
>CAZTGP010000054.1:0-16997 GCA_964613325.1 uncultured Roseburia sp. | reverse complement strand
AGATCTAAGATGCCATCGATTGCAAGGAAGCCTTCTGGAATCGAAAGACGTTTGTTTGCAGAATCATCTAAGGTTCTCTCAAACCACTGTGTTGCGGAGGTAATTGCTGGATTTAACGCATCCACCATCACGTATCTTGATAAAGAAGCAATACGCTCACTTCTCATTGGATTTCTCTTATAAGCCATTGCAGAAGATCCGATCTGGTTCTTCTCAAATGGTTCTTCTACTTCCTTCAGGTGCTGTAACAGACGAATATCGTTTGACATCTTGTGCGCAGAAGCTGCGATGCCTGCAAGAATGTTTGCCACACGGGTATCCACTTTTCTAGAGTAGGTCTGACCAGATACCGGATAGCAGGAATCAAATCCCATTTTCTGAGCGATCATTGGATCAATCTTATCAATGGTCTCGTGGTCTCCATTGAACAGCTCCAGGAAGCTTGCCTGCGTTCCAGTGGTTCCTTTGGAGCCAAGAAGCTTTAATGTGCTCTGCACGTACTCAAGGTCTTCCAGGTCCAGTAAGAATTCCTGTGTCCAGAGTGTTGCGCGTTTTCCAACAGTAGTTGGCTGCGCTGGCTGAAAATGCGTAAATGCCAGAGTAGGCAGGTCTTTGTATTTCTCTGCAAAATTTGCCAGCTCATTGATGACGCTGACTAATTTCTTATGAACAAGCTTTAATGCTTCGCTCATAACAATAATATCTGTATTATCTCCAACGTAGCAGGAGGTTGCTCCTAAATGAATGATTCCTGCTGCCTTTGGGCACTGCTGTCCGTATGCATATACGTGGCTCATAACATCATGGCGAACTAGCTTCTCACGCTCTACTGCAACATCATAATTGATGTCGTTCACATGAGACTTCAACTCATCGATTTGTTCTGGGGTGATAACTGGCTTGCCATCTTCGCTTAATCCAAGCTCCATCTCTGTCTCTGCAAGGGCAATCCACAATTTTCTCCAGGTTGTGAACTTCATATCCTGTGAGAAAATGTATTGCATCTCTTTACTTGCATAACGCTCGGATAATGGGCTGCTATATCTATCTGTACTCATATTGTTCTCCTCTTGATTTCACTTATTGCATGATTATTATCGTGCCAATTTTCTGGCAAGATTATCTTCTTTATCATAATACTCGCCACGGATATCTTCTTTTGGTGGCTCCATTGGATACTTGCCATTAAAGCATCCCTGACAGATATTAAGTCCATCAACCATCTCCGGTAGGCGGTTGATATCCAAATATCCAAGGGAATCTGCACCGATGATATCACGGATTTCTTCAACACTTTTATTGTAAGCGATCAACTGTTCACGCTCTGGAATATCTGTACCAAAATAGCATGGCCACAGGAATGGTGGGGAACTGATTCTTACATGTACCTCTGCTGCTCCCGCTTCCCGAAGCATGCGCACAATTCGATCGGATGTGGTTCCACGAACAATGGAATCATCAATCATAATCACGCGTTTTCCTGCTACTGCTTCCTTCAATACATTTAGTTTAATCTGAACACTGGATTCACGGCTGCTCTGCTTTGGTTTGATAAAGGTTCTTCCCACATAACCATTCTTAACAAAGGCTGTTCCATAAGGAATTCCAGATTCCAAGGAATATCCAAGTGCTGCTGCATTACCAGACTCTGGAACACCGGTAACAAGATCTGCTTCCACCGGTGAATCCTGTGCCAGGAAACGGCCTGCTTTAATACGGCTTGCATATACGCTCACCCCATCGATGTGGCTGTCTGGTCTTGCAAAATAGATGTATTCGAAAATGCATCGAGCTTCCTTCTCTTTTGGAAGGCACATAGACATATCCGACTGAATCCCACCATCTTGTGTGATAGTTACCACTTCACCAGGCTTCACATCACGGACGAACTCTGCTCCGATGGTATCTAATGCACAGGTCTCGGAAGTCATGATATAGGAATCATCTCGTTTTCCAATGCAAAGAGGCTTAAATCCAAATGGATCTCTTGCTCCGATTAATTTCCTTGGGCTGGCAACCACAAGTGCATAAGCACCCTGAAGCTTCTGGCAGGCTCTGCGCACTGCCTCTTCTGCTGAATGTGACTGTAAACGTTCTCTTGCAATATGATATGCAATTACTTCAGAATCAATTGAGGTCTGAAAGATTGCTCCTGTATACTCTAATTCTTTCCGAAGCTCATTGGCATTAATCAGATTACCATTATGTGCCAGTGCCAAAGTACCTTTTACATAATTGAGTACCAGAGGCTGTGCATTTTCACGAGTAGATGCACCTGCTGTAGAATAACGCACATGTCCAACCCCAAGATTTCCCTTCATTGGCTCAAGGTTCTCTGGTGCGAACACTTCATTTACAAGTCCCATCCCTTTATGCGAGGTAATCTTGCCTTTCGGTCCATTGGTATCACTTACCGCAATACCACAACTTTCCTGTCCTCTATGCTGAAGAGCAAACAGACCATAATATATGGTAGATGCCACATCGCTGCCCTTAAAATCATAGATTCCAAACACACCACATTCTTCATGAAGATCATCCCATGGTGCGGATTTATCAATACTGCTGTTCATTCATTTCTCCTCGCGTCAAGCTTTCTTATTTTGAAAATGGAGTACCTGTCAAAAGCTGATATGCTTCTTTGTATTTATCCACGGTCTTTTTAACTACTTCCTCTGGAAGTAAGAAATCATTATCTGGGTTCGCTTTTAACCAGTCTCTTACAAACTGCTTGTCAAAGGAAGGCTGGCCCTGTCCTGGCTTGTAGCCCTCTAATGGCCAGAATCTTGAGCTGTCTGGTGTAAGCATTTCATCACCGATGACTACTTTGCCGTTCTCATCAAGACCGAACTCGAATTTGGTATCTGCAATGATAATTCCTTTGCTTAATGCGTATTCTGCGCATTTCTTGTAAAGAGCGATTGTGCAGTCTTTAATCTGTGTAGCGTAATCTTCGCCTTTTCCTGGATAAATCTTCTCTAATACTTCAATACTCTGCTCAAAGGAGATGTTCTCATCATGATCCCCAAGATCTGCTTTGGTGCTAGGTGTATAAATTGGTTCAGGAAGCTTGTCTGATTCAACAAGACCTTCTGGAAGGGTGATTCCACATACAGTTCCATTCTCTTTATAGCTTGCCCAGCCACTTCCTGTAATATATCCACGAACGATGCATTCAATTGGAAGCATCTCAAGCTTCTTGCACATCATGCTGTTTCCATCGAATCTCTCCTGCTGGAAAAATTCAGGCATATCCTTCACATCAACGGAAAGCATATGGTTTGGAACAACCTCTTTTGTGAAATCGAACCAGAATCTGGACATCTGGGTAAGAATTGCACCTTTGTCAGTGATTTTGTTCTTTAAAATATTATCAAATGCTGAAATACGGTCTGTTGCAACGATAATTAAGCTATCACCGTTATCATATACTTCTCTGACTTTACCTTCTTTGAATGGTTTAAATTCCTGAATACTCATCTTTGTCCTCCATCTTGTGCGCGAAAAAACATGCATCGTTACAAATTTTCATTGTTTCGTCGGTATTTTTGGTGAATCTCACATTCACCACTACAGGGAAAATTATAATACAGTGGCTTTCGCAAAGTCAATGAGTTGGAAGCATTTCGACTCTTACCTGAGATAGAAAATACAATGCTTTTTATAAGTATTTTTGTGCATATTATTTCTTTTATTAACATAGCTTATAATACACTTTATGTAGACTAATCTTAGGTCACTTTTTTGCATCAACACAAACAAACACTGCTATATTACCAAAAGCTTTATCGCAAAATTTGGTATAGAACTAATTTCTCCGTGGCCACTATATGGGGGAGATTATCTCCAAATATTTGGGTATAAAATCTTTTTCTCTGTGTCCACTATATGGGGGGACATTATCTCCAAATATTTGGGTATAAAATCTTTTTCTCCGTGTCCACTATATGGGGGTACATTATAAATAGTTTACATAATATAAAATGGGGCGTATACAAAATTTGTTGCTATTTACATCCCATTTTTTCAGCTAAAGGGAATGTAATGATATACTTTTTTCATATACGCCCCGCAAATTGCTAAAAAAGCGGATTTTTCCTACTTTTAAGGTCAAAAGCGGGGCGTATACAAAAAAAGTTATTTACCACATCCTCTTTTGGTGAAAAAATGGGATGTGAATTGAATCATATTTTCTATACGCCCCTTGAAACAGTGTATAATGTCCCCCATACACTGGACACATCTGCATAGCAGGTGGTTTAATAAAGACTTCTATACAGCCAAAAACAGATTCTCCACATAGTAGAGAATCTGTTTCCAAATTAATTTGCTACAATTTTAATTGACTTCATAGAAGCTTCAAAAGCATCCATCCAGTTCGCATCACCCATCTGGGTATAAGTTATAGTGGTTGTTCCTTCACCGATCTGTACAACACATTCCACCTGTTTGACTGCAACGCCTTGTATTTCATATTCCATTCTTGCGGTCAATGCATCATATCCATCTACCTTTGTTGGAGAACATTCTGTACAGTTCACATCCGTTTCGAACTGATACTGTGAAAAATACTGCTTCTCTACGGCAGAAGAAAGCGTTTCTGCATCCATTTTCAAAGAGGTGGAATCTGATTCAGCAGAAAGCATACTGATATTTGAACCATCTTCAGGATAATTACTGCTAAAATACATGCCTTCTGTATCAGAAGCGGTGAATCCATCTGGTAATTCAAATTCTACGTGTACATCTGTGCTCTTCTCTTCGGATTCTTCTGACCCCTGCGATGATACTCCCTTTTTCGCATTGCTGTCACCGCATGCTCCAAATACGCACATGCAGGTAAGTAACAATATCACTGCTAAACATTTCTTTTTCATAACTTTTCCTCTTTCGCAAAGCGAAATTTCTTAGCTTATGATTTGGCCGTTTTCTATTTCACAATCAGAGATTTCCCCGTCATCTCTGCTGGCTGCTCTAATCCCATAATGTCAAGTAATGTTGGAGCGATATCTGCAAGGCATCCACCTTCACGCATTTTCCATCCCTCATCACCATTTACAATAATAAATGGTACTGGGTTGGTGGTATGTGCAGTATGTGGCTTACCTGTTTCGTAATCTACCATCTTCTCAGCATTTCCGTGGTCAGCGCAGATGAACATTACTCCGCCAACTTCTTTAACTGCTTTCACTGCATCTCCAACAAGGCTGTCAACTCTCTCAACTGCTGCAACTGCTGCTGGAATTACCCCAGTGTGTCCAACCATATCAGGGTTTGCAAAGTTGATTACGATAACATCATATTTATCAGATTTGATTGCTTCCACAAGATCCATTCCAACTTCTGGTGCACTCATCTCTGGTTTCAGATCATAAGTAGCAACCTCTTTTGGAGAGTTCACAAGTAAACGTGCTTCATCAACATTTGGCTCTTCTACACCACCATTGAAGAAGAAGGTTACATGTGCGTATTTCTCTGTCTCTGCAAGACGCAACTGTTTCTTACCGTTCTTTGCAAGATATTCACCAAATGTATTTGTGATTTCTTCCTTCTGGAATGCAATGATTTTATTTGGAATTGTCTCATCATAATCCTTGAAGCACACGAATGTAAGTGGAAGGAATCCTGTTTTTCTTTCAAATCCTGTGAATTTGTCATCGCAGAATGCTCTTGTCATCTCACGTGCGCGGTCAGGACGGAAATTGAAGAAAATAACGGAGTCGTTAGGTTTTACAACAGATACAGGTGCACCATTCTCTGTGATTACAGTTGGTAATACAAACTCATCTGTTACATCCTTTGCATAAGAATCTGCCATAGCCTGTACAGCATCCTCAGCCTGAACACCTTCGCCAGCTACTAAGGAATCATATGCTTTCTGTACACGATCCCAGTTGTTATCGCGATCCATTGCGTAGTAACGTCCAGATAAGGAAGCGATTTTACCAACGCCAAGTTCATTCATTTTATTCTGCAGCTGCTCTACATAGCTCTTTCCAGATGCTGGAGGAGTATCACGTCCATCTAAGAATGCATGTACATATACTTTTGTTAATCCAGCTTTTTTCGCCATCTCTAAAAGTCCATATACATGATCGATGTGACTGTGAACACCACCATCTGAAAGTAATCCCCATAAATGAAGATCTGAATCATTCTTTTTGCAATTCTCCATTGCCTGAAGTAACGCTTTATTCTCAAAGAAATCACCATCTGCGATTGCTTTCGTTATTCTGGTAAGATCCTGATAAATAATACGTCCAGCACCAATATTCATATGTCCAACTTCGGAGTTACCCATCTGTCCGTCTGGAAGACCAACAGCAAGTCCTGATGCCTGACCAGGAGCGAAAGGACATTCTTTCATCAATTTATCCATAACAGGAGTGTTCGCCATAGCGATTGCATTGCCTTCTTTGATATCACTTAAACCATATCCATCAAGAACCATTAAAACTACAGGTTTTTTGCTCATTTTAATTTCCTCTCTTCTTATCTTATTTCATTTACCTGAAATTCATCATTTTGAATCATTTCTTTTCTATCTTATAATACATGATTTATCAGTGATTGCAAGTATCAATCCTTCTATTCTTATGAAAAGAATCCAGTTTTTTTTAAGAAGCAGTTTCCTTTTTAGAAGAATAATTATATAATGACTCTGTTAGTATTAGTAAATCATATAAATAAAAATCAAGGAGAACAAACAAAATGAGTGGATTTTTCGGTGTCACATCAAAAGAAGATTGTGTTTTCGATTTATTTTTCGGAACAGATTATCATTCCCATCTGGGGACAAGACGTGGTGGCATGGTGGTCTTCGATGAGGAAACCGGTTTTAGCCGTTCCATACATAATATAGAAAACGCACCGTTCCGTACCAAATTCGATAAAGATGTGCAGGAGATGCACGGTAATATTGGAATTGGATGTATCTCTGACTATGAAGCACAGCCTCTTCTGGTTCGTTCTCATCACGGAACCTATGCAATTGCAACTGTCAGTAAAATCAATAACGCCGATAGTATTGTAGATCAGATCTTCCAGAATGGTAATTCACATTTTATGGAGATGAGCACGGGGGAAATCAATCCAACAGAGCTTGTTGCTGCTATCATAAACCAAAAAGAGAATCTCATTGAGGGAATTCATTATGCACTTGAACTTATTGAAGGCTCACTCTCTCTGATTCTTATGACTCCAAAAGGAATCTACGCTGCCAGAGATAAATATGGACGTACTCCAGTTGTCATCGGACAAAAAGAGAATGCCTGCTGTGTCACTTTTGAGGATTTTGCTTTCCGCAATCTTGGTTATCAGAACTATAAAGAATTAGGACCTGGAGAAATCGATATCATCACTGCTGATGGAGCCAAAGTTCTTATGGCTCCAGGAAAAGACATGAAGATCTGCACTTTCCTCTGGGTATACTATGGCTACCCTTCCACCTCTTATGAAGGAATCAGTGTTGAGAAAATGCGTTATAACTGTGGAGAACGTATGGCAAAGCGTGACAACGTTACCCCTGATATTGTTGCCGGAGTTCCTGATTCTGGAACCGCTCATGCCATCGGCTATGCCAATGCCTCAGGCATTCCATTTTCCAGACCATTTATCAAATATACCCCAACCTGGCCTCGTTCCTTTATGCCAACAATCCAGAGTCAGCGTAATTTGATTGCAAAGATGAAGCTGATTGCTGTTCATGACCTCATCAAAGATAAGAGTCTTCTACTAATCGATGACTCCATTGTTCGTGGCACACAGCTTCGAGAAACCACAGAATTCTTATATCAAAGTGGTGCAAAAGAAGTTCATATTCGTCCAGCCTGTCCACCTTTGATCTATGGCTGCAAGTACCTTAACTTTTCTCGCTCTAATTCCGAGATGGATCTTATCACAAGAAGAGTAATCTCTCGCTTAGAAGGTGTGGAAGATGGTCTTGCCATCCCTGATGATATTCTGAAAGAATATACCAACCCGGAATCCGAGAAATATACCCAGATGGTAGAAGAAATCCGTAAAGAATTAAAATTCACCTCTCTTCGTTTCAATCGTTTGGATGACATGTTAGATGCAGTAGGTATTGAGCCATGCAAATTATGCACATACTGTTGGAATGGGGAAGAATAGGATCATTCTTTTTTGCTATTTGAATAATACACTCAAGTCAAATAATACGCTCAGCTTTTTAGGCTGAGTAAAAGGAAAACGCATAGACTCATCCATTTGCTTGCCTTGTATCCCTTCGGGGCAGGACTGCGCAAATGAATGATCCCATGCGTTTTCTGTTTGTTTATTGAAGCTGAGCTTGCTTAAATTAAAGCAACTGCAGCTAAGACTAAATAAGAATTCGATATCTTAAGATTTGTTGTGTTGATGAACTGGGGAACTTCTTTGATTTTTCCTAGATTATGAGCTGAGTAACTTCTTTGGTTTTTCCTAGATTATGAGCTGAGTAACTTCTTTAAATTTGCTTTGGAGTGATGAGTTGAGAGGTAACTTGTGAAGTGACTTTTAGATTTGTGTTGATTTGCTCTACTATTCATTACCATTGTCCCCGAAACATAAATCCCCTGTCCCCATTTATTGTACTTTGTGAGGTATTTGAAAAAAACTTGCTATTACATCACATTATATTGCAAAAATGGCTAAAATTCCATCTTAGAAAGAGATTTATTCACTTTGGTGTGAGGTATACGAAATAATATATTCTCCACCTCACAGAATTACTCGATTTCTGTGAGGTGTTTTTCAAGTTTTTTCATATACCTCACATTTCAATTTACATAACATCAATTCAAGTGCTAATTTTCTGGAAAATGTGAGGTAGAATGTCAATTTATTTAAATGCATCACAAACATAGATATTTATAAAGATATCGCTCGCCTATAGGGGCTTGGATAGAAAACGAATTCTTTTGCGTCCAATGTATAGGACACACCATTTTCACAGGCCAATTGTTTTTGCAAATATTCCTATAGAGTCAATATTTGCAAAATATCACTTCTGAGTATTCTTGTACGTTGAAATCAGAAATCCGATTTATTGGGAATTGGTATTCTGGAATACAGAAACCAACTTTATTTTACTTGATTACCAACTATCTGGATTTCTCTGTTTTGTCAAACCTCTGCCGTGTAAGCGGTGCCGTAGCAGCCTTGATAAATCAGAACAATTCAGATATCTTCGCCAAAGCAAAATTAGTTGTAATTACATGATTTCCATTTCATCAAACACTTGATGTAATTCGTATCGGATTATTCAACTTCATATATGACCTCAAATATAAGATTTTTTTACAAATATTATTAACCAGGATTACTTGCAAAAAAATATTATATTAAAGATTAAAACATGACGATTTTTGTAATATAGCGTTTATTTTACTCTGATGCAAATAACATGTAATCATTCAGTTACAAAATATCCAAAGTGAGGCTTTACAAGAATTCATAACGTTCATGGATCTCTGATCTCTATCTTCTGGTTATTCAAGGTTACCTACAATGTCTACTGTACGTCCCTCCAAATCCTGTAATCCAGAATATGTCATTGGTGTATTCCCTGAGCATTGCTGCATATATTCATAAAATACATTTTTCTCATTCTCATCGGTTATCATACTTGTGGTAAGATTCTTCTGAATGCAAGGAATCATATTCAAGGATATTGCGCCTGCCTTGTCAATCTGAATCTGGGCAATCGCTGTATATAAGGTTCCGGTAGAGAACCAGAAATTGCCGAGGCTATATACCACTGGCACCTCATCAATGACATCCGTTCCCTGAAGGCGATGTGGATGATTTCCGATAATCACATCTGCCCCCGCCTCCACAAACGTCTGTGCAAGACCTTCCTGAGTAGCAGAACACTTAAGGTTTCCTTCTGTGCCCCAGTGTATGTAAACAATAACATAATCACTCTCTTTGGAAGCTTTCTGAATCGCCTGAACAGTCTTTTCAGGGTCCCTTGCCTTTAGTACCCCGGCATGTTCTTCGGTTGCTTCTTTTGTAAAATTAGAAAACATCTCGATCTGTGTTGCAGATACAATTGCTATCTTTCTTCCGTTTGCAATAAAATACTGTGGCTCCATTGCTTCTTCGATATTCTTCCCTGCACCTACATAAGAGATTCCTGCTGCCTTCATAATCTGCATCGTATCAAGAAGTGCATTCTCTCCATAATCATAAGCATGATTATTGCCAAGAGAGGCAATATCTGTTCCAAGCTCTTTCAACAAATTCACACGAGATGGATTGGCACGGAAACAATAATCTTTTCCTGCTAATGCCTCTCCGCCGTTACTATAGGTAAATTCATTATTAATCATTGTAATATCTGCGGACTGTAATTCCGCACGAATATCTTCGGAGATACAGGCATCAAAGCCTCCCACCTGGCTATCCATATACTGAGTTGTATACCAGTTCTCATCGAAATTGATATCTCCGATAAAATCCATAGTGATCTTATCATCTGCGCCATCGTCTCTCCAATTGACGTTATTCAGTGCATAAGAAGAATATCCAAGGGACTTACAATATTCCATCCATAATACGTGAATGCTTCGACCTGTCAATTCATACCACTGATTCACATCTGTATTTCCGGCGGAAACATTGTTAGCAAGAGCCATTAATTTTTCTTTACCATAAGTGGTCCACACCCACGACAAAAAGGACTCATCCACAGAATACCCTGCAAACAAATCTTTATTGCCTTTATCTAGAATAAGCGCAAAAGAATCCCCAGGCTCTGTTGCAGATGTATTATTCTCGAATTCATTTACGCTTAATGCAGCACCAAAGGATTCCGTTCCTTCTAAATGACTGCCCTCTTCGTCACCCTCTATGTAAGCTGTCTCTTTGCCTGCCTTATTGGGCAAACAGCTTCCAGCTGTCAAAGTTGCGATACCTACCAGAACAACCAGGGTACGAATCACACGTTCTTTCACCATATGGTTTCCTCAAAATCGTTTATGTATAAAGTACTAGATATATTATACTATATATTCTGTAAATTAGTAAACTTTTTTAATTTCTAAATGAATGTACATAAACTTTTTTGATTATTAAATGAATATTTAATTTAGACACGATTACACAGTAATCGTATGTCATAGTACCCACCGAAAGAACCTGCCACTGGCAATTTCTTCGGATGCTTGGCAACACAAGACATCACACATTTACGTGTGGTTGTCATAGTAATAAAGGAGAGCTTTCGCCCTCCTCAATATGTAGCTCGCTATTCATTTTAATAGGATGAAAATCACTCCTGTGTAAACGCATTCTGCAAGGTCTGGTATAGTGTGTTCGGTTCAATTGGTTTTGCAATATGCCCATTCATGCCGGCATCCATGCACTTCTTAATATCTTCAGAAAATGCATTGGCTGTCATTGCATAAATAACAATTCTCTTTGCCTCTGGGTGATTGGAAGCTCGAATTGTTCGAGATGCCTGATAGCCATCCATCTCTGGCATATTTATATCTAGAAGAATTGCATCATAGTATCCTGGCTGGGATTTTAAGAATAAATCCACTGCTATCTTACCATTTTCTGCGCATTCGCATTCGATGCCAACCAGCTTCAAAAGCTCAACCGCCACTTCCATATTAAGCATTACATCCTCAGCGATCAGGACTCGTTTACCTGTCATATCATAAGCCATTGCACTCTGTGGTGTCACACTTTCTATCGAATTAGTGCCTGATGTAATCTTTGCAAGAAGATCATGAACCGTAGACTGAAACAGTGGTTTTGGGACAAAATAATCTGCTCCTGCTGCTCGCCCTTCCGCTTCAATCTCATTCAAATCATAGGCTGACATAATAATAACAATCTGTTCTTTTCCGAATATCTCTTTTATTTTTGCGGTTACCTCAACGCCATTCATTTTCGGCATTTTCCAATCGACAATGCAAATATTGTACGGTTCATCCCTGTCTTCCGCTTCGCCTATGCGCTCAAGTGCATCTTCTCCTGAAGTTGTTGTATCATATGCAATTCCCATACGCTCTAGCATTAATCCCGTATATTCACAGGAATCCTTGTCATCATCTACCACTAATACTCTTGCATCACCAACATTCATTTCTGATGCCAATCCATCTTCGACTCTCGTAAATGGAATATCTGCTGTAAATGTTGTTCCTTCCCCTTTCACACTGGACACCTGAATCTGTCCTCCCATGATCTCTACGAGGTTCTTACAGATAGAAAGCCCTAGACCCGATCCACCATATTTCTGCGCAGTTGTTGCATTTTCCTGCTCAAAGGGCTGAAAGAGTCTCTGCATCAGTTCCTTTGTCATTCCACATCCGGTATCTGCTACTTGAAAACGAAAATGCACCTTATCCTGGCTCTTTGATGATTGAATAACCAACAGTTGAATCTTTCCTTCTGCCGGAGTAAATTTCACTGCGTTGGATAACAGATTCATAAGGATTTGATTTACACGAAGCTTATCGCCAATCAAGCTCTCTTCGGTAACATTTCGAAGCTGAACATCAAAATCAATCTGCTTCTGCTTACACTGCTGATAAAACACATTGGTCAGAGAAGTCAGCATCTCCTTGAAATCAAACTGCTCCTCCGCAATCTTCATCTTGTTGCTCTCTATTGCTGACATATCCAGCACATCATTGATTATGCTAAGAAGCAGTTTCGATGATGATTCAATTTTATTAAGATAATCATCAATTTTACTTGGATTATTCACATTCATATGTGACAGGCTTGTAAGCCCTATAATTGCATTCATTGGGGTTCGAATCTCATGTGACATTCTCGCAAGGAACTCGCTTTTTGCAGTATTCGCCGCCTCTGCCTGAATAATTGCTTTTGAAAGCTGTGTATTCTTCGCCTCCATGTCCCGCAAATACTTCTCCTGCGCTTCCTCTTTCAGCTGGATTTCTTTCACCACAGCCTGCTTTCGATTATAAATCACAATGAAAATGAGAAGCATGAAAAGGAATAAAATAATTCCCATAGCTGGCCAAATGACAGTGCGGTATTGTTCATAGAAGCTCGGAACATAATTCACAATCGTCGCGTCCTCTGGGATCAAATCTGAATCAATCTGAAATCGATCTATCATTTTCTGGTCAAATATCGGATATCCACCCATTGATTCTACTGGAATATCCGAAGGCGAAGTCCCCTCTAAAATGTCCTTCACCATATTGGCAGCTGCTTTTGCCATTTCTAAATAAGAGCTAGCATATCCTCCGAAAATTCCTTCTCCAATTCCCAATTCATCCGCTTTAAAAACCGGAATCTGTGCATTTTCCGACACAAATTCGGTTGCCTCCAGTAAAGAATAGGTGTTCCCGTCTGCATCATTAATTAAAGAAAGGAATACCAGAATTGTTGATTCGTCATAGGTGCTCAATTGCTCTTCAATCTCTTTCTCTGTTAATTCTGAAGTATTCATAACAGTAAACTGCAGCCCTGGGTAATTTTTCTCCTCATCCATGAACCGCTCCGTACATCCCATGCCACTTACTGTATTATCACTGATTCCAACAATCTGTGTTGCCTTTGGATACATTTTCTCTGCAAGGGCAATTGTATCATGATAGCCAAAGAATTCCACCATTCCTGTAATAAGTGGGTCTTCTGCTGCTTTATCTGCTTTGTCTTTTGTATTTATGCCCTCAAATACCATTGGAACATCTGCAAATAAATCCTGTCGATACTCTAATGCAAAATCTAAAGCTGCATCATCCTCTAAGATGACAGCACTATACTGTCCATTTGCATTGATATTATCCTGGATGTTTGCATAAACTTCGCTTTTCACATCCTCATAATCATGTTTCTTCGTATCCATAAACACATAATCCATCTGTGCCATGGTTCCTAAAATCTCTGCTGCACCTTCCAATTGTTTCGGTACACTATCCCAGTCATAAGCATACGAGCTCAGAAATAAGACTCTGGCATGTGTCCCCTCTGCTGCATATACTGGATGCACGCCACTGATGATACAAAAAACTGATAAAAAAACACATAAGATACGTTTTGCCTTTTCCAATGATATTTCCTCCAAATCCATGGTACTTAATCCCTAGGATTATTTTAGCACAGTTTGAATTTGTTTCAATCAGTTTTTGAAATATTACATACAGAAAGAATCTGCCGCCAGAAGCTACTTTCCTGCAATCAGAAATGTAAAAAAGCCATCCAGTTGAGAATAATCTCGAACTGAATGGCTTTATCACCTAATGCTAGGATTTATTTACTTTATTTTAGTAGTTAACGATCTTACCGAAATCAGCTTTTAAGGAAGCTCCACCAACTAATCCACCGTCGATGTCTGGTTTTCCGAAAAGCTCAGCTGCTGTAGAAGCGTTTACAGATCCGCCGTACTGGATACGTACTGCTTCTGCTGTAGGTGCATCATACATCTCAGCGATTGTTTCACGGATTGCTCCACATACTTCCTGTGCCTGATCAGAAGTAGCTGTTTTACCAGTTCCGATAGCCCAGATTGGCTCGTAAGCGATTACCATAGATGCAACCTGCTCAGCTGTGATGCCTGCAAGATCAGATTTGATCTGAAGACGGATCCAGTCAAGAGTAACACCCATTTCTCTCTGCTCTAAGGATTCTCCACAGCAAAGAATTGGTGTAAGTCCAGCTTCGAAAGCTTTCTTTACTTTTTTGTTTAATAATGCATCGTCTTCTTTGAAGTAATCTCTTCTCTCAGAATGTCCGATTACTACGAATTTAACACCAGCATCTACTAACATCTCTGCAGAGATTTCTCCAGTGTAAGCACCCTTCTCTTCGAAGTACATGTTTTCTGCACCAACCATAACGTTAGTTCCTTTACAAGCTTCTACTACAGGTACGATGTCGATTGCTGGTACACAGTAAACAACGTCTACACTGTCAGATACTACTAATGGTTTTAATTCTTCTACTAATTTAACTGCCTGGCTTGGAGTCATGTTCATTTTCCAGTTGCCGGCTACGATTTTTCTTCTTGCCATGATGATTTATCCTCTTCTTTTTTCTTTATATTGATTCGCTTGAAATATTTATAACGTGAATTGATCATGTACTGTAATATATATTACAGTACATGATCCTTCATAGCATAAATATTATTTCATGCGCGATATTCTGTTCGCTAAGTTCAAGCTTCGCTCATCGCTCGCTTTCACTAATCTCACAGAATGACCTCGCACTAAGCTCGAACTTCGCGCTTACGCTTGTTCTCACTAAGTTGCTTTCGCGTCTATTTATCGTTTGCTGCTTCTACGCCTGGTAATGCTTTTCCTTCAAGGAATTCAAGGGAAGCTCCACCACCTGTAGAGATGTGGCTCATTTTAGAACCTAATCCCATCTGGTTAACAGCTGCTGCGGAATCACCACCACCGATGATTGTTGTTGCATCTGTCTCAGCTAATGCGTTCGCTACTGCAAGAGTACCTGCTGCAAGAGTAGGGTTCTCGAATACACCCATTGGTCCGTTCCAAACAACTGTTTTAGCTGTTTTAACAGCTTCTGCATACATTTCAGCTGTCTTAGGTCCGATATCGCAGCCTTCACAATCTGCTGGCATTTCTTTGATATCACATACAACTGTCTCAACTGGTCCATCAATAGGATTTGGGAAATCTTTGATTGTTACAGCGTCAACTGGAAGTAATAACTGTTTTCCAAGCTTCTCAGCTTTAGCCATCATTTCTTTACAGTAATCTAATTTCTCATTGTCTACTAAGGATTTTCCAATTTCATATCCCTGAGCCTTCATGAATGTGTAAGCCATACCACCACCGATGATAAGGGTATCACATTTCTCAAGAAGGTTATTGATTACATTTAATTTATCAGCTACTTTAGCGCCACCAAGGATTGCTACGAATGGACGAACTGGATTCTCTACAGCTTTTCCAAGGAAGTCAATCTCTTTCTGCATTAAGTAACCAACTACTGCTGTATCAACTAATTCAGCAACACCTACGTTAGAGCAGTGTGCTCTGTGAGCAGTTCCGAAAGCATCGTTTACGAATACATCGCAAAGGGAAGCTAATTCTTTAGAGAATGCTTCGCCATTTTTGGTCTCTTCTGCTCTGAAACGAGTGTTCTCAAGTAAGATAACATCTCCATCGTTCATTGCTGCAACTGCTGCTTTTGCGTTTGGTCCAACTACCTCTGGATCTGCTGCAAATTTTACTTCCTGTCCTAATAACTCAGATAATCTGGCAGCTACTGGAGCAAGTGTTTTTGTCTGTTTGTCTTCCTCTGTTTTCACTTTTCCTAAGTGAGAGCAAAGAATAACTTTACCACCATCAGCAATTAATTTCTTGATTGTAGGTAATGCAGCTACAAGACGATTCTCGTCTGTGATCTGACCGTCTTTTAAAGGCACATTGAAATCGCATCTGCAAAGAACGCGAAGGCCTTTTACGTTGATATCATCAACAGATTTCTTGTTTAATGACATAGATATGTCCTCCCTATACTGTCGCCGGCTGGCGTATTGTGTTCTGAAAAAAAGGGTCCGATCCTTTGATAGACCGGACCCCTGTTGAGTCTTCTGCACTCTGGCAGCCTATGGCTTAAAAAAGTAGTCTACCGTGCATGTTAGTTCATCCGAATTAAGCTAACTCAGAGAAGTATTTGATTGTACGAACCATCTGAGATGTGTAGCTGTTCTCGTTATCATACCAAGAAACAACCTGTACTTCAAATAAATCATCAGCAACTTTAGAAACCATTGTCTGTGTAGCGTCGAATAAAGAACCAAATCTCATTCCAACGATATCAGAAGATACGATTTCATCTGTGTTGTATCCGAAAGATTCTGTAGCTGCTGCTTTCATAGCTGCATTGATTCCGTCTACAGTTACGTCAGATCCTTTAACAACTGCTGTTAAGATAGTTGTTGATCCTGTAGGGGTTGGTACACGCTGAGCAGATCCGATTAATTTTCCGTTTAATTCTGGAATAACAAGTCCGATTGCTTTAGCTGCTCC
>CAZTGP010000053.1:6500-17219 GCA_964613325.1 uncultured Roseburia sp. | reverse complement strand
TAAGCAGTATTGAGGATGATTATAATGGTGATTTCATGGAAGCAGCAGATATTCTGTTCCTGAGTGATGAGCAGTTACCATGTGAGATAGATGCATTTGTACAACAGCTTGCAGATCGATATCCAGCACAGATTATTGTTGTGGGCATGGGGCAAAAAGGTGCATATTTATATGAGCGAGCAACAGAATCCGGAGAATTATATCCATGTGTTCAGTTGGGAAAAGTTGTGAATACGATTGGTGCAGGTGATGCATTATTCTCTGCATTTTTACATTTCTATTCTATGGGAGAGTCAGCAAAGGATGCGCTTTACGCAGCACAGATTTTTGCTGCCAAGAAAATCCAGAGCAATGGAGCAGCTATAGGTTTTCCAACAGAAGCGGAAGTGGAAGAAATTAGAAAAGGGAATTAAAGAAAATGAAACAACAGTACAAAATTGAGTTAAGAAAAATTGATTATAATAATTTGTGGAAGATTACAAAACTTCATGTAACAAAAGAGCAAGAGGAGTTTGTTGCAACAAATACAGAGAGTCTTCTTCAAGCATATGTAGCTGTATCATCTGACCGATATGCGTTACCATTTGGAATCTATGCGGACGATGAGCTGGTAGGGTTTGTAATGTTTGGATATGGGAAAGATGAAGAAGATGACCCGGAGGTCGCAGTTGGGAACTATTGCATTTGGAGATTTATGATTGATGTGGATCATCAGCATAAAGGCTATGGAAGAGCTGCAATTCCAGTATGTTTGGATTACCTAAGAACGATGCCAGTGGGACCAGCACAGAAGTGTTGGCTGGATTGTGAACCTGAGAATGTGGCAGCAAAGACTTTGTATGAATCATTTGGATTCCATGCAAATGGGGAAATGTGTGATGAAGCAATCGTAATGGAAAGAGATTTATAGATGAATATTATAGAAAATGAAAAGAGATAAGGATAAAAGTGTGACTTTGGGGAGATAAAATGGTTCGAGAAGCAAATAATGAAGATTTGGCAGAGCTATTACAACTGTATTTGTTTTTACATGAAGAAGAGATTCCAGAGGAATCGGAACACTTAAGAGCTACATGGAATCAAATAATCAAAGAAAAGAACTATCACATTCTTGTGAATGAGATAGAAGGTGTGCTTGTATCTTCTTGTACCTGCGTCATCATTCCAAACTTAACGAGAGGGATTAGACCATATGCGTTTGTGGAAAATGTAGTTACCAATCGTGATTACCGTGGAAAAGGATATGCGACTGAATGTTTGAATTACGCAAAGAAGGTTGCAGAGGATGAGCAGTGTTACAAGATGATGCTTCTCACTGGATCGAAGAGACAAAGCACATTGGATTTTTACCGTAGAGCAGGATATAACAGTGAGGATAAGACTGCTTTTATACAGTGGATTTAAAGATATGAGGGAAATATGAATATAGAATTAACACCAATGACAATTGAGCTATGTCGCCAGTATTATAAAGAATTTAAGGCAGATCCAAGTATCTATATGGATATGAGTTTGTATAAAGAGTTCATATATAGTGATGAATGGGTAGATGCTCATTACAATCGGCAGATTGAGAAGAAGCGAATATACCTAGCGGCTATGTATGAGAACAAGCCGGTAGGTGAAGTGACTTTGAAAGAGATTGATACTAAGAAAAAGGAATGTACACTAAGCATCCATTTGCAAAATGATAAATATAAGGGAATTGGAATTGGAACAGAAGCAGAGAAGCTGGTAATGCAGTATGCATTTGGTAAACTCGGCATGAGAGCAGTGAATGCCGATGTTGTATTAAAGAATGAGAGAAGCCAACATGTGCTTGAGAAAATTGGGTTTCAGTATGTGAAAGAGGATGAAATATTTAAATACTATAGAGCAGAAGCATCTTATGAGTATTTGTATCCAAAGGAAGGATATGAATTGAGTATCGATACATATCATATGACACAAGATGCATGTGCACAGAAAATAAATGGACTTTTGGGGTAAGTAAAATTTTATTTGATGAAGAGAGGGAAAAACAATGCTCGAGTTTCCAGAGGCTTATACGTTTGCACAACAGATTAGAGAGAACTTAGTTGGAAAAATCATCAGTTACATTGAGGTGTTACAAACACCACATCGCTTTGCATTTTTCAAAGGAGATGTGGACAGCTATGATGATATGCTAGAAGGCCAGAAGATCGTAGGCGCAACCAATCATGGTGGAACGATTCAAATTGATTTGGAAGATAGTATGATTGCTTTTGCGGATGGCGCATATCCACGCTATTTTGAGGATTCAAAAAAATTCCCCAAGAAGCATCAGTTCGCAATTCACTTTGATGATGATACAGCACTTTTTGTATCCATTCAAATGTATGGGGAGGTATTCGTTTTCCCTAAAGGCGAATGCACAGACGGGTACTATATTTCTTCAAGTTCAAAGCCGAATCCATTATCGGATGAATTTACTTTTGCATATTTTCAAAGCCTTTTTCAATCAGTCAATAAGCGAATGAGTGCCAAGGCTTTTTTGGCGACCGAACAAAGAGTCCCGGGTCTTGGTAATGGAGTGTTGCAAGATATCCTGTGGGATGCGGGGATTGATCCAAGATGTTATATCACAGAAGCGGATTTAGAACCGTTGTATCATTCAATGCGAAAGATATTAAAGCAGATGGTAGAAGCAGGAGGACGGGACACGGAGAAGACATTGTTCTCTGAAAAAGGTAGTTATATCACGCAACTAAGCAAAAATTCACTGCATCAGCCTTGTATGAAGTGTGGAAATGAGATACACAAAGCAAATTATATGGGAGGAACTGTTTACTTTTGTGAACACTGCCAAAGAAGATGAAATTAAACAAACCACAGGTGTCAGAGAATCTGATACAGATAGAGAATTTCGAGATAACTTGGAGCGAGGCGCAAATGGATGAGATGCCGATTCGAAATATCTGTCTGAAAACATATGAAAAAGAACAGGGTGATTTAGCCAAAATTGATTTATCCAACAGTAAGATAGAGAAATGTAGATTTATGGATTGTGATATGCACAATGCAAGCTTTGTGGATGTGATTTTTGAAAACTGTGATTTTTCCAATAGCATGTTTCAAAACGCGTACTTCTTGCGATGCCAATTTCACAATTGTAAATTCCTTGGATGTAAGTTGCAAGAATCATCTGTGAAACATTGCAGCTATAGCAATTGTGTATTTCGTTATTCGAATTTCAATGAGAGTTATTTGGATTGTGCTCATATGGAAGCGTGTGATTTTACGGATGCGTCTATGGCACAAGTGAAGTTTAAGAACTGGGAAGCATACAATACCATATTTATCCATACCAACTTCTTTCAAACCAAACTGCGAGGATTTGATTTCTCGGAATGTGAAATGGCACAAATAATTGTTTCAGATTCGTTGGAGGAACTTCGCGGAGCTAAGATATCAACGTTACAAGCTTTGGAGATTGCTGAGATGGTCGGAGTTACGATAGCAGATACAAGATAGACAAAATATAAGAGGCGCATCTGTCCCTAAAATAGGAACCCCTTGTCCCTCATTACTTTATTTTTTGCATCAGAGCAAAATAATTGCTATATTGCAAAAAAACTCCGTGTTTGGGGCTTTTCATTAAGCAATTTTTTGCAAATATTCCCCGTCCATGATATATGCAAAAAAATCACAATAATTTTTGCATATATGGAAGAATAGAGCTCTGTTGCAAAAAAGTTCTTCAAAAGCAACAAAAAAAGCGCTATTTTTTGCAAATATCGGACATATAGGAATATTTGCAAGATTTCGCTTTGGCGCGAGATATATAATTAACTCCATATCCGTGCTATTATTGAGTTAATAGCCCCATACGGCGGACATGGAGAAATCGGTTTATACCAAATTTTTTGGATGAGCCTTTTACATAGACACACTTATTGGTGGCTTATCCTAAAAATAATTCTAGTTTACAGAAGAAAACACAATAGATATGCTATAATTGCGATTATGAGAATACACATTTTTCCCGGGGAGACATTACTCGCCGCATTACAAAGATTACAAGTTCATATTGATGCTCCATGCAATGGCAATGGTACCTGCGGAAAATGTAAAGCAGACATCTATGGAATCGGTACAGTGAATACTTGCCAATTCACGAAGTCTGGTATATACGAAGTAACCATTCCGAAACAGCCCAAGTTCGATGTAGTGACGGTTACAAACACAGACCGCCATATAATAGGCGCAGGTGAAATGTTTGCAGGATACTTTGATGAACCGAAGCTAGATTCTATAGCTGTGGTAGACCTTGGCACGACAACAGTTGCAGTGCGTCTGTTTGAAAATGGACAGTATACGGATACAACTTTTGTGAATCCACAGCGGAGATATGGCGCAGACGTAATGAGTCGAATTCGTGCAGCAGTGGAGGGCAAGGAAACAGAGCTACAAAAACTGATTGTAGATTCCTTAAAGAAAACAATAGGAAATGCAAAACATGTCGTAATATCTGGAAACACTGTTATGCAGCATATTCTGCAGGGACTTCCCTGTGATAGCTTGGGACAATCTCCTTTTAAACCAATAGATATTTCTCTTCATGAAGAAGCTGGAAAACGATTAGGAATCGTAGGAGTTGCCGATATAACACAAGAAGTTTTCATGACCTTTCTTCCGGGAATCTCCACCTATGTGGGAGCAGATATTGTCAGTGGAATATACGCGCTTGATATGGCACGGAACAAGGAAGTGACGTTACTGATTGATCTTGGAACCAACGGAGAGATGGCTCTTGGTAATCAGGATAAGTTACTTGTGACTTCCGCTTCCGCAGGCCCTGCCTTTGAAGGAAGCGAGTTGGCTCAACGAATTCATGGCTCCGGAATTATGCGGCTGCTTCATGAGATGCTAGATGCAGGTGATATGGACGAGACGGGGTATATAATGGGCGACGGTCATTTTGCGAAAGAGAAAGATTCAGGATACCGATCCAAACAGCCGCCATGTAGAGCAAAGAATATGGGGATTATCCAAGACGAAGTTCGCGATATCCAGATGGCAAAGGCAGCCATCCACGCAGGTATTCAGATTTTGTTGAAAGAATATGGGATTACACCAGAACATGTGGATAAGATATATTTGGCAGGAGGCATGGGATATTACTTAGACCCGGAAGATGCTCTTGCAATTGGGTTACTTCCAGAAGAATTCCGTGGTAGAATTGTGGCAGTAGGGAACACCTCACTACAAGGTGCGATTCGATATGCAAATCAAGCTTTCAAATCAGTGGAAAGTGAAGAATCAGTGGAGAAGCCAAGCGAGACTGGAGAATGGATAAAGACTCTAAAAGCAGCGGGGCAAGAACTAACACACATCGTAGAGATATCCCAGGAAATTATTCTTGCGGATAATCCCATGTTTGAAGAATTATATCTAGACAGTATGAATTTTCCAATAAAATAAAGAAAACCCCAAGCCTTTCGGTTGGAGTTCGTAATGGGTGTGTTATACTGTTACTCGCGAACATGGTCAAGACCTTGTTCGATAATAGTCATCACATGGGCATCTAGTAAAGAGTAGTAGATGGTCTTACCATCACGCCTGTTCTTGATTAGACGATTCTCTTTTAGAATGCTGAGTTGATGTGAAATAGCGCTTTGGGACATGTTAAGCTCGTCCGCTATGTCGTACACACACTTCTCACCCTCCATCAAACAGAACAAAATCTGAAGACGGGTAGGAGTTCCAAATATTTTAAATAATTGTGCTAAAGCTTCAAATTCTTCTGGTGTCATAAAGGTCCCTTCCATTCGTTATATATTAGTATTAAGATAGCATAAAACAGCATCTAATGCAAACAAGGAGCATACATGAAATTTTTATTAACAGCAATCAATGCCAAATACATTCATTCCAATCTTGCGGTCTATAGCTTAAGAGCTTGCGCTGGAAAATACCAGGAGCAGGTCGAAATTGGAGAATTTACAATCAATAATCAAAAAGACTATATCCTGGAGGAGATTTTTAAGAAGAAGCCAGACGTGCTTCTTTTCTCTTGCTATATTTGGAACATCGATTATGTGGAAGAAATTTCCAAGGAATATCATAAAATATGTCCAGATGTGCCAATCTGGGTTGGTGGACCAGAGGTATCCTATGAAGTGGAGACATTTTTGAAAGAACATCCATGGATTACTGGTGTAATGATTGCGGAAGGCGAAGAAACCTTCCGTGAACTGTGCGAATATTATGTGGGAGATGGACAGATTGTCTCATTGACACAGATAGCAGGAATTGCCTATCGTGAAACCCCAATGAAAGAAAATAAACAGAGTTCCGCTGAAATCCTTCATATCATGGAACATCGCTGTATCATGGATATGAGCCAGATTCCATTCTGCTATGACAGAATGGAGGACTTTTTCAATCGAATTATCTATTATGAAAGTAGCAGAGGCTGTCCATTTTCCTGCAGTTATTGTCTTTCGTCTATTGATAAGAAATTGCGTTTCCGGGATCTTGCACTTGTGAAAGAGGAATTGCAGTTCTTTATTGATCAGAAAGTGCCACAGATTAAGTTCGTTGATCGTACTTTCAACTGCAAGCATGATCATGCAATGGCAATCTGGAAGTTCGTCAAAGAACATGATAATGGGATTACAAATTTCCATTTTGAAATATCTGCGGATCTTCTGAATGAGGAGGAACTTGCATTGATCTCGGATATGAGACCGGGACTGATTCAATTGGAGATTGGAGTACAGTCTACGAACGATATGACGATCAAAGAGATTCACAGAACCATGCAGCTAGACCGTCTGAAGGAGACTGTTAGACTGATTCAAAAAGGCGGCAATATTCATGAACATCTGGATTTAATCGCGGGACTTCCATATGAAGACTATGCGACATTCCAAAAATCCTTTGACGATATCTATGAGCTGAAACCAAACCAGCTTCAGCTTGGATTCTTAAAGGTGCTAAAAGGCTCTTATATGTATGAGCATGCCAAAGAATACGGGATAATATACCATGATAAACCACCATATGAAGTTCTTTCTACCAAATGGCTTCCTTTTTCGGATGTGCTTCGGATCAAACAGGTGGAGGAAATGCTCGAAGTGTATTATAACAGTGGTCAATTCGAGATATCAATGAAGGTAATGGAGCCATTATTTGACAGTGCGTTTCAGATGTTCCAGCTGATGGGAGAGTTCTATGAAGAAAACGGCTACTTTGGGATGAATCATTCCCGAAACAGACGCGCTGAGATCCTGCTGGAATTCTTGGAAAACGCATTGGATACAGAAGAAAATATAAATTGTTGCATAAAGACTTCTATAGTTAACGAGCAGAATTCGTACAAGGGAATGAAAGCCCAGCTTCTTGAGATGCTACAGGAAGCATTGACTTTTGATCTTTACTATAGAGAGAACTGCAAGAGCCGTCCGAAGTGGGCACCAGATCCAGGCAAGTTCAAGAAGATGACACATGCGTATTGCAGTAATGGAAAAATGTCACACATCGAGCCATTCCATTACATTTTCCCAGAAAAATCAGAACGTACCTTGGGGGCACTCCCAAAATACCGGGAAGAGCAAGTCTGGGCACTGTTTCATTATGACCGTCGAGACCCATTGGATCATCAGGCAGAAGTGGAGTATGTAGATGGAAAACTGGAATGATTACACAGTGGTCGACCTTGAAATGACAGGTCTTGCGGTGAAAGAGGATAAGATTATCGAGATTGGCGCAGTGAAGGTTCGAGATGGACAAGTGACAGAGACTTACGGAATGCTGGTGAATCCACATAAAACGATTCCAGCGCGAGTACAGGAAATCACTGGAATTACCAATGAGATGGTAGAGCATGCGATGGAACCAGAGGAGGCAATTCCCGGATTGTTGAAGTTTATTGGCGAAGATGTGATCGTAGGCCAGAATATCATCTTTGACTATAGCTTTTTAAAGCAGTGGGCAGTGAATCAGAAAATGCAATTGGAGCTGAGAGCTTATGACACTTTAAAGTTTGCCAGAAAGCTTTTGCCACCAGAACAGCCTAAGAACCTGGAGGCATTATGTACTTATTATGAAATATCCAGAGAAAATGCACATCGTGCATTGGATGATGCAATAGAGACTCAGCAGATATTTGCTAAGATGGTAGATGAGATTTGTGCTCTTGGAGTGGATGAGAGCTGGGGAGAATTGCTGAAACCGAAGTTGTTACAATATAAAGTGAAAAAACAGACACCAGCCACCAAACATCAGGTGGAACGCCTGAAAGAATTCCGTGAATTGCATCATATTGAAGCTCCAATTGAATGGGAGACCTTGACACGAAGTCAGGCATCCAGAATTATGGATCAATATTATGTCAAGTTTGGACATTAACGATCGCAAATAGCATTGAGCTTTACAATAAGAGAATCTTTGGTAAGAGTCTTAAGCTTAGAAGCTTCTGCAATCAGCCAGGAAAGCCGGTCGTTGTGATCTTGTGCTTTGTAGAGCTCTGCAAGCATAAGATAGATATTACTCACATCGGAGCCGATAGCAACTGCATATTCTAATATCTTTTGTGCATCCGAAGAACGGTCTGCTGCAAGAAGTTCAGAAGCATAGGATTCCAATGATTTTTCCAAAGTGAAGAAGTTAGACTCATACTCTGATAGGATATCGAGATTGGCGATACCATATTTTAGCTTAAGCTCTGTGTTGGTATAGGTGCTGAGGTTAATAATCTTCTGATTGGCAAGGGCACGGATTGTTTCCACAGCTTCTGATTCGAGGCTAAGTGGCAATTTGTCCAAAGGTATGCTAATATATTCTAGTTTACTTATATCTTGACGAAGCGTGGAATTGGCAAGGTTCTCCTGTTCCCAGAACTGCTGTTGAACTTCATTCTGCTTGTCAGTTGATCTTTTACGAAAAAAAGCAAGTACTAGCATGAAGATTATGGATATGGTTAAAAATGGAAACATAGGATGTATTCCTTTCTAATATAGGTAACTATAGTATAACTTATTTTTAAATTGAGGTGAATAAAAATGTATAATTTTAATGGAAATCCAAAGAGAAAGAGATTTGTAGCAATCATCGTTTTAATTGTTGCAGCAGCTATGTTGCTCACAACAATATTGTCTAGTTTTTTCATGTAATTATTGCCCAAAAACATGCTTTTTCCGGGAAACGTTTCGTGGATATTCAATCTTGAAAATGTGGATAGGTATGTTAAAATAACTCATATGTGTGCAAAAATCAACTATGAATTTGAGGATATAAAATGAAGAAAATGAGAATCATATTGCCGATCTTGTGTGTAGCCTTGGCGGCTACTCTGTTTCTTGGCAGTAAAGTAGCGGCAAAAGCGGCAGATGAAGAGAATGATGCAATAGCAGATGGGGTATACATTGGAGCTGTAGATGTAAGCGGGATGACAAGCGAAGAGGCTAAAGCCGCTGTAGCGGATTATGTGAAGAGTCTCAATGAGACCAGCTTTACATTCGTAGGCGCAGATGATGACCATACGTTAGAAGCAACAGCAGAAGATATGGGAATCACTACAGATATAGATACTGCAGTAGAAGAAGCATGTGCAGTAACTAAATCAGGAAGCTTGATTCGTCGTTTTAAAGAAATTAAGGATTTGGAAAAAGAAGATGTTGTGGTTGATATGAATCTGGAAGTAGATAAACAGAAGACTGCAAATCTGCTATATTCCAATGGAAGTAAACTTAATATTGAAGCAATTAATATGGGACTTACACATCAGAATGGCTCCTTTCAGGTTGTAGATGGACAAAAGGGCCGTGAAGTAGATTATGTGCAATCCGTTTATGATATCAATGATTTCCTGATTAATGATTGGGATGGATCAAGTAATGAGATTCAACTAGCAGTAAATGATGTTGAACCATTAGGCTCTGAAGAGGAACTGGCTAAGGTACAGGACGTGCTTGGAACTTTCCAGACCACATTCCCACTTACCAGTGCTGGTAGAACGCAGAATGTGAAAACAGGATGTGAAAGAATCAGTGGAAATGTTGTATATCCGGGGAAAGAGTTCTCAGCAGACAAAGCAATGCGTCCATATGATGAGGCAAATGGTTATGCACTTGCGGGCTCATATGAGAATGGTAAGGTAGTAGAATCATTTGGCGGTGGAATTTGTCAGGTGTCAACAACACTATATAATGCAGTGATTCGAGCAGAGCTGGAAGTGACAGCAAGATACAACCACTCTATGGTAGTTAATTATGTAGATCTGTCAGCAGATGCAGCGATTGCAGGGGACTGGAAAGATTTCAAATTTGTGAATAATACCAACGCACCTGTCTACATTGAAGGCTCTGTTGTAAATGGAGTAATTACTTTCACAATCTATGGCGAAGAAACAAGGGCTGCGGATCACAAAGTTACATTTGAAAGTGAGACATTATCAACAGATGAACCAGAGACAAAATTCAAAATGACAGAAGATCAGCCGCTGGGATATTATCATGTAGATAATAGTGCTCATATTGGATATAAAGCGCGTCTTTGGAAGATTGTAACGGAAGGTGGCAAAGAGAAGAGCCGCGACATCTTTAACAATAGTACGTATAAAGCATCTCCGAAGGAAGTGACGATTGGAATCGGTGGAGCAACTCCAGAACAGGTTGCACAGATTCAGGCGGCAGTGGATACCAAGGACGAAGCACAGATCCAGGCAGCGATTGCAGCAGCTGCAACACCAGC
>CAZTGP010000053.1:0-6400 GCA_964613325.1 uncultured Roseburia sp. | reverse complement strand
CACCAGCTGCAGATTCAAGTGATGGGCAAACACCACCGGCAACAGATCCAGACGCAGACAAGAAACCAACAACAGATGATGGTTCTACAACTGATCCGTCGGTGACAGACCAAACAAGAATACAAACACCATAAATTCAACAATATAGCAATGTCAGGCTGCCCCAGATAACGGGACAGCCTTACGTGCTTAAATGATATGAAGAATTCCATCACTGTGTAGAGTTAGAAGTAGCAGCTGGTTATTTCTTAGAAAAACTAGTAATGAAAGGGCATATATGAAAGCAGGAAAAATCCCAGAATCGGTTCTGAAAAGATCGGTCTTAAAACAACTTCATACTAACCGAGAGGATGTACTTCTTGGTGCAGCAGTAGGTGAAGACTGCGCGGCAGTAGCACTTGAGAAAGATGAAGTGGTAGTGCTGTCCACAGATCCAATTACAGGTGTTTTGGACGACCCTGCAACCATGGGGAAGCGAATTGTCTGGAAAGCAGTGAACAACCTTGCAAGTGCAGGTGCCAAACCTGTGGGAATTCAAGTGAATGTGCTTTTTCCAACCATAGCCAATGAGCCACAGCTTAGAGAAGTAATGAAAGCGCTTCAGTCAGCATGTGATACCGCAGGGCTCCAGATACTTGGAGGACATACCGAAGTGACAAGGGCAGTGAACCAGCCAATCATAGCGGTAACAGGTGTTGGGAAAGCCAAGAAAGAACGGTTATTATCCACATCAAATGTGAAACCAGGTATGGATATTATTGCAACCAAATGGATTGGGTTAGAAGGAACTGTACGAATCGTGGCTGAGAAAGAAGCAGAGCTTCGCAGCCGTTATGCTCAGCCATTCTTAGATAAGTCAAAGCAACTAGAACAGTACATCCCAGTTTTATCGGATGCACAGGTGGCATTGAAAGCAGGCGTCAGTGCAATGCACGATGTGTCTGAAGGAGGAATATTTGGTGCTCTCTGGGAGATGGCGGAAGCAGCAGGGGTTGGACTTGAAATTGACCTGAAGAAGATTCCGATTCGGCAGGAGACCGTGGAAGTCTGTGAGTTTTTCAATGTAAATCCATATAAGCTTCTCTCTGGGGGCTGCATGCTAATGGCCGCAGAGGATGGAAACGAAGTGGTGCGTGAACTGGAAAAGGCAGGAAGTACGGCAACAATTATTGGTAAAGCAACAGATGGCAATGACCGTGTGTTCATCAGTGAAGAGGAAAGAAGATTCTTAGAAACACCCCAGACGGACGAAATTTACTCCGTTTTACAATAAATACATCGTATGTCACGTGGACTGTGAGAAGCAGCCATAAGGCAGACAGAAAGAAGAGAAATATGGCAAAGTTAAACATCGTTTTACATGAGCCGGAGATTCCGGCAAATACAGGAAATATTGGAAGAACCTGCGTAGCTACAGGAACAACACTTCATCTTATCGAGCCTCTTGGCTTTTCAATGGATGAGAAACATTTGAAAAGAGCAGGAATGGACTACTGGAAAGACCTTGACGTAAGAACCTATGTAAACTGGGAAGATTTCTGCCAGAAGAATCCAGGCGCAAAGGTCTATTATGCAACAACTAAAGGCCGCCATGTATACTCAGATGTTCATTATGAATCTGACTGCTATATTATGTTTGGAAAAGAAAGCGCTGGAATTCCAGAGGAAATCTTAAAAGATAATCCAGATACCTGTGTACGTATTCCAATGATTGGAGAGACACGTTCTCTGAACTTATCCAATTCCGTTGCAATTGTTCTCTATGAAGCGCTGCGGCAGAACGATTTTGACCATATGAAGCTGGAAGGCGAGCTGCATCATTTGAGCTGGGAGGATTAATATGGGAATTATTAAGGCAAGCAAACTGGTGCATGAGTATATTCGTAGAAATGAGGAAGGTGATGTGGAGGCGATTACCACAGCCCTTGATCACGTAGATATTGATGTGAAGCCAGGACAGTTTATTGCAATTCTTGGACATAATGGATCTGGTAAATCTACGCTGGCCAAACACATCAATGCACTATTATCCCCAAGCGAGGGCTCACTCTGGGTAGATGGCATGGATGTAACGCAGGAAGAGAATGTGCTTCCGGTTCGCCAGACTGCTGGAATGGTATTTCAGAATCCAGATAATCAGATTATTGCAAGTGTCGTAGAAGAAGATGTCGGATTTGGTCCAGAGAATATCGGAGTCCCAACAGAAGAGATATGGGAACGTGTGAACTCTAGCTTGAAAGCAGTTGGAATGACCAAATATCGTACTCATTCACCAAACAAATTATCCGGTGGACAGAAGCAGCGTGTGGCAATTGCAGGCGTTGTGGCAATGGAACCCAAATGTATTGTGTTTGATGAGCCAACAGCTATGCTTGATCCGAACGGCCGCAAAGAAGTGCTGGCAACTGCACATGAATTAAACAAGAAAAAGGGTGTAACGATTCTATTGATTACACATTATATGGAAGAAGTTGTGGATGCAGACTATGTCTATGTCATGGACAAAGGAAAAGTCGTAATGGATGGAACTCCACGTGAGATTTTCTCCAGAGTGGAGGAATTGAAGGAGCACCGTCTGGATGTGCCACAGATTACTTTATTGGCAGAGGAGCTTCGAAATGCTGGATTATCAATTCCGAAGGGAGTACTAAGCAGAGAAGAACTGATTGGTTACATTGTAAAATGTAATCACTAATTGCGAATCTGACAGAAAGGTGGCAAATAAGATGCCAATTATTTTAGATAAAGTAAATTATAGCTATAGCCAGGGAACTGCATATCAGATTCAGGCATTAAAAGATATTAATTTGAAAATAGAAGACGGGCAGTTTATCGGAATTATCGGTCATACTGGATCTGGAAAATCGACATTGATTCAACATTTGAATGGATTAATTCGAGCAACCTCAGGAACAATCTACTTCAATGGTGAGGATATTTATGACGAAGACTACAACATGAAAGAGCTTCGCAACAAGGTTGGACTTGTTTTTCAATACCCAGAACATCAGCTGTTTGAGACGACTATCTTTGATGATGTGTGCTTCGGACCAAAGAATCAGGGATTAGATAAGAAGACCATGGAGCTTCGCGCATTTGAAGCACTGCATAATGTGGGATTTCCGGATGATCTTTATGACCAGTCCCCATTTGATTTGTCGGGTGGACAAAAGAGACGTGTGGCAATTGCAGGGGTACTAGCCATGAAACCACAGGTGTTGATTCTGGATGAGCCAACGGCCGGATTAGATCCAGCAGGACGTGACGAGATCTTAGGACTTATCTCGAAAATGCATAAAGAGCTTGGCATCACAGTGATTCTCGTATCACACAGTATGGAAGACGTGGCAAAATACGTAGACCGTATTATCGTGATGAATTCAGGTGAAGTTATGTATGACGGAATGCCAAAGGAAGTGTTCCGACATTATAAAGAACTTGAAGCAGTAGGACTTGCAGCACCACAGGTAACATACCTGATGCATGAACTTCAGGAAAAAGGACTGGATGTGGATATTGATGCTACAACAGTAGAGGAAGCAAAATCAAGTATTTTATCCGCACTTGGCAGATAGAATAAGAAAGAATAAAGGATGAAGATATGATTCGAGATATTACCATAGGCCAGTATTATCCAGCAGATTCTGCGATACATAAACTGGACCCAAGAGTAAAATTATTTGCAACGCTAATATATATCATTGCGTTATTCTGCTTTAAAGGAGTTCTGGGAATTGCAATTATCACTGCATTTCTTGTGACAGCAATCAAGGTTTCTAAGGTTCCGTTTTCCTTTATGGTAAAAGGATTAAAAGCAATTATCATGCTTCTTGTAATTACAGCTTCTTTTAATCTGCTGTTGACACCAGGAGATATTACCTTGTGGAAATGGGGCGTATTTCAGATTACGGATACCGGTATCAAGAATGCTATTATTATGATTGTTCGCTTGATTTATTTGATCATTGGAACATCACTGATGACTTTAACTACAACTCCAAATCAGTTGACAGATGGATTGGAGAAATCCTTGGCTCCTTTGAATAAGATCAATGTTCCAGTTCATGCGATATCTATGATGATGTCCATCGCTCTGCGTTTTATCCCAATTCTCATTGAAGAGACGGATAAGATTATGAAGGCACAGATGGCCAGAGGCGCAGACTTTGAGAGTGGAAATCTGATCCAGAAAGCGAAAGCAATGATTCCACTGCTTGTACCATTGTTTGTATCCGCATTCCGCCGTGCAGACGACCTTGCAATGGCAATGGAAGCACGTTGCTACAATGGTGGTGAAGGCAGAACCAAGATGAAACCACTGAAATACAACGCAAATGATGGCAAGGCATATGTGTTTATTCTAGGATTCTTAGCACTGGTCATTGGAGCGAGAATTCTTCTCCCATACCCAATGTAGGAGGCTTCATGAAACGAGTAAAAATGATTGTTGCTTATGATGGAACAAATTATTGTGGCTGGCAGGTTCAGCCCAATGGTGTAACCATCGAACAGAAATTAAACGAGGCGCTGTATGATCTGCTTGGGGAAGAGATTAAAGTAATCGGCTCCAGCCGAACGGATGCGGGAGTGCATTCGCTTGGCAACGTATGCATTTTCGATACAAATACCAGAATGCCTGCGGAGAAGATTTCTTTTGCACTGAATCAAAGGCTTCCAGAGGATATTGTTGTTCAGGATTCCTGTGAAGTGCCTATGGATTTTCATCCAAGATATGTTAAGAGCAGGAAAACTTATGAATATCGGATTCTGAACCGTAAATTTCGGATGCCAACCCGACGACTGGATACTTACTTCTATTATTATCCGTTGGATGAGGAGAAGATGCGACAGGGGGCAGCATATCTGGTGGGAGAACATGATTTCAAGAGCTTCGCTTCTGTGAAAATGCAGGCAGAGACATCGGTTCGGACCATTTATAGCTGTGATGTAACAAGAAAAGACGATATTATCACCATTCGGGTACAGGGGAATGGTTTCTTATATAATATGGTGCGCATTATTGCAGGAACATTGATTAAAGTGGGAAACGGTGAGCTTGCACCAGAGCAGATTCCAGAGATTCTTGCCGCAGAGGATCGAAGTGCAGCTGGACCAACGGCCCCACCACAGGGATTGACTATGATCGGGCTGGAGTATGAGGAATAAATGGAACATATGTGGATAAATTTCAAAAGATATGAAAACTATGTGGAAAACAGTGTGAATTTTCATGCAATATGCATAACGATATTTTCTTGACACACATGGAATCGTGTAATATAATATGTAAGTCTGTGAATAGTATAGAAATGTGAGCCAAAGCCCCGGCAAGCATTTTAACTATAAAATATGAAGAGTGGAAGATTACGTCCGGACATACGGAATCTTAAAAGCTCGAGTATAAAAGTTATTGTTATTAATCAAGGAGGAAAACCGATGAAAACATTTATGGCTAGTCCTGCTACAATCGAAAGAAAATGGTATGTAGTTGACGCTGAAGGAATGACATTAGGACGTTTAGCATCTGAAATTGCTAAAGTATTAAGAGGAAAGAATAAACCAACATTTACACCACACATTGATACAGGTGATTATGTAATCGTAGTTAATGCTGAGAAGATCAAAGTTACTGGTAAGAAATTAGATCAGAAGATTTACTACCATCATTCAGACTATGTAGGTGGAATGAAAGAGACTACATTAAAAGAAATGTTAGACAAACATCCAGAAAGAGTTATCGAGTTTGCTGTTAAAGGCATGCTTCCAAAAGGACCTTTAGGACGTCAGATGTATACAAAATTATTTGTATATGCTGGACCAGATCACAAACACGCAGCTCAGAAACCTGAAGCTTTAACATTTTAATCGGTAAGGAGGTAAATTACATTGGCTACTACAAAGTATTACGGAACTGGAAGAAGAAAATCATCTGTTGCCAGAGTATATTTAGTACCAGGAACAGGTAAGATTACAATCAATAAAAGAGATATTGATGAATATTTAGGATTAGAGACATTAAAAGTTGTTGTTCGTCAGCCATTAGTTGCTACAGACAACGTAGAGAAATTCGACGTACTCGTTAACGTTAGAGGTGGCGGATACACAGGACAGGCTGGAGCTATCAGACATGGTATCGCTCGTGCTTTATTAAACGTAGACGCTGAGAACAGACCAGTATTAAAAGCTGCTGGATTCTTAACACGTGACCCACGTATGAAAGAACGTAAGAAACCAGGTCTCAAAGCTGCTCGTCGTGCACCACAGTTTTCAAAGAGATAATTATTCGGAAACGAAGATATCCGAAAAAGCCCATTTTACAAGGGTTACAGAAGTTGTGGAACTTGCTCAGAAGTGTTGGAATCCGATGGATATGCAACACACATGCAACAGGTATGCAACA
>CAZTGP010000052.1:0-17572 GCA_964613325.1 uncultured Roseburia sp. | reverse complement strand
CGTGAAGGTGGACGTACTGTAGGTTCAGGACGTGTTGCTACAGTTATCGAATAATCAATAGATTATTTAACTAACACAATAAAATCAAGGCTTCCGAGAGTTTTCTCGGGAGCCTTTTTTAAATGGTTTACCAAAGAACTAATTTATATTACACGAAATGGTGAAGGCGGAACAAGAAAGGAAGCAAATTTATGGGAAAATTGATTAAAGGAATTCATCACGTAGCATTGAAATGTATGGGGCAGGAGGAATTTGACCGTACAATTTCTTTCTATAAAAACGTACTTGGCTTAGAGGTGCTTCGCACATGGGGAGAAGGAAAAGGTGCAGGAGTTATGTTTTCTACGGGAAGCGGTGTAATAGAAATATTTGCCAATGGAGAAGCACCCTTAGAACAAGGAGCAATTCGTCATGTGGCATTTGCTACGGATGATGTGGATGAATGCATTCGAACTGTACATGATGCGGGGTATGAAATTATTTTGGAGCCAGAAGATAAAGTGATCGGCTCCAAACCACCATATCCCATTCGAGTGGGGTTTTGCATTGGACCAGTTGGAGAGGAAATTGAGTTCTTTCAGGAAAGATAAGATAAATAGTGCAAAATACCTAGTGCAATGATATAATTATATTATCTAACATATGTATTGGGAGGAATAACCATGAAAAATTTATCGCTAAAATTGAAACTGACAATTTGCGCAGCAATACTGTTTGTTGTAGGTCTCGTGGTGGTGATTGTTACTACACTTTCAGTTACTAAGACACAGGTATCTGAATCGATGCAGTTACAGTTTGAGAATGAAGCAAAGCAGGTTGCCGAGCAGGCGTCCATTATTCTTGAAGGTGATGGAAAGACTGCAGATTTACAGGAATTTGTAGAAAATCTGGTGTCTGTGAATGACTATATTGCATATGCAGTTGTAATTGATAGTGACTGTACGGCGGTAGCCCATAGTGATTCAGAGAAAATTGGAAAGAATTATCTAGAAGGCGTCGATCCAGCGGAATCAGCAGAAGCAGATGTTGCACAGCGTGGGAATGTCCAGTGTTCGAAATTCTGGGCAGATGTTCAGCAGGCTTGGACTTATGATGTAATGGTTCCAATTTATGTGGATGGTGAATTATATGGGGCAATGGATATAGGTATTTTCAACTCTGAAGTAGATAATGTTATTTTAGCTCTTCAAAAGGCGATTATTCCAATCGCGATTGTAATTGTGGCAATTATATGTGTAATGGTTATTGTTATTTTGAATGCTACTTTAAAACCAATTGATAAATTAGTTGATGTTTGCAATAAGATGGGGGAAGGAGATTTCTCTGTTCGAGCAGAGCGCAAGACGCTGGCTCGCTGCGATGAGATTGGAAAGATTGCCAATGCTATGGATCAGATGAGGAAGAACCTGTCTTCACTCATTGCTACAACAGCAGAGCATTCGATTGAATTATTAAATATTTCAGAAAACTTACATAATAGTGCACAACATACCCAGACCAAAGCAGTTGACATTTCCGAGAAGTCTCTTGTGGCAGTGTCAGGCTCTGAGAAACAATCCGAGCTGACTAAGACCAACTCTGAGATGACAGAAGAGATTAGTAAAGGCATGGATGATATTGCACACAATATTATGAACGTAACAGAAGCTTCCAGTGAGACATCGAAAGAAGCAGAGGCAGGGGACCACAAGTTGGATGTTGTAGTTACACAGATGGGAGTTATTGAAGGTAAAGTGTCTGCTACTTACCAGCAGATTCAGGAACTGGATCGTATGTCCGGAGATATCCAGAGCGTTGTTAAATTGATTGGAGATATCGCATCTCAGACAAACCTTCTGGCATTGAATGCTTCCATTGAGGCTGCAAGAGCCGGAGAACATGGAAAAGGATTTGCAGTTGTTGCGGATGAAGTGAGCAACCTGGCTGATCAGTCTAAAGAAGCAGCGAATGAAATTAGTAATATTATTACCGGAATCCAAGAGTGTATTGTTCAGGCAGTACATCTTATGGAAGAAGGGAATGATTCCGTTAAAACGGGTATGGATCTTGCATCAGAAGCAAAGAATAGCTTCCGTGGTATTTTAGATCGCATTACCAAAGTGTCGGACGAAATGATGAATGTATCAGCAGTAACCGAAGAGGTTAACAGTGGTACAGCATCCTTGATTGATGCCATCGAAAGTATTTCGTCAATTGCAGAGTCAGTATCTGACAATACTACTGATGTATCAGAGGCTGCTAAGACACAGGAAGAGATGATGGAGAAAGTAATTGATCAGGTTAGTGTATTAACAGATCTATCTAAAGAACTAAAGAGTGCAATCGAGACCTTTAAGATTTCTGAGAGTATAGAAGAGCAAGAAGAATAAGAGCAGTAAAAACGGTAAGAACAGTTAGAGCAGTAAGAACAGGAACGATGAATAGGAAATAGATGATGGAAGACCTATGGGGCAATAAGCTTCATAGGTCTTTGTTATAGTAATGGCTTATAATAGAATTAATAGTTATGATTTCTATGAAAAAATGGTATAAATGTATACATTGACTTTGCCACAGGAAAAGACTAAAGTAACTTACAAAACATACAATAAGATAAGAGGAAAGAAGGAGTTAGAATGAATGGTTTAGTTATTATTATACTTGCAGCGGTCGTCCTGGTTGGCGCATATCTTATTTATGGACGATATCTCGCAAAGAAATGGGGAATTGATCCAAACGCAAAGACACCTGCTTACACAGAAGGCGATGGAGTGGATTATGTTCCAGCAGATACGAATGTAGTATTTGGACATCAGTTTGCATCTATTGCAGGCGCAGGACCAATCAATGGACCAATTCAGGCAGCGATTTTTGGGTGGGTACCAGTATTGCTGTGGATTTTACTTGGTGGTGTGTTCTTCGGAGCAGTACAGGACTTCTCATCCATGTACGCATCTGTTAAGAATAAAGGTAAATCCATTGGTTATATTATTGAAAAATACATAGGTGAGACGGGAAAACGTTTATTCCTGATTTTTACATGGCTGTTTTCAATTCTCGTAGTTGCAGCATTTGCAGACATTGTAGCGACGACCTTTAACGGATTTGATACAGAAGGTGCCAAAGTTGCCGCAGATGGCGCAGTGGCAACCACTTCTATTTTATTTATTGTATTTGCAGTGGCACTTGGATTTTTCCTGAAATACACGAAGCTTCCTACGACAGTAAACACACTTGTAGCGATTGCACTCCTTGTAATTTCGATTGCAATTGGTGTAAATGTGCCTGTATATTTTGACCGCCAGTTCTGGCTTGTATTTGTATTTATCTATATTATGATTGCATGCGTAACGCCAGTATGGGCATTACTTCAGCCTCGTGATTACTTAAATAGTTACTTATTAATTGCTATGATGCTGATGGCATTTGTTGGAATTATTATTTTCCAGCCGGCTATGAATCTTCCAGCATTTACATCATTTAAGATTGTAAACAGCACAAACAATACCGTGTCATATTTGTTCCCGACATTGTTTGTTACCATTGCGTGTGGTGCTGTATCTGGATTCCATTCACTGGTATCTTCTGGAACAGCCTCTAAACAGATTAAGAATGAGAAAGCAATGCTTCCTGTATCCTTTGGTGCAATGCTATTAGAGAGTTTCTTGGCTGTTATCGCATTGGTATGCGTAGGCTATGCAGCAACTGCTGACGGACTTCCTACAGGAACACCGGCACAGGTATTTGCATCTGCAATTGCAACCTTCCTTACCAAGGTTGGACTGTCAGAGAGCATCTCTTATACATTAATTACACTTGCAATTTCTGCATTTGCATTGACCAGCTTGGATTCAGTAGCTCGTGTTGGCCGTTTATCCTTCCAGGAATTCTGGATTGAAGAAGATAAAGAACAGACACCTTTCATCAAAGTGATGACGAACAAGTACTTTGCAACAATTATTACCTTAGTTCTGGCATTTTTACTTGCAAAAATTGGTTATGCTAGTATTTGGCCATTGTTTGGATCTGCTAACCAGCTATTATCTGCTCTTGCATTGATTGCATGCGCAGTATTCTTAAAGAAAACAAAGCGCCAGGGTATTATGCTCTGGGGACCAATGTTTATTATGCTTGCAGTAACCTTTACCGCAATCATCTTTAAAATCGTAGAACTGGTGTCTGGATTTAGCAACGCAGTCGTTCCAGGCAATGTGCTTCAGTTAGTCTTTGCAATCTTATTATTATTGCTTGGTGTAATGGTTGCAGTGGAAGGATTAAAGAAATTATTTGAGAAGAAACAGGAAGCATAAATTAGAAAATGTATAAAGCTCCGCAATCTGGTTTACAGGTCAGAGGCGGAGCTTTTTGCTGGCAGGAATTTGTGGGTTATCTATTTGCTTTTTCTTTGGATGAGAATGGATATGCGTATTGACTTTATACAGGATTTTTGATAGCATCAGAAGTGGAAACCGATGATTGAGAGTAGTACATATATTGGAAGGTTGCAGAGAGCCACAGTTGCTGAGAAGTGGTACTGGAGATATATCGAATGGACTCATGAGGGCAGCCCAAACGGGAGACTTAGTAGGCGTTGACGGATTCGAACCGTTATTTCGAGAGCATATGATGGTATGTGATAAACTTAGGTGGCATAATAAGAATGACAACTCTTATCCCAAGTGGATAGGAGTTTTTTGTTGCCAAGCACCCGAAGAAGCTGCCAGTGGCAGGTTCTTTCGGTATTACTATGGCTGACACCGACTTCCTCACATACAAATATAAGGAGGAAAACAATGAGTAAAATTATTTTAACAGGAGATCGTCCTACCGGAAGATTACACGTGGGACATTATGTAGGCTCTTTAAGAAGACGAGTGGAATTACAGAATTCGGGAGAGTTTGATAAAATCTTTATTATGATTGCAGATGCGCAGGCTTTAACTGACAATTTTGATAATCCAGAGAAGGTAAGACAGAATATAATTGAGGTAGCTCTAGACTATTTGTCATGCGGACTTGACCCGGCGAAATCAACATTATTTATTCAGTCACAGATTTCAGAATTAACTGAGTTAACCTTTTTCTATTCTGATCTTGTTACGGTATCTAGATTACAGCGCAATCCAACTGTGAAGTCTGAGATTAAAATGCGTAATTTTGAAGCGAGTATTCCGGTAGGATTTTTCACATATCCGATCAGTCAAGCTGCGGATATCACTGCATTCAAGGCAACCACTGTTCCGGTTGGAGAAGATCAGCTTCCAATGATTGAACAGACAAGAGAGATTGTGCGTAAGTTCAACTCTATATATGATGAGGTTCTGGTTGAACCAGATGTACTTCTTCCAGACAACGAAGCATGCCTTCGCCTTCCAGGCATTGATGGCAAACAGAAAATGAGTAAATCTTTGGGTAACTGTATTTACCTTGCCGATACAGAGAAAGACGTAAAGACAAAGATTATGAGTATGTATACAGACCCAACTCACATACAGATTACAGATCCAGGACATGTGGAAGGAAATACCGTATTCACATATTTGGATGCCTTTAGCAAACCAGAACATTTCGAGGAATATCTACCAGATTATAGCTGTTTAGAGGAACTGAAAGAACACTATAAACGTGGAGGACTTGGAGATGTAAAGATCAAGAAGTTCTTAAACAATGTAATTCAGGAAGAATTAGCTCCTATTCGTGCAAGACGTGCAGAATATGAGAAGGATATCCCAGCGGTATACGAGATCCTGAAGAAAGGCAGTGAGGTTGCACGTGCGACAGCTGCTCAGACATTATCCGAAGTAAAACGAGCTATGAAGATTAATTATTTCGATGATGAGGAATTAATCAAAGCTCAAGCAGAGAAGTATTCAGATATTCAATAAGCGAGTCAGTTCTATACATTTTCTAAGGGAATGAATGCAGAGAGCAAAAGAGGTGTGCCATGATCAAGTGTTGGAAAACGGATGATAGACGGATACATGAAGAAGACAAAGTGGACAATGGAGTTTGGGTGCAGATGATTAATCCAAGTGTGGCAGAGGGGCAGGCAATTGCAGATCAGTTGAATGTGGATATTGAAGACGTACTGGCTGCATTGGATGAAGAAGAAAGCTCCCGAATTGAGATGCAGGATGGTTACACATTGATTCTCGTGGATATTCCTACCATTGAGATTCGTCACGAGAAGGAGTCTTACACCACAATCCCTTTGGGAATTATATTGACACAGGAAGAAATCGTGACAATATGTACCGAGGACACTCCAGTACTTCAGGCATTTGTGAATAATCGTGTAAAGGAATTCTCTACAAAGAAGAAGCTTCGCTTTGTATATCAGATTCTGTATCGCATCTCCGCATTGTATCAGAGCGACCTGCGAGTGATCGACAAGAAAAGGACTGAGATTGAAGAACGTGTTGGCGATGATACAGAGGATGTGGATTTGATTGCACTTCACGAATTAGAATCCACACTGGTATACTTTGCAACTTCTCTTCGAGCAAATGGAGTTGTGTTAGATCGCTTGACTAGATACAAAAGATTGGAACAGTATCCAGAGGATAAAGAGCTGTTAGGCGATGTGATTGTCGAGAACAAACAGGCGATTGAGATGACAAGTATTTACCGAGATATTATAAATGGAACCAGAGAACTGATGTCATCAGTCATTGACAATAGACTGAACAACGTCATGAAATATCTGACATCCATTACACTTGTTATGGCTATACCGACTGTAATATCCGGAATCTATGGAATGAATGTTGGAACGGAATGGATGCCTCTTGCCACCGTGCCACATGGGTTTCTCATCATTTGTGTGTTAATGCTCTTAGTGTGCATTGTTATTATTTTGATTCTTAGAAAAAAGAAGATGCTATAAAGACACCCCTGCAGGAAAGAATATATGACCATAAATGGCTGGTTCATATTTCTACCTGCAGGGGTGATTTATTTGTTACTATGTTGCAAATGCATGCTACTTTTCGAATCGTCCGCTGGCACCACATGGGAGAACAAGACCGTTAGCAGAAACCGGAAGTCCAATCTCGTCTGCGGTTACGGTTCCGTGGAACTTCTTCAATTCAGTGCTCATCATATATGAGAGAACTGCTGGCTGAAGACCGGTAGTGTAAGAGTTGATAAGGAAGAACAGAGGATCGCCCGATAGAAGCTGCGTACAGAGCTTGACCAATGGGTAGATGCATTCTTCGATTTTCCAAATCTCACCCTTAGGACCACGACCGTAAGAAGGAGGATCCATGATGACGGCATCATAATGATTGCCACGGCGAATCTCACGTTCTACGAATTTTACACAGTCATCTACAATCCAGCGAATTGGTGCTTCCTTCAAACCGGAAGATACAGCGTTCTCTTTTGCCCAGGTAACCATGCCCTTAGAGGCATCTACATGAGTAACATGTGCACCGGCAGCTGCGGCAGCAAGCGTAGCTCCACCAGTATAGGCAAACAAATTCAGAACTTTAATCTCTCGTTTGGATTTGCGTATTTTCTCAGAGAACCAATCCCAGTTAGCAGCCTGCTCTGGAAAAAGACCTGTGTGTTTAAAACTGAATGGCTTCAGATTAAAGGTTAATGATCTATAATTGATGGTCCACTGTTCAGGCAGATCAAAGAATTCCCATTCACCACCACCTTTGGCACTTCTATGGTAATGGCCATTCATTTTTTTCCAACCCTTTTCGCTCTTCGGGGTGTCCCAGATAACCTGTTGGTCAGGACGAACCAATAAATAATTGCCCCAACGCTCTAACTTCTCGCCTTCAGAACAATCAATAACCTGATAGTCTTTCCAACCGTCTGCAATCCACATAATAATATTTCCTTTCTATAATCGCTGCGAACTTTACCGAGTATATCAGTGATTCATATTCTATTAAATGAGTATGATTCGCAATTGCACAAATGAGTTTCTTCTATTATAATAAGTTCTCATGTGAAAACCAAGCCTTATTCTATGATAAAACATAGGAAAATGCAAGAAAATAAAAAAATGTGAAAAAAGTACTTGCAATGAAAGATTCTGTAGTGTATACTAAGCATTGCTGTGGCATTGATAGCTGTGAAGCGTGAGGTTGCTGCCCATGAGGCAGGTTTTCCGTGGAGCGAATGTCAAGTTAGGAAACTGACGACAAGTCACTGTACAAACAACAGAGTCTACCAAAGGTAGAAACAACGTGTGAGTGTCTATATGACACACACGGAGACGTGTACAGTCACCGCTTGTCGTACTGAATTAAAGTGCGAAAAGGAGGCGACTTTTTTTATGGCAAGTCAAGTAATGAGAATCACACTGAAAGCTTATGATCATGAATTAGTTGATGGTTCAGCTAAGAAGATCATCGAGACTGTAAAGAAAAACGGATCACAGGTGAGCGGACCAGTACCACTTCCAACTAAGAAGGAAGTAGTTACTATCTTAAGAGCTACTCACAAGTACAAAGATTCCCGTGAACAGTTCGAGCAGAGAACTCACAAGAGACTCATCGATATCATTGCACCAACACAGAAGACTGTGGATGCTTTATCTCGTTTAGAGATGCCAGCTGGTGTTTACATTGATATCAAAATGAAAGAGAAATAAATCTTTCAAACATCCTTATTATTAAGGAAATTAAAACGAATATCCCCGAATGGTTAATATACATGTATATGACTACTCTAGGATGAACGGTTCCGCTACTCTGATCGAGAGGTCGGGCATGAAGCGTTCCGCTGTAGAAAACAGGAGGTAAAGAAATGAAGAAAGCAATTTTAGCAACAAAAGTCGGAATGACTCAAATCTTCAACGCTGACGGCGTTTTAGTTCCAGTAACTGTTCTTCAGGCTGGTCCATGTGTTGTTACACAGGTTAAAACTGTTGAGAACGACGGATACAGTGCAGTTCAGGTTGGATTTGCTGACAAGAAAGAAAAAGTTGTCAACAAAGACGCAAATGGCAAAAAAGAAATCAGAAACAGACATGGCGTTAACAAAGCTGAGATGGGACACTTTGCAAAAGCTGGTGTATCCGGAAAAAGATTTGTAAAAGAGTTTAAACTCGAGAACGCAGATGAGTACAAATTAGCAGATGAAATCAAAGCTGATATCTTTGCAGAAGGCGACAAAATTGACGTTACTGCAATTTCTAAAGGTAAAGGTTTCCAGGGCGCTATTAAGAGATTTGGTCAGCATAGAGGACCAATGGCTCACGGTTCTAAATTCCATCGTCATCAGGGTTCCAATGGTGCTTGTTCTTCACCAAGTAAAGTATTCAAAGGAAAAGGAATGCCTGGACACATGGGTTGCGTAAAAGCTACAACTCAGAATCTTGAAGTTGTAAGAGTTGACGCAGAGAACAACTTACTTCTGGTTAAAGGTGCTGTACCAGGTGCTAAGAAGGCTCTTATCACAGTAAAAGAAACTTGTAAAGTAAGCAAATAGTGCTAATTAAGAAAGGAGGAACTTTACGATGGCTAAAGTAGCTGTTTATAATATGGAAGGCAAAGAAGTAGACACTATTGAATTAAGTGATGCAATCTTCGGTGTAGAAGTTAACGAGCATTTAGTTCACATGGCTGTACTTCAGCAGCTTGCAAATAATCGTCAGGGAACTCAGAAAGCAAAAACACGTTCTGAAGTTCGCGGTGGCGGAAGAAAACCATGGAGACAGAAAGGAACTGGTCATGCTAGACAGGGTTCTACAAGAGCTCCACAGTGGACTGGCGGTGGCGTAGTATTCGCTCCAGTACCAAGAGATTACTCTTTCAAACTTAATAAGAAGGAAAAGAGAGCAGCATTAAAATCTGTTTTAACTTCTAAAGTTGCAGAGAGCAAATTCGTTGTAGTTGACGAATTAAAGATGGATGAAATCAAAACAAAGAAATTTGTTGAGGTTATGAATAACCTGAAAGCTAACAAAGCTTTAGTTGTATTAAACGAGATGGATACAAATGTTATTGCATCTGCATCTAACATTCCAACCGTGAAAGCAACTCAGACAAACGAACTTAATGTATTTGATGTATTAAAATATGACACAGTAGTAGCAACAAAAGCTGCTGTTAAAACTATCGAGGAGGTGTATGCATAATGGCAAACGTACAGTATTATGATGTAATCCTCAAACCTGTAGTAACTGAGAAGAGTATGGCAGCTATGGCTGAGAAGAAATACACATTCTTAGTTCATCCAGAAGCAAACAAGACTATGATCAAAGAAGCAGTTGAGAAAATGTTCGAAGGAACAAAAGTAGCTAGCGTTAACACTATGAATTGCGAAGGAAAAAGCAAAAGACGTGGCGCAACAGTTGGTAAAACTGCTAAAACTAAGAAAGCAATCGTTCAGTTGACAGCTGATAGCAAAGATATCGAAATCTTCGCAGGTCTGTAAATCGAAAGCAACTTAGGATTATGTGCAGCGATGCACGATAACAAATATCGAAAGGAGAAAAACAATGGGAATTAAGACATACAACCCATATACACCTTCCAGAAGAAATATGACTGGCTCCGATTTTTCAGAGATTACAAAATCAACTCCTGAGAAATCCCTCACAACTTCTTTAAAGAAGAATGCTGGTCGTAACAATCAGGGTAAAATTACAGTTAGACACCAGGGTGGTGGAAATAGAAAGAAATACAGAATCATCGACTTCAAGAGAAGAAAAGATGGTGTTCCAGCAACTGTAATCGGAATCGAATACGATCCAAACAGAACAGCAAACATCGCACTTATCTGCTATGCAGATGGTGAAAAAGCATACATCCTTGCTCCTCAGGGTCTTACAGATGGCATGAAAGTCATGAACGGACCAGAAGCAGAAGTAAGAGTAGGTAACTGCTTACCACTTGAGAACATTCCAGTTGGTACTCAGATCCACAATATTGAGTTATTGTCAGGTAAAGGCGGACAGTTAGTTCGTTCTGCTGGACTTTCAGCTCAGTTAATGGCTAAAGAAGGAAAATACGCAACACTTCGTCTTCCTTCAGGAGAAATGAGATTAGTTCCTATCGGATGTAGAGCAACAATCGGTGTTATCGGAAACGGTGACCATAACCTCATCAATCTTGGTAAAGCCGGAAGTAAACGTCACATGGGTATTCGCCCAACAGTTCGTGGTTCTGTTATGAACCCTAACGATCATCCACACGGTGGTGGAGAAGGTAAAGCACCAGTTGGACGTTCAGGACCATCTACTCCTTGGGGCAAACCTGCTCTTGGCTTAAAGACAAGAAAGAAAAACAAACAATCTAACAAGCTCATCGTAAGAAGAAAAGACGGTAGAGCGTTAAAATAATTAGGAGGTTAAATTAATGGCACGTTCACTTAAAAAAGGACCATTTGCTGATGAAAGCTTACTGAAAAAAGTAGACGCATTGAACGCTTCCGGAGATAAGTCTGTTGTTAAGACTTGGTCCCGTCGTTCTACTATTTTCCCATCTTTCGTTGGACATACAATTGCTGTTCATGACGGTAGAAAACATGTTCCAGTATATGTTACTGAAGATATGGTTGGACACAAGCTCGGCGAGTTCGTAGCAACTAGAACTTACAAGGGACATGGAAAAGACGAGAAGAGATCAGACGTTAGATAAGATTTATTGAAAGGAGGTTTCATCCATGGCAAAAGGACATAGATCACAAATTAAGAGAGAAAGAAATGAAGTGAAAGACTTAAGACCTTCAGCTAAGTTATCTTACGCTAGAATGTCTGTACAGAAAGCTTGCTTCGTATTAGATGCAATTCGTGGTAAAGATGTTGAGACTGCACTTGCAATCGTAACATACAATCCAAGATATGCTTCAGATGTTATAGAAAAATTGTTAAAATCAGCGATCGCCAATGCTGAGAACAACAATGGAATGAAAACAGAGAACCTTGTAGTAGCTGAATGCTATGCAAACAAGGGACCAACAATGAAGAGAATCAAACCTAGAGCACAGGGTAGAGCTTACAGAATCGAAAAGAGAATGAGCCACATTACAATCGTGCTCGATGAAAGATAGGAGGGCAATTCATGGGACAGAAAGTCAATCCTCATGGCTTAAGAGTCGGCGTTATCAAAGATTGGGATTCTAAATGGTATGCAGATGCTGATTTCGCTGATTACTTAGTCGAAGATTACAATATCAGAACATTTTTAAAGAAAAAATTATATGCAGCTGGTGTTTCTAAGATCGAAATCGAAAGAGCTTCAGACCGCGTAAAAGTTATTATCTACACAGCTAAACCAGGTGTTGTAATTGGTAAGGGCGGAGCCGAAATCGAGAAGATTAAAGCAGAAGTTCAGAAACTTACAGACAAAAAATTAGTTGTAGATATCAAAGAAGTTAAAAGACCAGACAAAGATGCTCAGTTAGTAGCTGAGAATATCGCATTACAGTTAGAGAATCGTGTTTCTTTCCGTCGTGCAATGAAATCTTGTATGGGTCGTGCAATGAAAGCAGGATCAAAGGGTATCAAAACTTGCTGTTCAGGACGTCTTGGAGGAGCTGATATGGCTCGTACAGAGTTCTACTCTGATGGAACTATTCCACTTCACACATTAAGAGCAGATATTGATTATGGTTTCGCAGAAGCAGATACAACTTACGGCAAAGTTGGCGTTAAGGTTTGGATCTACAGAGGCGAAGTGCTTCCTACAAAGGCTAATAAGGAAGGAGGAGCTCAGTAATTATGTTAATGCCAAAGAGAGTAAAACATCGTAAACAGTTCCGTGGTTCCATGGCTGGTAAAGCATTAAGAGGAAATAAAATCACAAATGGTGAATATGGTATCATTGCTTTAGAAGCTTGTTGGATTAGATCTAACCAGATTGAAGCAGCCCGTATCGCTATGACACGTTACGTAAAACGTGGTGGTAAAGTTTGGATCAAAATTTTCCCAGATAAACCAGTAACAGCTAAACCTGCTGAAACTCGAATGGGTTCAGGAAAAGGTTCTTTAGAGTACTGGGTAGCAGTTGTTAAACCAGGTAGAGTATTATTTGAAATCTCCGGTGTTCCGGAAGACGTAGCGAAAGAAGCTTTACGTCTTGCTACACATAAATTACCTTGCAGATGTAAAGTAGTTTCACGTGCAGATTTAGAAGGCGGTGAATCAAATGAAAACTAGTGCATATTTAGAAGAATTAAAATCTCAGTCTGTAGCTGATTTACAGGCACAGTTAGTTAACGCTAAAAAAGAACTTTTCAATTTAAGATTCCAGAACGCAACTAACCAGTTAGATAACACAGCAAGAATTACAGAGGTAAGAAAGAACATCGCTAGAATTCAGACTGTTATCACAGAGAAAGCTAAAGTTGCAGAATAATCCAATCCTACTGAAAGGAGATATCAATCGTGGAAGAAAGAAATCTTAGAAAAACACGTGTAGGTGTTGTTGTAAGTGATAAAATGGATAAGACAATTACAGTTGCTGTAAGAGATAATGTAAGACATCCACTTTACAACAAGATCGTTAAAAAGACTTATAAATTAAAAGCTCATGACGAGAACAACGATGCTAAGATCGGTGATACCGTCAGAGTTATGGAAACAAGACCATTATCTAAAGATAAGAGATGGAGACTTGTAGAAGTTATGGAAAGAGCAAAATAATTAAAGGAGGCTACAAGCATGGTACAGCAGGAAAGCAGACTCAGAGTTGCTGATAACACTGGCGCTAAAGAGTTACTTGTTATCCGCGTAATGGGTGGATCTACCAGAAGATATGCGAACATCGGCGATGTTATCGTTGCTACTGTTAAAGATGCAACACCAGGCGGTGTTGTTAAAAAAGGTGACGTAGTGAAAGCCGTAGTTGTTCGTTCAGTTAAAGGTGCTCGTCGTAAAGACGGTTCCTATATTAAATTTGATGAAAACGCAGCAGTTATTATCAAAGACGACAAAACTCCAAAAGGAACTCGTATCTTTGGACCAGTAGCTCGTGAGCTTCGTGAGAAACAGTTTATGAAAATTGTATCTCTGGCTCCAGAAGTATTATAGGAGGAACGAAGATGGCAAGTATGAAAATCAAAAAAGGCGATATGGTTAAAGTAATCGCTGGAAAAGATAAAGACAAAGAAGGCAAAGTTATTGCCGTAAATAAAAAGAAAAACACACTTCTTGTTGAAGGCATCAACATGGTTACCAAACATGCAAAACCAAGCATGGCTAACCAGCAGGGTGGAATCCTTCATCAGGAAGGACCTATTGATGCATCTAACGTAATGTATCTTCACAAAGGAACAGCTACTCGTGTAGGGTTCAAGATGGATGGAGATAAAAAAGTTCGTTATGCAAAATCAACAGGCGATGTTATCGATTAATTGAAGAGAGGAGGACAGACAGTTGAGTAGACTTAGAGAACAGTACGAAAATGAGATCAAAGATGCAATGGTCAAAAAGTTCGGATATAAAAATGTAATGGAAATTCCAAAGCTTGAGAAGATCGTAGTTAACATGGGTGTCGGCGAAGCAAAAGAGAATGCAAAACTTCTTGAGGCAGCTGTAAAAGACATGGAAGCTATCACTGGTCAGAAAGCAGTTACTACTAAAGCGAAAAACGCAGTAGCTAACTTCAAAATCAGAGAAGGCATGCCAATCGGATGTAAAGTAACTTTACGTGGCGAGAAAATGTATGAGTTTGCTGATCGTTTGATCAACTTAGCATTACCACGTGTACGTGACTTTAGAGGTGTAAACCCTAATGCATTCGACGGACGTGGAAACTATGCACTTGGAATCAAAGAGCAGATTATCTTCCCTGAAATTGAATACGATAAAGTAGATAAAGTAAGAGGTATGGATATCATCTTTGTTACAACAGCAAAGACAGACGAAGAAGCACGTGAATTATTGACTCAGTTCAATATGCCATTCGCTAAATAATCAGGAGGGAATTTTAATGGCTAAAACATCTATGAAAGTTAAACAGCAGCGTCCAGCTAAATTCTCTACTAGAGAATATACACGTTGCAGAATTTGTGGTCGTCCACATTCAGTTTTAAGAAAATACGGAATCTGCAGAGTATGTTTCCGTGAATTAGCATACAAAGGCCAGATCCCAGGAGTGAAAAAAGCTTCTTGGTAGAACCCGACCTTGGGAGGGCTTTGAATAACAAAGCCCAGCTTATCCCGCAACTCACAATATGTAAATTAAGGAGGAAATATACATCATGGTAACAAGTGATCCAATCGCAGATATGCTTACAAGAATTCGTAATGCTAATACTGCTAAACATGATACAGTAGATATCCCATCTTCTAAAATCAAAGTTGCTATCGCTGACATCCTTGTTAACGAAGGATACATCGAGAAATACGAAATGATCGAAGATGGTAACTTCAAAACTATCCGCGTTACATTAAAATATGGCGCAGACAAAAACGAGAAAATCATCACAGGTATTAAGAAAATTTCCAAACCAGGACTTCGTGTATACGCTGGTAAAGAAGATATCCCTTCAGTACTTGGTGGATTAGGAATTGCTATTCTTTCTACAAATCAGGGAATCATCACTGATAAAGAAGCTAGAAAGCTTCAGGTTGGTGGAGAAGTTTTAGCATTCGTTTGGTAATATTACCAAGAATTATCTCAAAGTATAAACTAGCCAGCCGGCTAGACATACTATAGAAACTATCAATCCAATACAAAATAGGAGGTACGGGCATGTCACGTATAGGAAGAATGCCAATCGCAATCCCAGCAGGTGTTACCGTTGATATTGCAGAAAATAATCATGTGACTGTAAAAGGTCCTAAGGGTACTCTTGAGAGAACTCTTCCATCAGAGATGGAGATCAAATTAGAGGGTGAAGAAGTAGTTGTAACAAGACCTAACGATTTGAAGAAAATGAAATCCTTACATGGTTTAACAAGAACATTAATTCACAACATGGTTGTCGGAGTAACTGATGGTTACGAGAAGAAACTTGAAGTGAATGGTGTTGGTTATAGAGCATCTAAGGCTGGAAAGAAACTTACATTAAACTTAGGATATTCACATCCAGTTGAAATGGACGATCCAGAAGGCCTTGAAGCAGTTGTTGAAGGAAACATTATTACCATTAAAGGTATTGATAAAGAAAAAGTTGGCCAATACGCAGCTGAAATCAGAGATAAGAGAAGACCTGAACCTTACAAAGGAAAAGGTATTAAATATGCTGATGAAGTTATTAGACGTAAAGTTGGTAAGACTGGTAAAAAATAATTAAAGGAGTGGACAAGAAATGATTAGTAAAAAGTCAAGAACAGAAGTTCGTGAAAAGAAACATAAAAGAATGCGTAATCATCTTGCAGGTACAGCAGAACGTCCTCGTTTAGCTGTATTCAGAAGCAATAACCATATGTACGCTCAGATTATTGATGATACAGTTGGAAATACCCTTGTTTCTGCATCTACTCTTGATAAGGATGTAAAAGCAGAAATCGAAAAGACTAATAACGTTGATGCAGCAGCACATCTTGGTACTGCAATTGCAAAGAAAGCATTAGATAAAGGTATTAACACTGTTGTCTTCGATAGAGGCGGTTTTATATATCAGGGTAAGGTTAAAGCATTAGCAGAAGCAGCAAGAGAAGCTGGTTTAGAGTTCTAGGAGTCCCCTATGAACTCCTGCTCTCTTGGAGCAATCCAAGGGAGATTCAAAATATTAGGAGGAAACCAAACATGAAACGTCAAATCATTGATGCTAGTCAATTAGAATTAGTTGACCAGGTTGTTGAAATTAAACGTGTAACAAAAGTTGTTAAAGGTGGACGAAACATGCGTTTCACAGCTCTCGTTGTTGTAGGCGACAAAAATGGTCATGTTGGCGCTGGCCTTGGAAAAGCTACTGAAATTCCAGAAGCTATCCGTAAAGGAAAAGAAGACGCAATCAAAAACATGATTACAGTTAAATTAGACGAGAACAACTCTATTGCACATGATGTAACTGGTAAATTTACAGGAGCATCTGTATTATTAAAGAAATCTCCAGATGGTACTGGAATCATCGCTGGTGGTCCAGCTCGTTCCGTATGTGAGATCGGTGGTATTTCAAATATCCGTACAAAATCATTAGGATCAAACAATAAGCAGAACGTTGTACTTGCTACAATCGAAGCTTTAAAACAGTTAAGATCTCCAGAAGAGGTTGCTAAACTTCGCGGTAAATCTGTAGAAGAAATCTTGGGTTAAGGAGGAATTGAATAATGGCAGATAAGAGAGTAAAAGTTACACTCGTTAAGTCAACAATCGGTGCAGTTCCTAAGAACAAGAAAACAATCGAAGCTCTGGGATTAACAAAGTTAAACAAAACAGTTGAGTTACCAGATAACGCAGCAACACAGGGCGCGCTTCGCAAAGTAGCACCATATGTAAAAGTAGAAGAAGTTTAAAAATAAGACAAGGAGGTGCCGTAATGGATTTATCTAGTTTAAAAGCAGCTGAAGGTTCAGTTCAAAGTGATAATTTCAGAAGAGGCCGTGGACACGGTTCAGGAAACGGTAAGACTTCTGGTAAAGGCCACAAGGGTCAGAAAGCTCGTTCAGGAGCTCCAAGACCAGGTTTCGAAGGTGGACAGATGCCATTATATAGAAGATTACCTAAGAGAGGTTTCA
>CAZTGP010000051.1:15107-17802 GCA_964613325.1 uncultured Roseburia sp. | reverse complement strand
TGATGCTTGCATTATCTAGATTCAATTCTGTAATGGAGAATGCATTTGAAGAGACAGCACCTCACAAAGTATGTGCCTATATTTATGAGCTTGCAAACGCATTCAACGGATTCTATCACGGAACCAAGATTTTATCGGAAGAGAATGAAGCTACACAGCAATCATATATTGCATTATTGGTACTGACAAAGAACATTTTAGAGACCTGCATCGATGTATTAGGTTTTGCAGCTCCAGATAGAATGTAATCTAGCAGTCATAATTTCATAGACAAGTCATATAAATAAGTCATAGGTAATTTTGTTACCTATGGCTTTTTTATATGATAAGAAAGTTCCTTAAAGCTTAGATGAGGTGAGAAAATGACTGATTTTACAACAATATTTCCTACAGCAACGAGAAAGCTTTTTCCAGCGGATTACATGGAAGGCTTGGAGGAAATCCGGGTGCGGGCAGAGCTTCCCTTGGAGCTTCTATATGGAGACGGAAGAATCCTGCGGCTGGGAACAATCGGAACAAGCCAGATACGCGAGATGTTAAACTATTTATCCGGCTATTCCCTGTATGCGTTAGCGGAGGAGTTAAAGCAGGGATACCTTACCATGGAGGGCGGACATCGAATCGGTGTGGTGGGCCACGTGGCAAGAATGGAGCAGGAAAATGCATTGCAGGGCGACATACAGGGCGTGTTCCAAATCAGCGGGCTTAACATCCGTGTGGCTCATGAGAAGAAGGGGTGCGCAGCCAAATTAGTAAGAGGAATTCGAAGTGGAGAAACCATATATAACACATTGATTTTTGCGCCTCCAGGAGTTGGAAAGACAACCTATTTACGGGATTCCATTCGATTATTGTCCTCGGGGGATGAGGAGTATCCGGGGGTAAAGGTATCGGTGGTGGATGAACGCTCGGAGATTGCAGCCTGTTATCAGGGGGTGCCGCAGAATGATTTGGGACCAAGGACAGACGTGCTGGACAACTGCCCGAAAGAGAGGGGAATGCTTATGATGATTCGCTCCATGTCCCCACAGATTATCGCAGTGGATGAGCTGGGAGAGGAACGGGATTTTCTGGCGGTAAACGAGGCGATCCATTCTGGAAGCCGAATCCTTGGAACGATTCATGCGGAAAATGTGCAGGAGCTTGCCACCAAACCATACCTGCAGAAGCTTCTGGAGCATCAATTGATTGGAAGGTATGTGAGTATTTCCAGAACACCAGATGGAGCAAGAGTGATTGAGCTCTATAATGAGAAGCTTCAGAAGATATGTTAAAGCTGGCTGGAATTCTGGTGCTCCTTCTTGGAGTACTGGGAGAGCTTTATAGCTGGAACGAGGGTAAGAGAAGAAGAATCAAGCAGTTAGAGTGTTATGAAGCATTCCTAAAGCATGCCATCTATGGGCTGGAAACAGAGAAAATACATATGCAGGAACTATTGTATCAGGCAATTGCAAGCAGGAAAGAGACTGTTGATCATGCAAATATGGCTCATACGAAGACCTTTCATAGGGATAACGAGCTTCATGATAATACCATGGAATATGATAGCGTCTTGGCTTTAGTGCTAGAGGATGTGTTAGAACAAATGAGGAATCACACCTATCCTTCTGGCGCAGTGTTGTGGAGAGAGGTCTGGAATTCCCACAGAGGAGAATGGAATGTGGACGGGGCTAATTGGACACTGATTCTTGATACAGGGAAAGCATTTTACGGGAACAATCTGAAAGAGAATCTGGAATATCTTCGCACGCTTCAGGGATTATTAAAAGAGGGAATACGAGAAGAGAAGAATAAGTGGAAAGAGAAACAGAAGGTGCTTACTCCAGTGGGGATTCTAGGGGGAATCATGATCGTAATCATACTTTTGTAGGAAGGACATATATGGGCATAACGATAATTTTTAAGATTGCGGCAGTGGGAATCATAGTCACGGTTTTAAGTCAGGTGCTAAAGCACAGTGGGCGGGAGGAACATGCTTTTCTGCTGAGCCTGGCGGGACTGATTATTGTGCTTTTTTGGATTGTCCCGTTTATCAGTGATTTGTTTCAGACGATGGAGACGTTATTTTCCATGTAAAAAGGGGGAGAGCGTATTTTAAAAATAGGATTAATCGGGATTATTGCTGTGTTTCTGGCAATGATTGTTAAGAAAGAGAAGGGGGAGTTCTCCATACTGATTGGGCTCGTTGCAGGAATTATTATCTTTGCATATGCACTTGCGCAGTTTTCGGCCATATCGGAATTCATTAATGGAATCTGGGCGAAGCTGCCACTGGAAACATCCTTTATGATTCAGCTTCTGAAGATGCTGGGAATCACCTATGTGGCGGATTTCTCCGCTGGAATCTGCAAGGATAGCGGCTATCAGGCAGTGGCGGGGCAGATTGAATTATTCGCAAAGCTATCCATTCTGGCACTGAGCATTCCAGGACTTGCGTACCTCACCGATGTATTGGAGCGTTTTTTATGATGATTGTAAGAAAATGGATGGCTGGTGGGCTGCTTTTGTGTTTGCTGCTGTTACCGGGCATGGTGGTTCTGACACCGGAGAGGGCGTATGGGCAGGAACAAGTGCATGTACAAGTGCAAGGACAGGTACATGCGAGCAGTGCACAAAAGGCGGGCGAAATTGCTGTAAATGAGAATCAGGAAAACAAAGATGAAGAAGCGAATTTAAAGGAAGAGGCAGATAATTA
>CAZTGP010000051.1:0-15007 GCA_964613325.1 uncultured Roseburia sp. | reverse complement strand
AGAATCAGGAAAACAAAGATGAAGAAGCGAATTTAAAGGAAGAGGCAGATAATTATCTGAATAAAATTGTTGAGCAGCTTAATCTCTCACAGGTGGATTCCTTCACAGAGAAGGAGCTGCCAGAGCGTTATCAGTTTTCTGACATGGTGAATGATTTAATCGATGATTATGGGACCAGTGGGACAGGGGACGAGAGCCGAACGGAATGGTTAGGGCACATTGGAAAATACATACTGGACCTGTTCTTCTATGAGATGACCTCGGCCAAGCCATTGTTCGTGGAGATGATTCTACTTGCTATACTTTTTGCAGTTACCAACCGGGTGTCCATGACCTGCAGCAAATATGTGTCCAATATGAGTTTTCTGGTGGTGTATGGGGCGATGATGATTCTTCTGATGCAGTCCTTTCTTCTGGTTAATGAGGTGCTCCAGACAGGATTGGACGCGGTGATGGAATTCCTGGAGGTTGTGGTGCCGGCCTATGCCACTACATTGATGTTATCCGGGAATGCGGCTTCCGCTGGAATCTTCTATGAGATGACCTTTGCACTGGTGCTTATTATTGAGAGCGCAATGAAGTATGTGCTGGTGCCAGCCATTCACATTTTCGTGCTGTTGGAATTCCTGGATCATCTATTCGAGGAGGAGAAATTGTCAAAGCTTGCAGAACTCATAGAGACCGGCGTGGGAGTGGCACTTAAGATTGCGTTCGGAAGTGTGATTGGAATCAGTACGGTGCAGTCGCTTTTGACCACGGCGAAGGATCGTATCTCTGGGAATATGGTGCTCAAATCCATTTCCATGCTTCCGGGAATCGGGAATACCTTAGGCTCTACCGGAGAGATTCTGCTGGGCTGCGGGATACTGGTGAAGAACAGCATCGGGATTGCTGCGGTATTGATTCTGCTATTTCTATGCCTGATGCCTATAGTGAAGATCTTTTCCTTTACCTTTTTGTATCGTTTTGTGGTGGCACTGCTGCAGCCGGTGGCAGACAAGCGGATCGTGGAATGCATTCAGGGCGTGGCAAGGGGAAGCACCATGTATCTGAAGCTGATGGTGGATACCATGCTGTTATTTATGATTGTGATTTCCATGATTACAGCATCAACAAGCTTTATCTTTTAGGAGGAAGTATGACAGCCATAATATCGTTTATGAAGAATTTTTTTGTGCTTGTATTGATTCTCTTTGTATTTTCCTACTTGGTTCCCAAGGAAAGCTATCGGAAATATCTTCAATTTTTTATTGGAATATTTATGGCAGTGATTCTGCTAGAGCCGGTCGCAGAGTGGATCATTCGAGATGATGAGCATGTGGTATATGAGAATCTGGAGGAGATTACCAATCGATTGGAGCAGATTCAATATAACGAGGAGAATGGGGAGGATATCTTTGAACTTTTCTACATGGACAGCGAAACTAAGTAAATTGAAACATATGAAGGGGCAGGATTGGCTGATTGTGATACTGCTTGGAGTGCTATTACTGATTGTGGCAATTCCTTCCGGGACACTGAAGAAATCCAGCCAGTCCGACAGCAGAAATGGGGATAGCTACTCGGAAAATTCCGATTCTGACAAGGAAGCGGGGGATGGAAGCCAGAACCGGGAGGCAGCACAGAATGCACAGGCGGAATATGTGAGCAGCCTCAAGAAGGAGCTGGAAGCCATTCTTGGGAAAATGCAGGGCGTAGGACAGGTGGAAGTGATGATTACGCTAAAAGACGATGGCCAGGCAATTCTGGATAAGGATATCTCGTCGGAGAAGGAATCCCACAAAGAGAATACCGTCATATATAGCAATGGAAATGATACGAATCCCTATGTGACACAAGAGAAGCTTCCACAGATGGAGGGCGTGGTAGTGGTGGCGGAAGGGGCTACAAGTGCATCTACAGTGACACAGATTACGGATGCGGTGACGGCGCTTTTTCAGGTGGAGACTCATAAGGTGAAAGTGATTCCAATGAAAAGATGAAAGTGATTCCCATGAAAAGTGAAAGTGATCCCTATGAAAAAGTGAAACTGATTCCCGTAAAAAAGTGAATTTAAGTCATATTTTCAAAGGGGGGACGATAAAATGGTAATAGTAGAATAGTCCATACAGGAGGAACCATAATGAAGAGAATCTTTCATAAGAATCAGGTGATTATTACCACCTTGGCATTTTTGATCGCCATTGCGGGATACATAAGTTACGACAGAAGCAGCCTGAAAAATAGCGGAACCAAAGAGGCCAGTGCGATGGAAGAAGATTATGAGATTGATAATACGGATCATGACATTTTCTCAGAGGTAGAAAACACCGAAGAAGCTGCCAGTACGGAGACGGTTGCCAATGAGAATTCCACAGAGGAGATCATGAATCCAGGGGAAACAGTGCTCACCGGAACCTTGGTAAATAATGTAGATTATGCAGCAGAGGTCAAGCTGAACAGGGAACAGGTGCGCTCAAAGAACAAGGCAACTTTATTGGATGTAATAAATAATGCAAATATTACAGATAATGAGAAACAGAATGCGGTGAACCAGATGGTGACCATGACAGATATCGCAGAGAAAGAAGCCAATGCGGAGATGATGCTGGAAGCGAAGGGCTTCACCAATGTGGTAGTCAGCATATCCGATCAGGAATGTGATGTGGTCTTAGATATGGGTGAAGTGACAGACGCGAAGCGGGCGCAGGTGGAGGATATTGTAAAACGCAAAACGGGTGTAGAAGGGCAGAATATTATTATTACCCCAATCTCAGCGGATGGAAATAAGAAAGCGGAAGGCTCCACGGAGGGAGCAAACTAAGTAACAAAGTGCATGGATAATAAAAAGTGCATGTGGGATAAGAAAGTGCATGGAAATAAGAAGCTGCTTGGATGTAACAAAGTGCAGTGGGGCATTGAAAAAATTTGAATTTTGGGATATACTAAGAATCAATATGCCGTCAGGCATGTAAGAACGGAGGAAAAAATATGAAGAGAGTATTTTTGATCGTATTAGATAGTGTCGGCATTGGCGAAATGCCAGATGCAGCAGAATATGGTGATGCAGGAAGCAACACATTAAAGGCTGTTTCGAAAAGCCCATATTTTTCTATGCCTAACATGAGAAAGCTTGGTTATTTCAATATAGATGGTGTTGATATCGATGGTCATGAAGCTGCTCCAACAGGAGCATTTGCAAGAATGACAGAAGTATCCAAAGGGAAAGATACTACAATCGGACATTGGGAGATTGCAGGTATTGTTTCACCTCAGCCACTTCCAACTTATCCAGATGGATTCCCAGAAGAAGTCTTGAAGGAATTCTCAGAGAAAACTGGGCGTGGTGTCATCTGTAACAAACCGTATTCTGGAACGGATGTAATTCGTGACTATGGCGAAGAACACATGAAGACTGGCGATTTGATCGTATATACTTCCGCAGATTCTGTTTTCCAGATCGCAGCACATGAAGATGTGGTTCCTGTTGAAACACTATATGAATATTGCCGTATTGCAAGAGCGATGCTTACCGGAAAACACGGCGTGGGAAGAGTAATTGCAAGACCATTCGAAGGTCAGCCAGGTAACTTTACACGTACCACAAGAAGACATGACTTCTCCTTACAGCCACCTAAGATTACCATGTTAGACCAGCTGAAGGACGCAGGCTTTGATGTATTATCAGTGGGTAAGATTATCGACATTTTCGCAGAGAAGGGTATCACCGATTATGTTCGTACCACTGGCAATGAAGACGGAATCAACCGCACATTAGAATATATGGACAAAGATTTTGAAGGACTTTGCTTTACCAACCTTGTAGATTATGATATGCTCTACGGACATAGAAATGATGTAGAAGGCTATGCAAAGGCTTTAACCTATTTCGATGAACGTCTTCCAGAGCTTCTAGGCAAAATGAAGGATGAAGATATTCTGATGATTACTGCAGATCATGGATGCGACCCATCAACACCATCCACCGATCATTCCAGAGAGTATACACCACTTCTTATGTATGGAAAACCAATAGAGGCCGGTAAGAACTATGGCACAAGAGAGTGCTTTGCAGATACCGCAGCGACTATTTTGAATTATTTCGGCGTAGAACAGAAATGTGCCGGAAAAACAATTATTGAATTTTAAAGTGAGACGAAATATTTGACAGTATTATGGAGTGATTGCATGTTACAGTACTTTGATATGATTGCGGAGTAATTGTATGTTATAGTACTTTGACAGGATTGTGATGTAATTGTATGTTTGATATTTCAAGAAGAGTTCCGGCTTGACCGGAACTTTTTCACGGTTCTATGACAATCACACGTAAATTTGTGATGTCTGTGTCAATATGAAGCCCATTAAGCTGGGCGTAACCTGTGTAATAGAGTTTGGAGGATATTTTTGTGAGCGACTTAAGAAAAGAAATAGAGAAACGACGCACCTTTGCCATTATTTCCCATCCGGATGCTGGTAAAACAACCTTGACAGAGAAATTCCTGTTGTACGGAGGAGCAATCAACCTTGCAGGATCTGTAAAAGGAAAGGCAACTGCACGTCATGCAGTATCAGACTGGATGGAAATTGAGAAGCAGAGAGGTATTTCCGTTACTTCTTCTGTACTTCAGTTCAATTATGATGGATATTGTATTAACATTCTGGATACCCCTGGACATCAGGACTTCTCAGAGGATACCTACCGTACCCTTATGGCAGCAGATTCTGCGGTAATGGTCATTGACGGCAGCAAGGGTGTAGAGGCACAGACACGTAAATTATTCAAAGTATGTGTGATGCGCCACATCCCTATCTTTACATTTATTAACAAAATGGATCGTGATGCAAATGATACCTTTGAACTGTTACAGGACATCGAGAACGAGCTTGGAATCGAGACCTGCCCTGTGAACTGGCCAATTGGTTCCGGTAAGAACTTCAAGGGTGTATACGATCGTAACACTAGAAAAGTCATGACCTTTGCAGATACCCTAAAGGGAACCAAAGAAGGCTCAGAGAAGAGCATTGATGTGGAAGACCCAGCGCTGCGTCAGGAGATTGGAGAAGAGAATTATGCACAGCTCATGGACGAAATCGAGCTTTTGGATGGAGCCAGTGCAGAATTTGATCAGGAGATGGTATCAAAGGGAGAGCTTTCGCCTGTATTCTTCGGATCCGCATTGACCAACTTTGGTGTAGAGACCTTCCTGCAGCATTTCTTGAAAATGACCTATGCGCCGCTTGCCCGTCAGTCTGATAAGGGAATCATTGATCCGTTCAATGAGGATTTCTCCGCATTTGTATTTAAGATTCAGGCAAATATGAATAAGAATCATCGTGACCGTATCGCGTTTATGCGAATCTGCTCTGGAAAATTCGAAGCGGGAATGGAAGCCTTCCATATGCAGCAGGGAAAAAACATAAAGCTGTCTCAGCCACAGCAGATGATGGCAGATGAGCGCAAGATTGTAGAAGAGGCATATGCCGGAGACACCATTGGTATTTTCGATCCAGGCATTTTCTCCATTGGGGATACCTTAACCACGGCCAAGGACAAGTTCCAGTTTGAGGGAATCCCTACATTCGCACCTGAGCATTTCGCAAGGGTTCGACTGATTGATTCCATGAAGCGTAAACAGTTCGTAAAAGGTGTTACACAGATTGCCCAGGAAGGTGCAATCCAGATTTTCCAGGAATACAAAGGTGGAATGGAAGAGATTATCGTCGGAGTAGTAGGGGTACTTCAGTTCGACGTGCTGAAATTCCGTTTGGAAAATGAATACAATGTGGACATCCGCTTAGAGAATCTTCCATACGAGCACATTCGCTGGATTGAAAATAAAGAGGACATTGATCTGGATAATCTGACTGGAACCTCCGACATGAAGAAAGTTCTTGATATGAAGGGTAATCCATTGTTGATATTTATCAATGCATGGAGTGTCGGCATGGTACTTGACCGCAACGAAGGCTTGAAGCTTACTGAATTCGGTAGGAACTAATAGGAGCGTGGAATATGGGCATAACAGAAGTAACACAACACACATTTGAGGAAGAAGTACTTGGAGCCAAGGTTCCAGTGATGCTTCTATTCACCCGCCAGGGGGATGAGACCTGCATGCAGCTTGAAGCTGTAGCAGAAGAAGTATCACAGGAACTCTCAGACCAAGTGAAAATCTGTAAAGTAGATGTAGACAAAGAAATCATGCTTGCCTTGAACTATCAGGTCCTTGACCTCCCTCTTCTGGTATTCATGAATTACGGCATCTTCCAGAAGCGCATCACAGGCACGCCAGACAAAGCCACCATCCTCGAGACCCTCCAGACCCTCATCAATCTACAATCCTCCCAACAAATCTCCTTCTAGGGACGTGCACTTTACGGTTTCGGGACGTGCACTTTACGGTTTCGGGACGTGCACTTTTCGATTCTGGGACGTGCACTTTTCGATTCTGGGACGTGCACTTTTCAATTTTGGGACGTGCACTTTACGGTTTCGGGACGTGCACTTTATGGTTTCGGGACGTACACTTTACAGTTCTGGGACAGTGGATATTTTCTGTATGTACCCAGTCTTATGTGACTTATGAAATAAATCATTATAATATGTGAAATAAATCAGCATAATATGTGAAGTAATCTATATGATATTTGAAATAATTCCGTATAATATATGTTGACGACAGATTTAGATATCGTTATAATTAAGGCAGTTGCAGAAGCAACTGTCTTTTTTCTATGATAAATCTGCTGATTTCCCACAACTTTTTTATTTTACAGTTGACAACAAAATGAAAGTATACTACTATTATATCAGTGAAACGAACATAAGTTCGTATTGTGAAGGAGAAGAACAATGGCGAAAGAAGATAAATTAAAGGCCCTAGATGCGGCAATTGCCCAGATTGAGAAACAGTATGGTAAAGGCTCAGTAATGAAGCTTGGCGATAATGCTGCGAATATGAATGTGGAATCAGTTCCAACTGGTTCATTAAGTCTTGATATTGCATTAGGTATTGGCGGACTTCCTAAGGGAAGAATCATCGAGGTGTATGGACCAGAGTCCAGTGGTAAGACAACCGTAGCACTCCATTGTGTTGCAGAAGTTCAGAAGCGAGGCGGCATTGCAGGATTTATTGATGCAGAACATGCGCTTGATCCTGTTTACGCGAAGAATATTGGTGTTGATATTGATAATTTATACATATCACAGCCAGATTGTGGTGAGCAGGCACTAGAGATTACAGAGACAATGGTACGTTCTGGTGCTGTTGATATCGTAATTGTCGATTCTGTAGCGGCTCTTGTTCCTAAGGCTGAGATCGATGGAGATATGGGTGACGCTCATGTGGGTCTTCAGGCACGTCTTATGAGTCAGGCACTTCGTAAATTAACAGGTGTTATCAGCAAGTCGAACTGTACAGTCATCTTTATCAATCAGTTACGTGAGAAGGTTGGAGTTATGTTTGGAAGCCCAGAGACTACAACTGGTGGTCGTGCTTTGAAGTTCTACTCATCAGTACGTCTTGATGTGCGTAGAATTGAAGCACTGAAACAAGCCGGAGAAGTGATTGGTAACCATACTAGAGTGAAGGTTGTTAAGAATAAAGTGGCACCTCCTTTTAAAGAAGCTGAGTTTGATATTATGTTTGGAAAAGGCATTTCGAAAGAAGGAGATATACTGGATCTAGCGGCGAATGTTGATATCATTAATAAGTCTGGTGCATGGTATGCCTATGAAGGAGAGAAGATTGGCCAGGGACGTGAGAATGCCAAGACATACCTCCGTGAGCATGAAGAATTTTGCAATATGATAGAAGCGAAGGTTCGTGATTATTACTTTAATCAAGATGATGAAGAGACAGAGGAAGCGGCAGCTCCAGCGGACACTAAAGAAGAGAATAAATAAGAATGAATGATATTACAGTTGAGACAATTGATTCTGTAGGTAAGGGTAAGATCCGTGTCGCGTTTGATACGGGTCTTTCCTGCCTTTTATACAGAGGGGAAGCAAGAAGCCTGAATTTGTCGGAGGGAAGCATAATCTCCCAAGAGGATTATGACCGCATGATAAAAGAGGTAATTGGAAAACGCGCAAAGAAGCGAGCCATGCATCTTTTGGAAAAAATGGAGCGTACAGAGAAACAATTAAGAGATAAGCTCCTTGATAATGAATACCCGGAAAGCTGTATTGATATGGCGATTGCGTATGTGAAATCTTATCATTATTTGGATGATGAGAGATATGCATGCAATTATGTACGATTTGCACAAGAAAAGAAAAGCAGGCAGCGAATAAAGCAGGATCTGATGCAAAAAGGGATTGGACGAGATCTCATAGAATATGCGTTGGAAGAAGAGTTTGAATCAGATGAAACACAGAAGATACAGGAATTATTAGAGAAAAAGCATTTTCATTATGGGGATACAGATCAGAAAGAATTTCAACGAATCTATAATTTTCTTTTGCGCAGGGGGTTTCGTAGCAGCGATATCATAAAAGAAATGAAGCAGAATAAGTAAATCCATAATTGGTAATTTTGTATAAAATACACAAGATATTGTGCATTTTGTTTAAAAATATACTCAATATTATGATTTAAACAACTATATTGCTTGACATAACTATATAAAAAGGATAAAATTTATTTGTTGTTATTTATGACATATGAAAAGGTCAACTTTTTGTTATATGTACAATGAAAATTTAATAAAGGAGGTGCTCCTGTGACGCAAATTATTATTGCGAGTGTTATTTCTGTTATTTTGACTGCAATTGTTGTCTGGTTAATCTCCAGTGCTTATCAGAAAAACGTAGCCAATTCTAAGATTGGTAGCGCAGAAGAAAAAGCCAGAGAAATCATAGATGAAGCAGTAAAGTCATCAGAAGACAAAAAGCGTGAAGCTATGCTTGAAATCAAAGAAGAGTCTATCAAAGCGAAAAACGAGATAGATAAAGAGATTAAAGAGCGTAGAAATGAGATTCAGCGTAATGAACGTCGTGTTGTTCAGAAAGAAGAAAATCTGGATAGAAAGACGGAAGCAATCGAGAAGCGTGAAGCTACTTTTACTGCGAAAGAAGAAGAGTTAAACAAACAGAAAGAAAAAGTTGCAAAACTTAACGAACAGCGTTTACAGGAACTAGAGAGAATCTCTGGATTAACCTCTGAACAGGCAAAAGAATACCTCTTAAAAACCATTGAAGAAGATGTAAAACTTGATACTGCAAAATTAATCAAGGAAATGGAAAACAAAGCAAAAGAAGAAGCAAATAAGAAAGCAAAGGATTATGTAGTAACAGCTATTCAGAAATGTGCTGCAGATCATGTTGCAGAAACAACAATTTCAGTTGTTCAGCTTCCGAATGATGAGATGAAAGGACGTATTATTGGTCGTGAAGGACGTAATATTCGTACATTGGAGACAATGACGGGTGTAGATCTGATTATCGATGATACTCCAGAAGCTGTAATATTATCTGGATTTGATCCAATTCGAAGAGAAGTTGCTCGAATTGCTTTGGAAAAACTGATTGTTGATGGACGAATTCATCCAGCTCGTATTGAAGAGATGGTCGAAAAAGCCCAGAAAGAAGTTGAAACGATGATTCGTGAAGAAGGTGAAGCTTCTGTATTAGAAGTTGGCATTCATGGAATTCATCCAGAGCTTGTACGTTTACTTGGAAAAATGAAATTTAGAACAAGTTACGGTCAGAATGCGTTGAAGCATTCAATTGAAGTGGCTCAGCTTACAGGTTTATTAGCAGCCGAAATCGGAGAAGATGTTCGTCTGGCAAAACGTGCCGGATTATTACATGATATCGGTAAAGCTGTTGATCATGACATGGAAGGATCACATATTCAGTTAGGTGCAGATTTGTGCAGAAAATACAAAGAGTCTGCATTGGTAATTAACGCAGTTGAATCACATCATGGTGATGTAGAACCGGAATCTTTAATTGCATGTTTGGTACAGGCTGCTGATACAATTAGCGCAGCTCGTCCTGGCGCAAGAAGAGAGACGTTAGAGACCTACTCTAACCGGTTAAAACAATTAGAAGATATTACAAATGGTTATAAGGGTGTAGAGAAATCGTTTGCTATTCAGGCAGGTAGAGAGATTCGAGTAATGGTAGTTCCTGAGCAGGTAAGTGATGCAGATATGGTACTTATGGCTAGAGAGATTTCGAAACAGATTGAAGCTGAATTAGAATATCCTGGACAGATTAAAGTAAATGTTATCCGCGAATCACGTGTTACCGATTACGCGAAGTAATTAAAACGTATTTTTAAGAAAGGCTATAAGTGCTGGATTCTGTTGAATCCATGCGGTTTATAAGCCTTTCTTTTTGTTTAAGTACCTTATATATTAGCTTATAAATTCATATATTTTGATACTTAAAAGGTGCAACTAATAATTATTACTTGAACGTATTTTAACTATAAGCGGAGGAAAAAATGGCAAAATATGATATCACCAGCACAATGCTGACGGAAGCAGTAAGTGCTTATTATAAAAATGATTTTACGACGATGCTGAACTGTTTGCATTCCAAAGTGACTTTTTTGTTCACTGGGAAGAATCATCTCATTGAAGGAAGAGAACAGCTGGAAGCAATCATAGAGAAGAATACCCAGAGTCTTGAACAACAGAAAATAAAATATGAAATACTGGAAATGAGCTGCAAATCCTATACAATCAGACCGTACAGCTGTTATTCCATCCTGCAGATGGAGATTCGCGCGCATTTACCAAATGGGAGAATGTCTCAGGTCAATCAGAGAATCGTTGTATACTGGCAGCTGTTTCAACGTTTACAATATGCTAAGAATGATTATAGAGAAGGCTGGTTCGCAATGCAGGTGCATGCATCTATTGCAGCAGACAGCCTCTTGGAGGTGATTAATAAGGAAAAACGCCCAGAAAATATTCTACATGGAGCAGTAAACACAATCGAAAGTGAACCAATTATCGAAGATCCATATGAAGTTAGAGATCAGACGAAAAAGCTTCGCTATATCAGTAAAAAGCAGATGAAACGTATTCTGGGAAATGGACCTTATTCCATAATTATCTTAGCAGATGGAAGTCAGATGAAAATACATAAGAAGCTGGATGACTTTGAGACGGAGCTTTCTCCCTATGGATTTGTGCGAATCCATAAAAGCCACTTGGTAAACTCACTATATGTGAAAAGTATATCTTCCTATCGAATGGGAATGACAGACGGGACAGTGCTTCCTGTTGCAAAGGTGCGGTACCGGGATGTAAAAGCACAATTTGGAAAATGAGTGTCGCTGGCACTTGTTTTGTATACTATGGTGAATAAAAACAAAACGCTACGGATGAATCATATTGATCTATTCCCGTAGCGTTTTTAGTCCTATGACAATCACACGTAAACGTGTGATGTCTGTGCTGCCAAGCATCCGAAGAAGCTGCCAGTGGCAGGTTCTTTCGGTGACTATGACATATGATTTTGTAATCAAATCGTGTCTGAGTTATTTATTCTGCTTCAGAACTTCCTTTTGAATTGCAAGGAGTTCAGATTCGGACAGTCCAGTTATGCTTTTTCGAACAAGTGAAAAGTCCGCACCATTGATAAAAAAGTTCTTGGCATATTCTCTAGAGCTTTCTTTAGCAGCTTTCTTTGCCGCAGCTTTTTCGGCTTCCGCAGCTCTTTCTTTCGCATATTCCTCAACGATATCACACATGACTTTTTGTCCCTCCTGACTATTTTTAACTGATTCTTCCGGTTGGATGTGATCGGAAAAGCTTCATAGTTATAGTAATTCACTTGAGTAAATATCTTCATCAATTCAGCAATGGCAGACCCATCGTTGATGCTTGCACTTACATAGATCTCTTGTAATCCATTATACACGATTTCACCGGTTTCGTGAATAGCCCGATCTATATGATATATCGTGAGGCCTGCTTGAAATATATCGAATCTGGATATGTAGATCATGCATACATCTGGAACCTCCTGAAAATGCACTCCTGGATCAGTAATGTTAGCCGTGATGCACGAAGCATTGTAACGAACCCGTTTCTGATGATTGTCGTCATTGGCTTTCTGAACCTCGACATTACAAATTCGCTGATTGGGTAACCGGCATAATGCATCTACAATTACAGAACGTCCCTGCAGATTTCGAATATAATTCTGGGGAATTGTCTGCAGAACTGTGACATGCTCTCCGAGAATGGTGGAGATTAACTCCTGGCAAAAGGACTGGCTTTCCGCCATTTTGTGAAACAGGATGTCGTCGATGACATTCAATTTCAGCACTCGTTCAAGGATTTCTTTATAGTTTCTTTCGTTCATAGAACCTCTCTTTCCTCATAAAATGATTTATTTTATTAAGGGAAAAGAGTATAGCACTGCCATACCCCCGCGATACTCATTTCCCTGCGATTCAGTTGTAAGCAAGGAATTCTTGCGGAGTATTCCGCGGGACATTGTATCAGCGTATCTAACTAAAGTATCTCCAATAGATTTACAAATACAACAAAGATAATTGCGATAATAGAATTGTTGCTTAAGCTGATTTTAGCATGGGAAAAATCGTTTTTCAAGATTAAAAATCGTTTTTTAAGATAGATAGAAACTCTTTTTTGTAATAGAAATCATTTCTCAAATATCAATGTAAACGTTAGGCTGGAAATGTAAACATTAGGCTGGAAATCTCTACTAGAGAAGCACCATGAGCGAATGGTACAATAAGAATTAAGCGTAACAGGAGTTCCCGTTCACCAATAAGAATTAAGCGTAACAGGAGTTTATGTTCATCAATAACTATGAAGTGTAACAGGAGTACATGTTCACCAATAACTATTGCATCTCTGTTCCTCATCACATGTTTTTTGTAACAAAGTAAAATAAATGTTATATTGCAAAAAATAGTCAGGTTTGAGCCTTCTCACAGAGTGATTTTTTGCAAATATTCCTCATTTATTGATATATGCAAAAAAATCCTGATATTTTTTGCATATATGAAAGAATAGAGCTATGTTGCAAAATTTCACTTCAAAAGGGATTTGATAAACGCTGTTTTTTTGCAATTATCGGCTTCGTAGGAATATTTGCAAAAAGTCCATTCGAGATTGTTAAAAATACGCTATTTTTTGCAAAGAAGAAGCTTATAGGAATATATGCAAAAAAACCAAGTGCATCATGTATATCCCATACAATTTTTTATAAACTGCTCCATATGGATATATGAAAAAACCAAGTGTATCATGTGCTCCATATTGAGGAAACGGAGAAATTGATTTTATGTTAAATTTTTTAATAAACCTTTTTATAGCGTCCCTATCCACTAGATATTCAACAAATCAGGTTATGACCGAAAATCGAAAGAATTCATAAACTGGATACGAAAGAAATTGGCTTTGTACTATATCTGCTGGATAAATCTTTTTATAGATATATTTGTTGGTTCTTATCCCTCATATTCCAAGGTTTGTGATGTATATGTAGAAATCCACCTTCTACATCACATTTTCTTGAAATATTAAGGGTTATTTTGGGTTATGTTAACTAATCTGTGATGTATATAAAAAAATCAAATAAATGCATCACAGAAATCAATGAATTCTGTGATGTGGAGAGTGTATTATTTGGTATACATCACATGAAAATGAAAAAGTTTCTTTCTGAGATGAAATATGAGCCATTTTTGCGACAACATGTGATGTAATAATGAAGTTTTTTCAAATACCTCACAAAACACAGCAAGTAGGGACAGGGAACGTATGCCTTCTGCAATCATTTCCTGCAATTGTGGAATCGGAACCTTCGGTTTGTTATTTATGAAGCAAAAATAAGAAGCGGTAAATTACATTCGCCATATCATAAATCTCATAAAAACGTGTTGTTTTGTCCAAAAAAGTGGCAAAACAACACGTTTTTTCAATTGATTGTTGCAAAAATAGGAGTGAGGTACTAATATATATCTATGTCATGTGATATATCACGGAAATTATACATTAGGGGGAACTTATGTTACAAGAAGGACTACGTAGACTAAGAGAAGAATTAGGATATACCCAAACCGATCTGGCGAATGCACTGCATGTCGGCTATGCAACAGTGAACCGCTGGGAAAATGGTAAAGTCGTACCCAACCTTTATACTGCAACAGCAGTGATGGAGATTATTCGCAAAATGGATGTTTCAAAAAGCTGTATTGATTATCTGGAGAAATCATTTTTCCCAGAGGAGGATGATTCACTGAATTCCATTCGCAGAGTGGATATTAGTCTGGCGAATACCATTATTGAAGAGACGGCGAATGGCGTATTTGTCTGTGATCCGGATACCTACGAATTATTGTATATGAATCAGATGATTAAGAACCATGGGCATCCAGGTGTGAAATATGAACCGGGGATGACCTGTTATAAATATTTATTCAATTATGATGAACCATGTCCGGGGTGTTTAGAACAAAAGCTTTCTCAGGATTGTGTTCATGAACATGAATATATTACAAAAGACGGAAACCACTATATTGTAAAGGGCAAACTGACCGATTGGGAAGGAAAACGAGCGCGTATTGAATACGTTGTGAATGATACCGAATCGAGAAAGCAGTCCTTGCATGAGGACCTTGCCAACCGAATCCCAGGGGGAATTGGAATCTACTATCTATATCCGGATGATTCGCTGGAACTGGAGTATTTGAATGATGGATTCTATGCCACCTTGCGGGAGACGAGAGAAGAGCGCACCAAGTATCTGGGAAAAGGCGCATTGGAAGCAATTCATCCAGAGGATCAAACGAAGCTCATGAAAGAGATTCATGCCAGCATAGATGGGAATCGTTCTGGCAATCTGGATCTGCGTATTCGAAGGAAAAATGGCGAATATCATTGGTATAATGCGAAGATTACGGTTGCAGATAAATTCGGTGGACGAATCACTTTGTATTTTCTGTATACGGATATTCATGTGTTCAAGATGAAGCATCACAAAGAGATGGAACTCATCGAGAAACAGAAGATTATTGAAGCTAAGAGT
>CAZTGP010000050.1:16511-18301 GCA_964613325.1 uncultured Roseburia sp. | reverse complement strand
CAAGCGCTGAAGCAAGCCCTTATAGATACCAGTCAGCAAATCGCTTGCCTGCCTAAATAGTATACTAAATACCATTAAAACTGCAAGAAATCCACTTAGCACTCTCTTTGTTGTCTTCCTTTTCATTCAAACATTCTCCTCTCTTCCTTCGTGCAATGCCACCCTGCTTTCGGGCATTAAAGTAGAGTAGTACTTTCCTCCTTATTATATCACAGGATTTTTCCGCTCGAACAATAATTGTGAATTTTTTGTGTTTTCTACGTTTTTCACAAAAAAAATGCTAAATTCAACACTTTACCGTGTCAAATTTAGCATTTTTTACCAATTTCAATCAAATTATAGCAATGAGCAATAGAAATAGAATTCCCACACCCGGTTGCAGCACACTTACGATATCCATAATTGCATATGCCGCAACGCAAATCACAATTCCGCTTGTAAGAGTCTCATGCTTTTGTCTCCAATCTTTCATTCCTTTTATTAGAGTTCCCAATATTAGTCCCATATACGGCAGGACGCCAATCACACCAATTGTTGTGAGCAGATGCAAATACACATTATGTGCACTGTCAAAGTAATATCCCAGCATGCTTTGCATCTCTTCATAATAGTCTGTCAGAAGCAGTAGCTGCACACTTCCCTGTCCATGTCCTACCAATTTCTGCCCAATATTGGCATTCTTAAATATCTCCATCAGTCTTGTCCACACATATCCTCGTCCAGTTCCCCAACTGTCATTGAATCGCAAATATGTATCCAAAAATCCAAATGACTGCTCCGGCTTCACAAGATTCACATAGCCCATAAGGAACAATACCCCAATAACAGATATCCCAATTGCAAATATAAGAGCTCTAGAAACAATCCGGTAAAATCTCGGGGAAGAAATAATAGTTCGAAATAATACAAGCAAAACACATGCCCCTGCCAGACCTCCAACAAGAAGAATGACATGACCCATCACCATCTGGGCAATCCCGGACAATGCTCTGTGACCCGGTATCATCTGAAATAGAACAAATAATAAGATTCCGCCAATCATGCTAATGCAGACAATTTCCATATATCGAATTGCCGTATCCCGCTTTGATAAATAAAACACACTTGCCAGCAAGTACACAATTCCAGTGCCCAGATAAGTGGCGTCTGTGTTGGAGATCAGAATTCCAACTACTCCTGCCATACATGTCACTCCTGACAAAACGCGAAGTACACGATCCTGCGTATCAATATAAACACTCATCATAATCGGCAGAAATAACACCAGATACAACCCATATACAAATGTATTTCCCCATGGGGAAAGGAAGTTCAGCCGATCATTCATGGTTGGGTCATCCAGAAGATGGAACAAATCCACTCCCAGAAACTGTATCAAGCCAAAAATAACAATGATCAGGTAACTGATACTAATCACCGTATGTATCAGCTTCTTTTTCTGTGATATAACTGGTCTTGCACACCGCATAATCACGTATGCCATTCCAAGAATTCCAAACCACAGTAACCCCATTTTCCGATCAAGGCACCCGGAAAAAGAGATTCTTTTATCTTCTGCAAAGATGAAGCTAATCAGATTTGCCCCAATAAATAGCACCATACATCGTTCCGTCCAGCTTCGATTACTCCACCAGCTTTTCAGATTGATTGCTGGGTATCCCCTGCATTCCCTTATTTTCTCCTGATATCCCATCATCATGACAATTCCGAAAACAATTACCGTAATGATGGCAGAAAACAGATACTTTTCCGACATCACTTTCTCATAACCGTGTAGCATAATCAGTGGC
>CAZTGP010000050.1:0-16411 GCA_964613325.1 uncultured Roseburia sp. | reverse complement strand
GGCTATAGTCTGTTCCATCGATTCCATATGCATAAAGCACCAATGCAATCACCCCTAATATGAAGCCTACGCCAATCCATATTGACACCACATGAGCTGTCTCCATTTGAAGTTCTTCTTTCCGTTTCTTCCTATTCTTCATTCCTTGTCCCATCCCATTCGAATATTCAACACATCCTTATACTCTTAGAAAATGTATCGAAATGATATCTTGTAAATAATGTTAAAATAATTATACATGAATCAAAAACCAAATGCCATGGATTTCTAGTATTTAAGAATGGTTTGTGATATATTGAAAGAATTAAAATGATATTTTCTTTGAAAGGTTCTATCCCAAATGGCAAAACAGAAAAGTCTTAAGCTCAACTACATATACAATGTCAGCTACCAAATATTGAGTCTAATCACTCCACTTATCACAGCGCCTTACATCTCCCGTATTCTTGGTGCAGATAAGATTGGTGATTATAGTGGTACCGCGTCAATTGTCACCTATTTCTCCATGGTGGCAGTGCTTGGCACACTAACCTATGGCAACCGTGAAATATCATATCTCAAAGATGACCGTAAAGCCCGCAGTAAAATATTCTGGGAAATCGAGTTCCTTAGCTTTATCAGTACCGGAATCTGTACCGCCGCGTTCTTTATTTTCCTATTCTTCTGTAATCGCGACGAATTTGCCCTCTACGCAATCCAGACGATCAGCATCATCTGTGTTGCATTTGACATTGCATGGCTTCTGCAGGGACTAGAAGAATTCGGCAAAATCATGTTCCGAAATATGATTTTCAAAATCATCAATATTGTCTTCATATTCACTATGGTAAGAAGCCGAGATGATCTGCTTCTCTATGTAGCTGGAATGGTCGTTCTTCCGCTTCTCAGCAACTTATCCATCTGGTTCTATATCCCAGAATATATTGATAAGCCGAACCTGAAAGAGCTGCATCCACTTAAGCACTTAAAGGCAACATTTGCGCTCTTTATTCCATCCGTAGCCATCTCTGTCTATACAGTATTAGATAAGACTATGATTAAGTTCTTCAGCACGAACTTTGAAAATGGATACTACGAGCAAGCGCTCAAAGTATCCAAAACAGCACTCACTCTGGTAACTGCTCTTGGAGCTGTCATGATTCCACGAATGGGTTACTACTTCAATCAAAAAAACGAGCACAAAGTGAAAGAACTGGTCTACCAAAGCTATAACTTCGTATGGTTCCTTGGTGTTCCCCTTTGCTTCGGACTAATTGGGATCTCACAGCAATTAGTTCCATGCTATTACGGAGCTGGATATGAGAAAATTACGATTCTTCTCCCAATCTTAAGCCTGCTTATCATTCCAATTGGAATCAGCAACGTAACAGGAATCCAATACTTTGTCACAACGAAACGTGAGAAGTTATTAACACAAACCGTGGTAATTGGCGCAATTGTCAACTTTCTGTGTAACCTTATCCTTATACCACAATATGCATCTGTGGGAGCAGCAATCTCATCTGTTGTCGCAGAGACAGTAATTACAATCAGCCAGCTCTTTCTCATCCGGAAAGAATTATCTGCTTCACGTATTCTAAAGCAGTCCATAAAATACCTCGTTGCTGGTATCACTATGCTTGTTGTTCTATTGCTGGCTAATCATTTTCTTGCTGTATCAATACTGAATTGCTGTATCCTCATTGTAACTGGAGTAGTTGTGTACTTTGTTATGCTTCTTCTTTTACGAGATCAGTTCTTCTTTGCATATGCAAAGGAGCTTATAACGAAAATTAGAGCAAAACAGCATAGCACGCTTAAATAGATTCCGCTTTCTGCCAAATTTCCTATTGATTTTATACTTCAGAGTGCTATAGTAAATATTGTATTATTTATTATTTACTTGGGAGCATAGCTCAGCTGGGATGAGCGTTCGCCTCACACGCGAAAGGTCACGGGTTCGAGCCCCGTTGTCCCCATATTACAAATGGTGCATTGTAAGAGATTCACTCCTTGCAATGCACCATTTTATGTATCTTAATTATTTTCTGTAACCGCTTCTTTCTCTATTGTCTCATTCCCTTGCGTCAAGTCATCCAAAGACTTATAGCTATACCCCATCTCTTCCCATTTTGTTAACAGCTCATCTAATATCTGTCCATTTGTTGAGGATGTATTATGTAGTAGCACCACTGCACCAGGATGAATTCGTCCAATTAATTTCTCAAAGGCCTGCTCCTTTGTTGGTTGTTGATCAACATTCCAATCCACATAAGCAAGACTCCAGAAGAATGTCTGATATCCAAGCTCCTTGGCCATCTTCAAGTTCTCTGTACTATATTTTCCCTGTGGTGGTCTGTAATACTTCGCCATCTCCTGTCCTGTCACCTGCTTATACAGATTGTTTACGTCATCAAGTTCTTTCTGGAAAGACGCCTTATCTGCTATGGAAGACATATCTGGATGGTGATAGGTATGATTACCAACTGTATAACCATTTGCCACCATCTCTTTTACTAGCTCTGGTGCAGACTCCAGAAAATGCCCCACTACGAAGAAAGTCGCAGGCGCATTATGTTTCTTCAAAGCTTCCATAATTGCTTCGGTATTTCCATTCTCATAACCGCAGTCAAATGTCAGATAGATGACTTTCTCATCTTTCTTCCCAATGTAATAAGTATTGAATTCTTTTAATTCATCTGCAGTGGCTTTTCCGGTGGGCTGCATCTCTGATCCTGTTTTTCCAAAGCCCAGACCCCAATTGTCGACCGCTGATTCAACCGTCATAACCCCCTTAATTTGTATCTGTTCGGAGATTGTATGTATCAGCGCACCTAACGCATATCCCGCACAAAAAATTACAACTGCCCAAAACAAATACATCCCGTATTTTCTTATGTTCGCCTCCGCATTTTTGAAAATGTGTAAGCCACGTTGTCCTTTCTTCATAGATACCCCAAATTATCATTTGTAGAAGTATATGCAAGAAAATACCCTGATACAATCAAAATCATCTCAATTGCATCAGGGCACTCTGTATTATCTTATGAATTTGTTACCAGAACGGTTACGGTACACTCCACTTCTTTCGTACTCGTATTTCCTGCTTTATCCTTTGCTGTAATGATTACTTTGCAAGTAATCGTCTTAGGGATCGTGTTTGTCGTTCCTTGCACGGTTTGTTCTTCTTTTACAGTGACGGAATCTGCCACCACATCCACGCTCTTTGACAGTCCCTCAGTCACCGCATCCGATACACTTGAATTCTGATCTACCCATTCTTTCGCCCGAACGGATGCTGCCTGTATTACACTCTCCTGAGTCGCATTGGCTGCGGTTACGGTTATGGATGTGGAATAAGAATTCTCTGACGTAATGGTAGGCGCAATGTCTTCATATTTCACTTGGAATGAAATTGTAGATGATTGGATTCCTGATGAATCCTTTGCTGAAGCTGTGCACGCATAACTGCCATACTTGTGTTCCCTCATTGCCTGCTGCAATTTACTAATATCAATGCTAATTGCAGACGCTGGAAGATTCTCATTGCCATCTGTAGCACTTATATGCGCCATAATGACACTCGATACATTTGATGCATCTGAATTATCATTAACAATAATCTCGCCATTTACCTTAACAACTGGAGCCTTCGTATCTTTCACCGCGAAGGTTGCCGAAGCTGATGTAGAATTGCCAAATGCATCTGTTGCCGTATAAGTCACTCCATAATTACCACATACATTTGCATTTACAGTACCACTTGTTGATACAGTAAGTGAATTCCCCTGGAAGTCGGTTGCCGATATACCGGAAAGCACATCCACTGCATTCCCTCTCTCTACATTCTTATTAGCCACGCCAGTGATAACTGGTGGTGTTGCTCGCCATGGGTTTTTCTCATCTGGGTCAGTCGGATCCCAGCCTTTATTTGGGCTGTTCAAGTCAATCTTCACAGCAGATGGTTTCCCAAGAGGTCCTGGATCCGCACTATCGTATATCTCAACGGTTGTCCCTGTTGGGCAGTTATCCATCAGCCATTTTACGTCTTTTACTGCCATTCGTATACATCCCATAGATGCATCTTGTCCCAATTTATTATATTCTTCTGATTCCAAATCTGCTTTATTCTGAGAATAATATGGAACCGAATGGAATAGAATTGGACCATTGATTCGGTACGCATACTGACCATACACGCCGCCGAACAGGGCTCTCCACAGATACTTTGTAGAAGTACGGAACACTCCTGTCGGTGTTCCACCATTTAATCCTACAGAACACACCATTGCCCGCACTGGTACTGTATAATTACCCTCTGCATCTTTCGAATACACTGTCACACAATTGGCTTGACGATTCACCTTGATATAATAAGGATGTGCATCTGAGTTACTTTGGGTGGAAGGTGTATCACTCTCAGTATCCTCATACAATACATTTTCCTCATCCTGATCTAAGGCTTCTTCCTCTTTGTAATATTCTTCTTTTGAAATATCATTATTCTTCTCTGTAGTCTTTTCCTTCTCGCTTTCAGATTCCTGTTCTGCTTCTGTTGAAAGGACTTCTGAAGGTCTATTATGATTAGTTGCAGCGAATACAATTCCAGTTATGATTAATGTTACTAATGCCACTGCCAAAATGCCAGATAATAATTTCCACTTAAGATCAATGTTTAACCATCTATTCCATAACGGAAATAGGCATTTTTATCTTATTATCACTATTCTATAATTAAGTTTTCTGCTTTCATTACATCGATCATCTGATTCACATATTTCTCGCAAAGTTCATCTGTAGCCGCTTCCACCATAACACGTACCACTGGTTCTGTACCACTCTCACGAAGAAGGATACGACCATCATCACCAAGTGTTTCTGTAATCTTCTCTACTTCTTTTTGCACCTTCGCATTGTTCACAGCTGTAGGTTTATCCTCTACACGCACATTCTTCAGAAGCTGTGGGAACATCTGCATTCCTTTACAAAGAGTGCCAAGGCTCTGTTTCTTCTCTAGGATAACTTCCATTAACATAAGTGCAGTTAAGATTCCGTCACCCGTTGTTGCATGTTTACTGAAGATAATATGTCCAGACTGTTCTCCGCCAAGTACATATCCATTGGCTACCATTGCCTCGTTCACGTACTTATCACCAACTGTAGTGACACATACATTGATATCCTCGCGTTTCATTGCTTTGAATAATCCCATGTTAGACATGATAGTTGCAACGACTGTATTGCCCTGTAATTTGCCACATTCTTTCAGATACTTACCGCAAACATACAGAACATAGTCTCCATGAACCTCCATGCCGTTCTCATCTACTGCGATACAGCGGTCTGCATCACCATCGAATGCGAAGCCACAATCCAGGTTCTTTTCCTTTACAAGCTTCTGTAGGTTCTCGATATGTGTTGATCCACATCCCATGTTGATATTCGTTCCGTCTGGTTCATCACCAACTACATAGGTTTTAGCTCCAAGTGCATCGAATACATTCTTAGCAATATTAAAGGTACTTCCGTTGGAACAGTCAAGTCCTACCCGCATACCATCATAAGATCTTGTAGCAAGGGAAATGAGGTATCCAATATAACGGTTTCGTCCGATTGCATAATCTTTCGCAACACCAATCTTATCCTGGAATGAGAATGGCAGTTCGCCCATCTCACCATCAATATATTTCTCCATCGCTTCTTCGATTTCTGCTGAGATCTTATGTCCGTTTCCATCCATAACTTTAATTCCATTATCATAGTATGGATTATGGCTGGCAGATACCATGATTCCACAATCAAAGTTCTCTGTTCTTACCACATAAGCCACACTAGGTGTTGTCGTAACATGCAGCATAAATGCATCCGATCCTGAAGCGGTAATCCCAGCAACAAGTGCATACTCGAACATGTAACTGCTTCTACGGGTATCCTTACCAATTACAATACGTCCTTTACTGTTCTGGTTATAGTACCAGCCTAAATAGCGTCCAATCTTATAGGCATGATCTGCGGTTAAGACTTTATTTGCTTCTCCGCGGAAGCCATCTGTTCCAAAATATTTTCCCATTTTTCTATCCTCATTATATGTAATGTTGTATTTTCAGTAATTGTGCTTTCACAATTGCGTTTTATATTATATCGTGTTCTAGCCAATATTTCCACCCCAAATCCTATCTCGACCGATAAAATCAACCAAAATGCCATTTCGCCTGATATCTTCGAACTAATTTATGCTATATTTATTTCTCCAATTTACTGCTTCTTCGATTGTTAGCTCCTGGAGACATTTTGATTCCTCTTTATATAATCGCACTTTTCTATCCGCTTCTTCCGAATAAAGAAACGGTTTTAGTTTTTTCAATTTTATTGCAGCCGGTACATCATCTGTAACCAGGCTTTTTTTATCCACCTCTGCAATTGCCCTTGCCAATTCTTTATAATAAATATTCATTATTCCTTGGCTTATCAATACTCTGTCGCCTCTGCGTTCTGCCAATCGGCTCCCTAAACAATAATTCTTAAATTCCTTGGAAAAAGGATGCTGCGCCAGCTCGCAATTCCTCTGATTTTGCGAGTAATAATTCCAGAATCTATACCTTTCTCTTCTACAGCCTCTCTGATACTCTATTCCATTATATATTTTTTTCTCATCAGCATGAATTCGATTTACATGAATGTACCATCGGAGTTCTTCAATTGCCTTATTGGAGGCAATTGTTCCAGCTCTTTCGCTCGGTCTATAATTCTCTATGAGATCACTATTTTTCCATATATAGATCAGGGACGTGTTCTGCCCAACAGAATCCATCATTTCATTTTCTGGTAAAGTCACATATAATTTCTTCATATGAAGCAGTGCATATTTCAAAAAATCTTCATTCCAAATTCTATAGCCTGGAAAATACACTCCTTCCTCCGTACACTCTTTTTCTTCCATAATTCTCTTATTACGCTCCCCCATAAGCAAAAAGTGCAGAATCTAACTATTCCGATAGATTCTGCGCTTCTTACTTAATTTTTTATTTTGTTTTTATTTATTATTCTTATTGCTGATTGCTTTCTCTGGCTTTTTAGGTTCTCTCGCCTGATAGGTAAACCAAACGGACGCACTGTTTACAGTAACGTTTGCACACTTCTCTCCAAGTTTACATAAAGCTTCTGAAATCATAATCTTCCTCCTTCTCGTACATTAACCAATAGCTCCATTTTCACAACATTAAAAGGATAAGTCTTCCATATTATTATTTCAATATGTTAGGCACAATTGACAAGAATCTGGCTTAATTCGCCATTCTTCGCTTAATCAATACCGTTGTCTTATACCATCCATTTTCCTTGCGCTGAGTAAATGATCCTTCATTTGCTTCCAGTGCCATTCTCACACTTTTTAAGCCCAAGCCGTGTTCTTGTCCTATACCTTTTTCTGGTGCTGTTCTGTCATGTGATAACTGCTTTTCTTCACAATATGTATTATCGATATCAATCCGCAAATAATTACGAATGTTTCTGCTTTTGACAATAATCTTGGGATTCGGACAGCCCTCGCAGCCATGAATTGCATTTTCTAACAAATTGCATAGTATGATTCCAATGTCGATTTCATTATCAAATACCCACTCCCCGCTCAGCTGAACATCAACCTTTATATTTTCCTTTTCACATTGTACGAAGCAGGCGTTTACAGATGCGTCAATCATCTCATTTCCAGTCTCCGCAAAGCAAATCATGTTTTCAATTTTTGTATTTATAACCTTTTGCATATACTCCTTCGCGCTATCATATTTCTGTTCATTCAGCAAATCCAAGCTTGTTCGGAAATAATGTCTTAGGTCATGTCTGAGGATTCGAAGTGCATTATACTGCAGCTCCTTCTCTTCAATAATCTTTTGGCTTGTCTTCTGAACCAGCACAAGCTCACGGTACTGTTCTTTCTCGCGATTTGTCCGATTCATCAGGAAGAAAATATATAAGAAGCCCATGTATAAGCCCAGTATGCTAATTGCCAGGATTCCATAAATAACATTATATTTTCCCATTTCTGCTGGAATTGAAAACACCGTGTAAAACATCACTGCCAAGATCAGAAATTCTACCAGAAAATTCACCATCATGATTCCCCATTCCATCTTGCTTAGATATCGAATAGCTTCTCGCCTGAATATTTTTAAGATGAGTAAACCAATGATAATTGTAAGACTTTTACAGCACACACAGCGAATCAACATATAGGAGGCAGCTCCTATCATTTTTGCTTCCGTAAACTCCATACCTGATATGGCAGAGGTAAAATATATGGATAGCATTGCAATTCCACCTAATAGAAAATAAATAATACCTGCTGCAATGATTGCTTTTCCCAAATGTTTCTCCGAAATCCACCATGCATATAGAATCAATTCCATCAGAACAATAATTGTAATCACTGCATTCATTTTGGTCATTTCATTCGAAAGAATCCCTGTAATTGTGACGACTATAATTGCGATTGTGTCTAACCATTTCCATTTTTCCTTCTCGAGGAAAAGGAAAATAAACAGAATCAATATCATAGCATCTACAAATGCAAGGGAACTATTTAACGCATACCATATCATTCTACAGCCTCTCCAAATACTCCATATAAAGTGCTTTTGCCTGTTCCTTATATCTTCGCGACATATGTATGATGGAGCCATCTGCCAATGCAAGGTCGCTTCCATTTATCGCCTGTATGTATCTCATATTTGTGACAAAGGATGTGTGAACACGTACAAAATCGTACTTTTGTACTTTTCGAAATAATTCTTCCATTGTGATTCTTATCTTCTCAGGTTCACGTGCTTCACAAAAATGTATCATTGCATAATGACTTGCAGCTTCAAAATAAATCACATCCCTCAGAGAAACATATTGTGATTTTCCATTTATTTCGAAAAAGCATTTCTGAGAGCGTTCCCTTATTTCTTCTTGGGCTTTCTCCAATGCTTCCTCCAGCTCTGTCTGCAAGTAGGATTTCCTTATAAAACGAAAAGGCATATACTGAATAGACTCGTATACCAGCTGCTCATGATCCGAAACTAATATCACCAGTTGTGTCTTATTCTTTTCATGAAGCCTCTTAATAATCTCAAGCCCACTCATATCTGGCATCTCAATATCCAGAAACACGATATCGTATCGCTGCAATTCGTTTTCCCGCATGAACGTAGCGCCATCTACCATAGTATCAATTGTATATTCACAATCCTTGTCTTTATCCAGAGATACTTGAATTGCCTCTTTCATTCGATTCGTTATATTTCTATCATCATCACATACCGCAATCCGAATCATCGATTATCTTCTCCTTATGTACACCTAAACACATCAATATTGCTACAATTAGCAGTGTCGTTGCAATGGAAACAGCTATTTGAATACGATATGTGCATAAAAATACTAACAGTATTCCCCAAACCATCCCAAGTATCCGACTCGCTTTCTTGTTTTTCTTCTGAATCTCTATAGCTAACGGCTTCCTATGGTTCTCCACCGGTGCATACCTATATACGATCAGTTCATACACGAAGGCTTCAACCAAAATCACAGCCGCTGCCGTCCTCTGCTGCGTTAATAGATCTGGCATAAACAGCACAATCATCTCACAGAACAGAATCAGTATATTGCAGCGAAGTCTTGTAGTAGAATGGTATCCTCCGCTAACTGCTCTTGTAGGAACGAACACAATCATAAATAGTAATCCGTAACCAGGCTTGTGGAGCAGTGTCGCAAGTAACATAATAAGTACAACATTAATGACTGTTGTAACAACTACCTCTAACCCATATTTCACATATGCGATTTGGTCTGCTTCAAGATTCTGAACCTTTATATAACGTTCGATGACTTTGTCTATAAGTGTCTCCATATGTTTCCTCCGAATATGTAATTATAACAATTTGAATCTTACTATTCTCTTTCTGATACTGAACTGTGTTATTTCGACACCAGATTTCATTCTTATAATTTCTCTATGGACAATTGTTCTGCTTCTGTATGTCATTTTCTTAATTCAGTGTGTAAAAAAAGAATGACCCCTATATGGCTCTAAACTCTATATCAATAAAGAGCGAAACACATAACAAGGAGTCCTATGAATGAGAACAGATTTTCAGGAAACATACAACCTTTCTAATTTTCAAATTGCACAGTTGCAATATCTTGGGAAAACTCTCCTTTCTGAAATCAGTAAAATCATCATCATGGGCATACTATTTCATCAACATTTTTATCTGTATATTTTTGCGATACTGTTGCTATGTCTCCTGCGAACATCCACCGGCGGGCTTCATTGTCATACCTATCTATCCTGCCTGGCAATGTCTATCGGATACATATTTACCGCTATTTATATATGTCCTCATATTGAGGTAGCGAAAGTAGCGGCTTTGGTTCTATTACCAATATGTATATTAGTGAACTATCTTATTGGTCCTGTCACTTCGGATTGTCGACCTGAACTGAAGGGAACGCTTCGCACCAAAGGGAAAGTAAAATCCTTTGTGATAATTCTTATATTCTTTATCGTTACGATTATTGTTCCAGAGAACACTTATCTTACAGTAGGATTCTGGATCATAATATTACACACAATCCAGCTAGTAATAGCCAAAATACGAAAGGAGATTATTTAAATGTTTAGCAAATTTGTATCTAGTGCACTTGTTGTATGCTTCTCACTGTCAGATTGGTTTGGTTCTTCGGTAACAAGCCTTGTTTTATTTGGAGAATATCCTTATCCAGATCAAAATCAGTATGAAGATTAACATGAAAAAGCGGAATTGCTCTTTTACAACAATTCCGCTTTTTTGATTACAATCCGAAATCCGAACCAATTCCGTCCATCAATCTCGACATTCTTTGTTTCAATATCTATTTTGTTTTCTTTACAAATTCGTTTTACATGGTAGAGCCCCATCCCGCGAGATACGCCCTTCGAGCTATATCCTTTTTTAAAGAACTGGGTCACTTCCTCTGCTTCAATTATTCTGCTTGTATTTCTGATTTCAAGTTGTATTTGCTTCTCATTCTCTATAACTCCAATATAGATTCTACGCTTTCCTTCATTCTGTGCCTTTAGTGCATCCACTGCGTTATCTAAAAGATTTCCAACAATCTCAATAATCTGATAAGTTTGAATCCTACATTCCAGATTTTGAAATTGTAATTTATACTTCACCTCAATTCCCAACTGATCTATGTCAAGAAATTGAGTATAAAGAAAGCCCACCAATACTGGATTTCCTGAAGTTAATACCTTCGTGAACTTTGTATTCTTTTCTAATTGCTCACAATAATCGGATTGTGCACGCACTAATTCATCATATGTCTTGTAAATATATTGCTGGCTATAAATGGTATTAATATGGTTATCGTATTCATGCTGTTTTAGCCGAATATCGGAAATTAATTTTTCGAAAGACTTTGCATACAATCGTTCTGCCTGCAATTCTTTTTCTAATTCAAGAGCTTTAATTTTATTTTTCTCCCATTCACTAATTATAAAATAAATAAACACGATAACAAAAATCGGAATAAACACTCCAATTCGAATTTCCTCTTGAAACTTATAGATTGTCAGATATCCTAACACTATTATTGCACCAATAACTAACAAAATCTTAATCCATAAATCAGTCTTTATTAAGAAAAAAGATAATTTATACAGCCTAAGCTTCCTTGCCAAGATCATAAAAATTAGTACCAGTATATTAACCAATAATACTTGGTGAGTTTTATATCTAGAATTAACAACAAATATGGAACATATTAATACTGCCATTAGTTGCATTCCAAATACTGCAAATGTATATAAGATATTATTGACCAATAACTCCTTAAATCTAAATCCAAATTTTGTAGCACAGTATATGAATATCCAAACATATCCAGCCAGCGAGTAATATTGTGGAGACTCATAATTATTTAATGCAAAAAAGTACACAACATATAGAGACATGAACAATGTTGTTTTGGTATCCATACGAAAAGGTACATTGTATAAGTAATGTATACAAAGAAATACGGAGAATGCCTCCATAATAACACATATTGAATTAATGATCATGAAACCGCTCCATTAATCTTTTTCTATAAGTAAGCCCCAATCCAATTGATTCATCACACTCCTTCATGGAAATATAGTGATTCACGAAGTCAATATTTTCGACATAAGTGCAATTAATAATCACGCTTCTACTGCATTGAAGTAGTGCGTGATTATTTACCTCGCTTAGTATTTGTTTACATGTTTTGTAGGGGAACTTTTGTTTCTTTCCATTCACGAGATGCACATAAATGGAATGATTGTAATTTTCTATGTAGAGGATGTCATTGATTTTCACTGGCCATAAGATTCCATCCTGGCGAAATATCAACGTGTCATCCTCAACCTCATTTTGAGGGAAAAGCAACGCTTTCTTTATAACTGTTTTCACATGTTCTGGATCAAATGGCTTTTCAATATAATCCATGCAGTTAAGCTCTTTGTATGCATACATCTGTGGATCTTCGAGCGAAGTGATGAATATCACTGGCGTAAACATATATTTATTTACACTTCTCAGCCGCTCAACAAATCTTACCCCTGATACATCACTTCTCGCCGTAACCGACAGAATAATATCCACCATGAATATATCAATATTTTGTTCCATGGCTATTTGATATGCTTTTTCTATATTTACTGCTGTATATACAACTAATTCAGTATCAACTTCCTCCGTCAATTTCTTAAGTGCCATTAATTGATCTGCATTATCTTCAATGATTAATATCTTTTTCATCACGACTTCTTATCCTGAAGTATTTTTATTGTCTTCTGCAAGTAATCCATATACATAGGTTTATTTCCCATATGGTACTTCGCCCATAATTCTCCTAATACTTTCTCTTGGCTGATTGCATTGTTGATTATATAAGATGGGCGACACTGATATTTCGTATATAATAATGTCAGTATGGATGCATCGGGATACTCTCTTCCTTTTTCAATATTTCGAAGCTTTTTCACATAGGTCTCAAGTTCTTCGCGCATCATTTCTTGATTGACATTTCGAATCTTCCGCAAAGATACAATAACCGAATAATCATTCATCTGGCCATTTTCTAAATAGTCCTTTAACAATTGAATTTCAATTGGTTCCTTATCTGAATCCGCCATTTGCTCCTTCAATAAAATCATGATAATACGAGAAAACTCATTCTTTTTCTCAGGATCAATCAAACGATAACAATCAGCCAATTGATTCTCACTGTCTTCATCCACTCTACCAGTAATCAGATAATCAATATCAATTCCCAGAGTCTGCAATTTACAAAGCATGTCATAGGAGATTTTCTTTGCACCTGTTTCCATCTTACTATAAGTGCTTTGAGATATTCCCAGCCGTTCACATACATCCTTCTGTGACAGATGCTTCGCTTTTCGATATTCAATTAATCTCTGTAGAACTAAAGCATAATCACTATTCATACGTCTCCCAAAAAGCACTCTCATCTTTTTTATAGTATTATCTTTAATTCTATAGAAATTCCATTTTCCTACGTTAGGCTCTATTTGGAATATTTTGAATAATCTTCTCCTTTTTCTTACGAAAAGCGACAAAAGAAACCAGGGTAAGTCACTAAGGAATTGTGACCACCCTGGTTTCAGTTAGAAATATTTAATTACCGATGAGTCAAAAACTTCGACTAAGCTAACCTATTTTTATCATTCTTTCATAAGCTATTTCCAGCGATTCAATAATGTTTCCATTGAACGTAGCATTGAAATCTGGTACCGTATATTTGACTGGCAATGCATCGCTGAACTGCCATGAAGCTACCACGGCCTGTGTCGCATCTAATAAATGAATTGTCACTGTTTTTCGTTCTATCACTTCTGCATTCACTTTTATAATCCAATCATAAAAATCCCGATCAACAATTATTCCCCACTTCAAAGTAAGATTATCATGCCAGTACAGTCCACGTCTATTCGTTCGCATGTTTCCTTCGCGATATTCAGTGGGTTCGGCGCTCCCATTATTGCCCAATGCTTCTGTGAATCTACCGACCTCCACTCCGTCAGCCTCTAGTCTATAGCGGAATTTCTCCTTTGGGTATCCTTCTGTCATATTATCTACTCCTCTCCAAGACCTATCGCATTCTCTGTTGTCTCATGCACTTTATATAATACCTGCCCCACTATTGTTGTACTATGCCTCCTTTTTGTTCGAAAAACTCAGCGTTTCTTCTAGTCTTTGTTCATTAATAATATTATCGATATAGTCTAATTGACGTAACTTTTTATTTTTCATAGTTGAATCTAATCGTTCAACTAATTGATATGCTTTATTCAGGTACACTTTTGCTTTTTCAATATTCCCTAGCTTTATATATACCATCGCTATATTTTTTAAGTTATTTATTTTTTGAAATCTTGTTCCATTCCACCCCTTATCCAAAATATGTCTAGCTTTATTGAAACTTATCAACGCTTCTGACAAATCGCCTTGGCAATAATACACAGCGCCTAAATTATTCCATATAAAATATAAATAAAAATAATCATCGCCAAAGTTCTCTATCACCGTATTTTTTAAATCCTCATATTTCAGGCGTGCTTCCTCAAGTCTTCTGCTCATCCCGAGTATCTTTGCCTGCAATTCATAGATTTTAATATGTGAAATAGAATATTCCTCTTCCTTATCGTTTTTCAGAATCTGAATTGCCATTTTCACATAATCCAGAGCTTGATCATATTGCTTTAATCCCGAATAAATGTCTGCTAATATCCTTCGGATCTCAATTCGTTTCGATATAGTCTGATCTGATTCCTTTTCTATTGCTTCATAAATAAATAGTGCACATTTTTTTGCTTCTGTCAAATCATGAAATCGTTCATATGCTAACACCAATCTCACAAAAGAATATACATCTGTTTTCTTTGCATCTAAAGCAAATAATCTTTGTTGTAAATCCGAAAGAATCTCTTTTATCCAATTTATTTCGGTCTCATCCGAATAATCATATAACTGTTTCCAACTTTCAATAAGTTGAAGCAGTTCTTCTGTAGAAGAATTCCTGCTGCCTTTTAAAACGACTCTTTGCTTCAATTCTTGAAATCTCAATCGTTCCAATTTGATGTCAATAGAATAATTATGTTCTTCATCAAATGCACTGAACCGTTCTTGTTCTCGCTCTTTAAATTCAAACTGATTCATAATACATGAGTATAAGTCTCTGGCATATCTAGATAAGTATACTGAGAAATATGGTGACATTCCCAGAACCCATACCTTTTTCTTCACCAGCATTTGATCGCGCATATTGTTGAATTTCTGGATAAACTCGTTGTCCCCAAGCTCTGCTCCGCAGATTTGAAGGTTACATAATATTACTACATGAATCTCTTCAATATTAGGAATAAGTTTTTCTAGCTTGGTAATATTATCAGGAAGTAATTCCTTCCTAATATTTGACATATTTATAATATAGGATTTCTTATTTATTACTTGAGTCAACTTATTACATATCTCTATCTGTTTTTGTGCATCACTACTTTGAAAAAGAATAATCCCAGAAGATGTATCATTAACGGCCCAATGTAACATTTCAAATTGTTCTTCATTGTATTGCCCATACTCTTCCATAATACCAATCTCCTAATTCTCATATAAAGCTAGTTGCTGCTCTCTATTTTTCCATGCTCTAATAACCATTTTTCAACGAGTGGATGAAGATCACACCATCTCTGTCCATTATATTCAAGAACCGCCCCTATCTGTAACAATTGTGTCATTTCACTTGAAGAAGAAACAAATTTCTCTCCCTCATATATTTTTCTCATAGTTGAAATTAGACCATCTGAATATCTGCCATTTATATCTGATTCAAGATTGTTTAATGCATTCTTGGCATCTTCCATTGAAATGGTTCCTGATTGACGTGATCTCGCTCTAATAGCAGCTCTAGCAATACATCGAAACAAATCTCTGATGTAGCCTCCTGTAGACTTTATCAAATTATCCAATACGCCTTTTTCAAACAGACTTGCATTCGCTCTTTTTAATACGATTTTTCTCATTGTTTCTATGCCCGCAGTATATGGCTCAACATAATGATCATTGTCCCATTTTCTCAGCTTAATCATCGGAAGTTTCTCAGGATTCGGAAACCATGTTTGGATATCTGAATATTCTGGTGTATAAGTAAGTGCAATTGGAAAAGTTACAATCAAGTGAACGTTCAGCAGACTGAATCTCGCTCCATTCTCCCGGAATATCTTTCTGGCTTGCTCTAGCGGTATTTTATCTAATCCATCCAAAATAATAACTGGATTTTTCTTTTTTCCCTTCTTCTCGCATTCATCAGATCCCTTCCCATTTCTAATAATTCATTGCATCCTATAATTTCATTTTAGATATCA
>CAZTGP010000049.1:0-19394 GCA_964613325.1 uncultured Roseburia sp. | reverse complement strand
TGCAGAGAGATATAGAGGCGTTATTTATACAAGAATGGAAGATAATATTATTCACTTTATTGCAAAAATTCCAATCCGTTATGAAGCAAATAAAGAAGATCCGTTTGTAATGAATGAAAATAATGAACAGTGAATATACAAGAAAGGGGAAGCTGATGAGACTGGAAGACACGATAGTGTTGATTTTAGATGATGAACCGGCGAGCCTAGAAGAATCAAGACTTGCAATGAAAGAATATGTAAAGGAAGAGAATATTATTTGTTGTACCAGTGCTGTGGAGACTATGCGTGTGATAGAAAGCCGCCCAGTGAATCTTGCGTTTTTAGATGTGGAGATGCCTGGAACAAATGGTTTTACAATGTCAGAATATATACATACAAAACAGCCAGCAATGAAATATGTGTTTCTGACAGGACACACAGAATTAGGAGCTGTGAGCTATGATTATGAACCTTTTGATTTCTTAAGTAAACCAATTGATATTGTGCGGCTTCAGAAAACAATAGAACGCTATTTGGCTTCGCAAAATAAATCAGAATACAAAAAGGATATGGTTGCAGTAGATACAAGTTCAGGGTTTGTGTTGTTGTCACCTGAGAAGATATGTTATATTTCAAAAGAGAACCGAAAAACATTTATTCATTGCACGGATAAAGTGTTTCAGGTTCAATATTCCCTAGATGAATTGGAAGCTATATTTAGTGATTACGGAGTTTTTAGAACCCACCAGTCTTTTCTTGTGGCGCTGCAACATGTTGCGAGTGTAGGACAAGCGGACTTTGGGAAAACATATTCAGCGATATTGGATGATGGAACAAAGGTTCCAGTAAGCAGAAATCAATATGCAAAACTAAGAGAGCATTTACTACATAGCGGGATAAGATTTGTGTGATACTATTAAAAGAGAAGGCATGAAATAAACCCGTGTAGGCATAGAAATAGACCGAATTGACATGAAATATTGAAAAAAAGATTTGTCTTGGTTACCATGAGAGAGTAACCAGGAGTGACATAAGCCTGGGCAAATGCCTGGGTTTATTTTATATACTTATATTCACAGAAAAGGGGAATGAATATGTTTGATGCAGCAATAATTGGAACAGGTCCTGCTGGAATATCAGCAGCATTGAATTTGAAAATACGCCAGAAAAACTTTATATGGATTGGCACCAAAAAACTTAGTGAAAAAGTAGAAAAAGCAGAAAAGATACTTAATTATCCAGGAATGCCAGAAGCATCTGGGGAGAAAATGGTGGCTGTTTTTCAAAAACAGATTGATGATATGGGAATTGAGATAGTTGAGGCAATGGTGAATTCCATTATGCCATTATCTGGACATTATGCAATTATGGCTGGAAGCGAATTCTATGAGGCGAAATCTATTATTTTAACTACTGGAATTGCAAATGTGGCTACAATTAAAGGTGAAGCTGAATATATTGGAAAAGGTGTCAGCTATTGTGCTACCTGTGATGGAATGCTATACAAGGATAAGACAATTGGAGTGATATGCAATGCAGCGCGTTTTGAAGCAGAAATCAAATATCTAGCAGATATTGCAAAGAAGGTATACTTATTTGCTGCTTATCCGGAGTGCGAAATAAATCTCCCAAATGTGGAAAAGATAGTGGCACCAAAAGAGATTTGTGGAGAAAAACGTGTCCGCGAAATGAAATTGAAAAATGGGGAATGCATAGAAGTAGATGGGATATTTGTACTTCGAAACGCAATTGCAATGTCCACATTGCTCCCAGGACTTGAATTGGAAGAGAATCATTTAAAAGTGAATCGAAAAATGGAAACCAGTATGCCAGGATGCTTTGCAGCAGGAGATTGTACTGGAAGACCATATCAGTATACCAAATCTGTTGGAGAAGGAAATGTGGCAGCACATTCATTGATAGAGTATCTTGAAAAATTAGATGACTAAATCGAAAAGAAAAAGGTTCAGGTAAGCGAGATAATTAGGCACGAGGAAAGGAATAGAAGAATATGAAAATGAATGAAGGCGATAGATTACATGGATTTCTAGTGGAACGAGTACGTGAAATCACAGAATTAGAAGGTACGCTATACGAAATGAAACACCAAAAAAGTGGAGCAGAGTTGGTTTGATTATCCAATGGAGAGGAAAATAAGCTTTTTTCTGTGGCTTTTAAGACAATTCCAACAGATGATACTGGAGTATTTCATATTTTAGAACATTCAGTTCTCTGTGGATCAGAAAAATATACAGTAAAGGAGCCATTTGTAGAATTGTTAAAGGGGTCTCTTCAGACATTTTTGAATGCTATGACATTCCCAGATAAAACGGTATATCCGGTAGCAAGTAGAGATGAAAAGGATTTCCAGAATCTAATGAAGGTATATCTAGATGCAGTGTTTGCCCCGGCGATATATCAGAACCCGAATATTTTCTACCAGGAGGGCTGGCACTATGAACTTACAGATGAGAATGCAGTACCAGAATATAAGGGCGTCGTATTTAATGAGATGAAAGGTGCTTTTTCCTCAGTAGATCAATTGCTTATGAGTGGTTTAAAATCCATGCTTTTTCCGGATAACTGTTATGGAAAAGAGTCTGGGGGGAATCCGACCTATATTCCAGATCTTTCCTATGAACAATTTCTAGATGCACATCGGAAATACTATGCGCCTTCCAATGCACGGATTTATCTAGATGGGAATCTAGATATTGAGACTGCTTTAGAGATCATGGATACGCAGTATCTCGATAAATTATCTAAATCAGCAAGTGATCCAACAATTGCTTTGCAAGAACCGGTTTGTGCACAAGAAAAAATGGGGTATTACGAAATCGCAGATTCGGAAGATGAAACAAATAAGACACAAATGGCTTTTGGATCATTGATTGGAACCTGGAAAGATAGAAAACGAATCCTGGCAACACAAATTCTAGGAGATTATCTGGCGGGATCCAATGATGCACCGTTGAAAAAGAAATTATTGAGTTCAGGATTATTGCAGGATATGTATATTCAGGTATTTGACGGTATTCAACAACCGTTTGTATTTACGCAAATTCGAAATATGAATTATGAAAAGAAAGAACAAATCCAACAATTAATCAAGAAAACATTAGAAGAAATTATTGAGCAAGGGTTGGATAATGAGGAACTTGAGGCGATTATGAACCAGACAGAGTTCCAGATGAGGGAAAGTTCAGAACCTAAGGGACTTAATCGGAATTTCAATGCGCTGAATGCGTGGATGTTTGGCGGAGATCCTTTAACCTATATGACGGTAAATGAGGTCTTTTGTGACTTGCGCGAAGAGCTAGGCAAAGATTATTTTGTGAAAATACTAAAAGAAGTATTTTTGGAAGAAGCTTATACAGCAACTTATCTTGCGGTTCCGTCTAAAAACATTGGAAAAGAAAAAAGAGAAAAGGAACATACAAAATTGACTGAGCAAAAGGAGAGATGGTCAAAAGAAGAGTTGAATCAGGTGATTGAACTCAATCGTGAGTTAAACCAGTGGCAGCAGACAACCGATCAAGAGTACGATATTGCGACTTTGCCGAAATTAAATCTAAGCGATGTAAATGAAAATGCAGAGCAGCGTATCACAAATCAAAGTCAGTGGAACGGTGTGACAATTCTTACACATCCATCCAAAGTAAATGGAATAATATACCTGAACATGTATTTTAATGTGGGAAATATCCCAGAAGAAATGCTTCCTGAATTGGGGCTGCTACCGAACCTGTTGGGAAACCTGCCTACAGAGAATTATTCAGTGGCAAAACTTCAGCAAGCAATAAAAAGAGATATCGGAATGATGAATTTCGATGTAAAAACTTATAGTGTTCCAGGAAAGACAAAAGAATGTAAGGTAATGCTTTGGGCAGGCTGCAGTGTGTTGGAAGAGAAGCTTGTAAGTGCACAGAAATTGCTTGTGGAGATACTATTGCATACAGACTGGCAAGCAGTAGATAAGATTCAAGAGATTCTAACACAGTGTGATCAAATGTTTCAGCAATCCCTTATTATGAATGGACATTCCTATGCAATGAAACGCGCTGCATCTAAGTTCTCCGCAGAAAGTTATGTCAAGGAACAGATGGAGGGATATTCCTGCTATCAGTGGCTTCATAAAATATTATCAAATGAAGAGAACAAAGTGCAGGATTACGCAGTACGAATGGATAAGCTTTTGAAACAAACCATAGATCAAAGCAATATGTTTTTGAGTGTGACAGCAACAGAAAAAATTGTGAATCTTAACGATTGGATACAAATGTTTCCAGAAGGAAAGGCGCAGGAGCAGTGCTGGACGAGGTTGCCAAAAGATGTCGACAAGAATCGAAAAGAAGCAATTGTCATTCCAGCAGGTATATCCTATGCTGTCATGGGACTCAACCTGAATTCCTTAGGACAAGAATATACAGGTGAATGGAGGGTTGTTGCAAAGCTTCTGTCACTCAGCTATTTGTGGAATGAGGTCCGAGTACAGGGCGGAGCATATGGTGCAGGCTTTACAGTTAGTGAAACTGGAAATGCATTTTATTACTCCTATAGAGATCCGAATGTGTTCCGTTCCCTTAATATATATCGCGAGGCAGCAGATTATCTTCGAGAGTTTTGTGAAAGTAAAGAGGAATTGGATAAATATATTATTGGAAGTATCGCTGATTTGGAGCCATTATTATCTACCAGAGAATGGGCAATAAGCTGTGACAATGACTATTTCCGTGGAATCACGATGGAGAACCGATCAGAGGAGAAGAGCAGGATGCTGCATTCTACAAAAGAGAGATTGCTACAATTCTGTGAAACACTAGAGAAGATTGCTCAAAATGGAGGAATCTGTGTGATTGGACATGAGCAGGCAATTGCGGATTGCAAGACAGAAGAACTGAATAGTATGTCATTATAAAAGACTGGAGCAAATGTGGATGATGAATCAGAAGATGAAGGAAGACTTTCTTAAAATAATACAGGAAGAATTAATTCCTGCCATGGGATGTACAGAACCAATTGCTCTCGCTTATGCAGCAGCAGTGGGAAGAATGGTGCTGGAAAAAGAGCCAGAAAAAATATATGCAAGATGCAGTGGAAATATGATTAAAAATGTTAGATGCGTAACAATTCCAAATTCAGAAGGCATGATTGGAATTGAAGCAGCAGTGGTACTTGGAGCATTTGGTGGAGAAGCACCTAAATGTATGGAAGTATTAGAAAATGTAACACAGATGGATATTCAGAAAACAAAGAATTTTATTATGAAGAGAAACTGCATAGTGGAGTACCTCGATTCTGATATACCACTGCATTTTCAAATTGAATTAGTGACGGAACAAAATTCTGTGCTTGTGGAAGTGAAAAATGCACACACCAATATTGTATCAGTAAAAAAGAATGGTCAGGAAGTATGGAATGAGATTCGTGAATCTGTAAGCTGTAATCAAAAAACACAAAAGGAAACAGCACTGGAAAAGAAAAAGGCAGACCGCTCGCAGCTATCCATTGAAAATATAAAACAGTTTGCAGATGAAATTGAAATTAGTGCAATTAAACATATTTATGAGAAACAGATTCAATGCAATATGGATATCGCATATGAGGGAATGTCGGGAGATTATGGTCTTGGAATTGGACGAATTATTAGGGAACAATATGCAGAAAGTGTAATCACAAGAATGAAGGCGTATGCGGCAGCAGCTTCTGAAGCACGAATGGATGGGTGTGATATGCCTGTAATTATCAATTCAGGAAGTGGAAATCAGGGGATTGCATCTTCTGTTCCTGTGATTGTATACGCAAGAGAAAAGAATATTCCTCAGGAAACATTGTACCGTTCTTTGGTGTTCTCAAGCCTATTAACTACATATCAGAAAGAATTCATTGGAAAACTGTCAGCATTCTGCGGAGCAGTCTCTGCTTCTTGTGCATCAGGAGCAGCAATCACCTACATGGTTGGGGGGAGCACGAAACAGATAATGGACACGATTGATAATACGTTGGCAAATATTCCGGGAATTATTTGCGACGGAGCTAAGGTATCCTGTGCAGCAAAGATTGCTTCAAGTATTGATGCTGCAATGATGGCACATTTCTTAGCGATGAAAGGGAAAGCTTACGAGGCGTATACAGGTATATTGAAAGAGGAGGCTGGGGAAACAATCAGCTGCGTTGGATATATTGGCAAAGTGGGAATGAAACAGACCGATAAAGAAATCATTAAAATGATGTTAACAAATTCCAAATAGACATGAAAAAGTACCAATGAATCTTCATTTTACCCAATTAGACATGAGATATTGATTTCTAGTGCTTTAACATAGTAAAGTAGTAGCACAGAGATAGAGGCATTGCAATGGCGCAAATTCATAATTGAAACTTGTGCGTTGTGATGCCTTTTCTAATAGGATAACGGGCATAGGGTCCTAGGAAGGCAATCGTGTCCGGGAATAAAGGAGGAATATTATGAAAGAAAACAAAATACAAGGGGGAAAGGAAGCAAACAGCGGTGACTGGAAAGCATTTCGTGCATTTTTCAAGAAAGTAAAGCTGAGTTGGGGCTGGATTGCATTAACGCTACTTTTTTCAATTGCCTATTACGCGCTTACTTCCTTTGTGCCAGGATCTACTGCGGCTTTGTATGCAGGAGACTTTTCCATGGCAGCAATTATGGGATTGATTATCAATCTGTTGGGAACATTAGTGTTATCTGTGGTTTCTGCACTATTTAATTTAATGGCCAGTGCCAAATCAGTAAGGAGCTCCAGAAATTCTGTATGGAAGAAGATGATTGGAATCCGTACAGATTATTATAATGAGAATGATCCAGGAAAGCTGTTATCTGCAGTGACCAGTGATACAGAAACAACAGTAGATTCCTTAATCTCAGTCATTGTTTCGATTCCATCGATCATCTTGTACTTATTCATGTGTCTTGCTCAGGTTGCAGGATATAACAAGCGATTACTGGTGGTTGTGTTTGCAGTAGTTCCATTGTACATACTGTATGCAGTATTTATGGGACGTTGGCAGTATCGAACTGGGCGTACAATTCAGATGCGAATCGGTGGTCTTACTGGATTCCTTACAGAACGAATCCGCAATCTGACCTTAATCAAAACCTTTAACACAGAGAACAAAGAAGAAACAAGTGGAGTGGAAACAGCAGGAAAATTGTATAAAGCGAACCTTCAGCTTACTTATATTAACGGAATACTTGGAGGATTTACATTTTTGACAGATGCGATTGCAACAGTTCTCGCAGTATTATGGGGATGTTATCTACTACGCGCTGGTGAAATCAATCTTGAAGCATGGATTGCTTTCTTTATGTTTGTTCCGATGATTAATACAGTACTTCGTCAAATATCCATGATGTGGACCAACATTAAGATGGTACAGGGACGTGCGGCACGTCTGTCAAAGATTATGGATGCACCACAGGAAGATATGCGTGAAAATGCATCTTCTGAAATTCAGCCAGGAGATCTTGTATTTGAAAATGTAAAGTTTGCTTATGAGGAAGCTCATCCAGTATTAAAAGATATTTCATTTTGTATTCCACAGGGGAAAAATACTGCAATTGTAGGAACTTCTGGAAGCGGAAAAACTACCATATTGAAATTAATCGAGCAGCTATATCTTCCAAATGAAGGAACAATCCGAATTGGGGATACAGATGCTGGGCAGATAAATCTTTTTGCATGGAGAGAACGATTGTCTTATGTAACTCAGGATGCAACGACCTTTAGTGGAACGGTAAAAGAATGTCTCACCTATGGAGTGAATCGGGATGTGACAGATGACGAGCTTACTCAAGTTACGAAGCTTGCAGAAATCTATGATTATATTACAGAACTTCCAAATGGTTTTGATACACAGCTTGCAATTTGGGGAACAACCATGTCAGGTGGACAAAGACAGAAGCTTGTTATTGCGAGAGAACTGTTAAAAGATGCAGACATTCTGCTATTGGATGAGCCAACCAGTGCACTTGATGCAGAGACGGCAAAAGATATCAGTGATATTGTGTTCCGTCAATTCCAGGGTAAAACAATTATTACAGTTACTCATGAGTTAAATTTCATTTCTGGAGCAGACCAGATTGTTGTATTACAGGATGGAAAGATTGCAGGGTGTGGAAGACATGAAACACTTATGGAGAGTTGTAGCAGCTATCGTGAGCTTGTGGAAGAAGAATCTTATCAGGAGGTGTATGCATAATGAGAAAAGTAAAGAATACATATACACCGGAAAAGGTGAGTGTAAAAGAATATTTTGGTATTTTTAAAGGAATCAAAATACCATGGCTCTTTTTTGTTATGATATTAGTATGTACCATTGGAACCACGATTGCGGGGATGACGCTTACTTACTTTACGGGAGATGTAGTGGATGCGAGTGGTGAAGTACCAACCGCGCAGTTGGTCAGTTATGCCGTTGGGTATCTTTTGGTAGGGGTATTTTCTTCAGGAACTATGATTTTTGAAGGAGTTGCAAGTGAGCGTATCAACCTGGGACTTCGAAAAAAGCTATGGAGTAAGATTATCTATACCAAACAGAGTTGCTATGATGAAGATGGTGGAGAGACTTTGGTTAGCCGTGTTACAACGGACTGTGATTTTGCAAGCAAATTGTTTACAACAATAGTTGGGTTCATTTCTTTGGGCATTAGTCTGGGGATGTATATTGTACAGATGTATCTGCTCAGTGTGCTCCTTGCAAATTATATGCTGATATTAATCCCAATTAGTACATTGATTGGATGGGGATACACGAAATTAAGATACTTGATTGCACAAAAATCACAGGCAATGCTTGCTAGAACCACTACATATCTGATTGAGCGTACCAGGGATCTTGCATTGGTGAAGGCTGCCAATGCACAGGTACAGGAAATTGAAGCAGGTGCAGATTGTTTCAAAGAACAGTATGCAATGCAGATTAAGACAGGATTGATGGATATATTCTATACTGCATTGCAGACAATATATCAAATCTTAAGTATCCTTATTCCTTTTGCAGTAGGAGCAGGACTGGTAGCGAATGGGCATATGACAGCTGGTAGTGTTGTTGCATTCTATGGATTTTCTAGCACAGTGGGAATTAACTTTACTAATATTATTCAGTATTGTGGTGACATTAAACAGGCAAATGGAGCTTTAGCAAGAGTTATTAGAACATTTAAGTTACCTGATGAACAGACGGATACTGGAATTCAGATGGATGAGCCGGATGCAGACATCAGCTTTGACAATATATCCTTTCAATACACAAATACTACAGTACTTGAAAACTTTACATGTGAGATACCAAAACACAAAGTTACTGCTATCATTGGAGCAAATGGTTCTGGAAAGAGTACTGTATTTAAGCTCTTGGAGCGCCTGTATGAGCCGAATAATGGTGCTATGAAATTCGGTGGAACAGATGTGAAGGAATATAATCTTCATGCATGGAGAAAAGCATTTGCGATAGTGGCACAGGATAGTCCGCTTATGGAAGGAACCATTCGTGAAAATATTTGTTATGGATGTGAACGTGACATTGCAGAAGAAGAATTGAAGGAAGTGGCAAAAAGAGCAGGAGTTGATAAGATTGTTGCAGAATTAGAGAAAGGCTATGACAGTAAAGTGGTATCAGGAGGAACAAATTTCTCTGGTGGACAACGCCAGTGCATCGCTATTGCCCGTGCTATGATGAATAATCCTGATTATCTTCTTTTGGATGAGGCGACCAGTAACCTTGATGTGAAGAGTGAGAAAATGGTGCTGTCAGCATTAAGCGAATTGATGAAGGATCGCACAACTGTTATTATTGCTCATTCACTTTCTGCAATTCGTAAAGCAGATCATGTGATTATTCTAGAGGATGGTAAAGCTGCATGTAGTGGTTCACCGGAAGAAGTGTTGAAAAGCAGTGGGAGCTATCTTGCAAAAGTGATGAATCGAAGACAAAAGGTTGGAGTAGAATCCAATTAGGAAAGGGAAAAATTATGAAAACAAAATTTCCATATAATCATATCGAATACGATAAATATTTTAACGATTATTTCAAAAGAGAAGATGCAATTACAAAGATTCCGTCTAAGGAAGAAATGCTTGAACTTGCACATAAGGGAATTGTAAAGGCACACATAGAACTGAAAGTGCTCCCAGAAGGGACAAAAGCGGAAGAAGGCGATACTTTGACGCTTCGCACAGAGAGCGTACTTCCGAAATTCAATAAAGAGAAGGTTACCATCAGTATTGGAAGAGGGCTTTACGATAAGACGTTAGAAAAGGCATTGGTTGGGAAAAGAGTCGGAGAACGCACTTCAGTGACTGTAAAAGAGGAAGCGGTTACAGCAGAGATCCTAGAAATTAAACGAAAGATTGTTCCGGAACCAACAGATGCAATGGTAGTAGAAATGCAGGAAAAGGATTATCAGGGAAATCTGATTCAGACAGTTGCGGAATATGAGAAGTTCATGATTGAGGGCAAACGTTCAGAAGCTCTTGCCAATATAAATTATTTTGTGACAGAAGCAATTATTCAGGATTATCCAATGACCGAATATGAGGAATCTGATATTGTGATCTTGGGACAATTAGAACGTGATATGTTTCGTGATATATTCATGAAGGAGAAAGGAATTGATTTGCTGACCTGCAGCAAAGAGGAAATGCAGGAGAATCTTCATTGTGACTCCATGGAGGAGTTCATTACTATGCGCCATGAATGGTATCAGATGAAAATTCAACAGTGCTTGATTTTCTTAGATATTCTTGGACTTCCGTGTGAAGGGAAAACAGATCCGTTGGATCATTATGAAGTATTATCTGAACTTCAGGAAAAGATGTTTAATCTTATTGAAAAGAAAATGAAAGAGAGGAATGCGTAATATGACGAAATTAGTACCCGAAGAGGAATTTGATGTAACAACAAAGGATGGTTTTTGGATTGCAGATTTCTATACAGACCACTGTGGGCCATGCAAGATGCTGGATATGGTAATCAATGAAATTATGTTTGATAATCCAGAAATCAATCTAGCAAAATGCGATATCGAAAAAAGTCCAAAATATACAGAGCGATTCGATATTTCTGGAACTCCAACCCTGTATTTTATGCTGGATGGTGAAGTTAAGGCTGAATTATCTGGAGCACAGCCAAGAGAAGTGTTGGAAGAGAAAATCTCAGAGGTTATGTTTGGATAGCTGAAACACAAATAACGACAGTAGTGAAAAATGGGTATTGGTGGTGACCAATTTACATTCGAGTGCCTGATTGTAAAAGGAACTATGGTTATTTTTTGACTTGGAATCTTTGGGGCAGCAACGAGGTGCGACTTTGATTAACATTGATGAAAAAGGGAAACTGGATATAGAACCATATCAATTGAAGAACATGAAATAAGTCATAGGGAAATACAGTAGAAGTCCACAGCTAAGGAACAGGCCGTGGACTTCTTGGATTCACGTATGGAGCGTTTGGCTGCATTAATTTTAAATGAATCTATTATCTACAAGTACCCTCAGGACCAGCACAGATAGTGGCTGCTAGCATAGAGTTTGCAAAGGTTGCGTAGCCGACTTCTGCAACAATCAGTTCAGCAGCGCTTACCTCTACGATATAGGTGCAGCAGTTCTGGTTAGAGCAGCAGGTCATATCGCAGTCCTCCACGAAGAAGGATAGAGGCTGGTAACCAACGGCGATTGGTCCAAAGGTCCAAGCTGGACCAACTGGAATTGCATCAGTCTGATTATCGAACTTTTTGTATACTTGGAAGCTTAGTGTACCTGCTGTTACACCAAAAACGTTGAAGTTTGTGGCAAAATCGAGCTTTACACATGGTTTACGGAGTGCTGAGCAATCCATACGCAAGGTTGCAAGTACGGTTGGCTCAGAACCAAGTAATCCGCTTGGCAGAGTGAGAACTGGAAGCTGGGTGGTCTGAGAAGCTCCAAACTTTAGGATACAGGAACTCATTGTGGAATACCTCCTTTTTCTAAAGAGTGATTTGTCACTCTTCACTGTTACTATATGAGGAGAAAGAGGCAGAGGTTCCTAACTTTCTATTCTATGAGAGCAGAAGATAGAAAATGCATAGAAGCTCCTTTTGGGGTCTTCATTTTCAAGATAATAAGCATTTCAGAAGGTATGGATGTGAATGAAAACAATGCATTTTACCAGGAAAGATGAAATCGAATGAAAAATAAATAGCTCCTTGACAATAAAATGCCGAGGTTTTATACTAACCATGTGTAAATACACATTGAATATGAATGAAAGACCATGACGAAGACAGTAGTTGTCACAGGAAAGTAATAGAGAGCCGGGGATGGTGGAAGCCTGGTACGAGTAGAGTGAGAATGAATATCACTTCTGAGTCGCAGACTGAACTCACTATGAAAGTAAGGACTGACGTATTTCCTACGTTACAGGAACGACGTATGCAGGCGTATCTATCGGATATCCTAAGTACATTGTAACAAGGTGGTTAAACGTGCAGGCTCTCGTCCTTATTACAGGATGAGAGCCTTTCTTTATTCTATTTATATCAGGAGGCAATTATGTACAACAAAGTTGATACGAACATGAACTTCGTTGACCGCGAGAAAGAAACCGTAAAATTCTGGCAGGACAATGATATTTTCAAAAAGTCTATGGAGAATCGTAAAGAGGGCGAGACCTATACATTTTACGATGGACCACCTACAGCCAATGGTAAGCCACATATCGGACACGTATTAACCCGTGTTATCAAAGATATGATTCCTAGATACCAGACAATGAAGGGCAAATATGTGCCTCGTAAAGCTGGTTGGGATACACATGGTCTTCCAGTAGAGCTTGAAGTTGAGAAATTACTTGGCTTAAATGGAAAAGATCAGATTGAAAAATATGGTATGGAACCTTTTATTAAGAAATGTAAGGAGTCCGTATGGAAATACAAAGGGATGTGGGAAGATTTCTCTGGAACAGTAGGATTTTGGGCTGATATGGAGAATCCATATGTAACATATGATGATAACTTCATCGAGTCTGAATGGTGGGCATTAAAAGAGATCTGGAACAAGAAGCTTCTTTATAAAGGATTCAAGATTGTTCCTTACTGTCCTCGTTGTGGTACTCCACTTTCTACAGCTGAAGTATCTCAGGGATACAAGACGGTAAAAGAACGTTCTGCAATCGTTCGTTTCAAAGTGGTCGGAGAGGATGCATACTTCTTAGCATGGACAACAACTCCTTGGACACTTCCATCAAACGTAGCACTTTGTGTAAACCCAGATGATGTGTATGTAAAAGTAAAAGCTGCTGATGGCTATACTTATTACATGGCAGAGGCGCTTCTTGACAAGGTGTTAAGGAAACTTGCAAACGAAGAAGAAGGCGTGAAGGCTTACGAAGTATTAGAGACATACAAAGGAAAAGACTTAGAGCGCAAAGAGTATGAACCACTCTATGCTTGTGCCAAAGAAGTTGCAGACAAACAGAACAAGAAAGGTTTCTTTGTTACCTGTGACAGCTATGTAACGATGACAGATGGTACTGGTATCGTTCATATCGCTCCTGCATTTGGTGAGGACGATGCAAATGTTGGACGTAACTATGACCTTCCATTTGTACAGTTCGTAAACGGAAAAGGTGAACTTACTGAAGAAACTCCATTTGCTGGCTTATTCGTAAAGAAAGCAGATCCAGAAGTATTAAAAGACTTAGATGCCAAAGGACAGTTGTTCGAAGCACCTAAATTTGAACATGAATACCCACACTGCTGGAGATGTGATACTCCTCTTATCTACTATGCAAGAGAGTCTTGGTACATCAAAGAGACAGCAGTAAAAGATGATCTGATCCGCAACAACAATACCGTTAACTGGATTCCAGAATCCATCGGTAAAGGACGTTTTGGTAACTGGTTAGAGAATATCCAGGATTGGGCTATTTCGCGTAACCGTTATTGGGGAACTCCTTTAAACATCTGGGAGTGTGAATGTGGACACAGAGAATGCATCGGAAGCCGTGCAGAACTCGCGGAGCGATCTGGCAATCCAGATGCAGCAAAAGTAGAGCTTCACAGACCATATATTGATGATGTGACTTTTGCATGTCCAGATTGTGGCAAGACTATGAAACGTGTTCCAGAAGTATTAGACTGCTGGTTCGATTCAGGAGCAATGCCTTTTGCGCAGCACCATTATCCATTTGAAAATAAAGAGTTATTTGAGCAGCAGTTCCCTGCACAGTTCATTTCAGAAGCAGTTGACCAGACACGTGGATGGTTCCATTCCTTAATGGCAGAATCTACTTTGCTGTTTAACAAAGCACCATATGAGAATGTTATTGTGCTTGGTCATGTTCAGGATGAAAATGGACAGAAAATGTCCAAATCCAAAGGAAATGCAGTTGATCCATTTGATGCTTTAGAAACATACGGCGCAGATGCAATCCGTTGGTATTTCTACATCAACTCGGCTCCATGGCTTCCAAACCGTTTCCATGGTAAAGCAGTTCAGGAAGGACAGCGTAAATTCATGGGTACTCTGTGGAATACCTATGCATTCTTCGTATTGTATGCAAACATCGATAATTTCGATGCTTCCAAATATACATTAGATTACAGCAAGCTTTCTGTCATGGATAAATGGCTGTTATCAAAATTGAACTCTGCAATTACTGCAGTAGATGAGAATCTTGGCAACTACAGAATTCCAGAAGCTGCAAGAGTATTAGAAGAGTTTGTCGATGATATGAGTAACTGGTATGTAAGACGTTCCCGTGAACGTTTCTGGGCAAAAGGCATGGAGCAGGATAAGATTAATGCATACATGACACTTTATACTGCACTTGTTACCATTTCCAAATGTGCAGCACCAATGATTCCATTTATGACAGAAGACATTTACCGCAACCTTGTTTGCTCTGTAGATGCTTCGGCACCACAGTCTATTCATTTATGTGACTTCCCAGTAGCAGACCAGTCTATGGTTGATACCGATCTGGAAAAATACATGGATGAAGTCTTGAAGATTGTAGTTATGGGACGTGCATGTAGAAATAGCGCAAACATCAAGAATCGTCAGCCAATCGGTCAGATGTTTGTAAAGGCACCAGAAGCATTAAGTGATTTCTATACAGATATTATTGCAGATGAATTGAATGTGAAGAAAGTAGCATTTACAGATGATGTATCTAGCTACACAAGCTATCAGTTCAAGCCACAGCTTCGTACAGTTGGACCAAAATATGGTAAATACTTGAAACAGATTCAGAATGCACTTGCTGAATTAGATGGCAATAAAGCAATGGCCAAATTAAAAGCAAATGGTGTACTGAAACTTGACAGTGTCAGTGATGAAGTTGTATTATCAGAAGAGGATTTACTGATTACAATGACTCAGATGGAAGGTTACGTAACAGAAGGCGATAATACCGTTACAGTTGTACTTGATACCAACCTTACACCAGAATTAATCGAAGAAGGATTTGTTCGTGAGCTTATCAGCAAGATCCAGACAATGCGTAAGGAAGCAGGATTTGAAGTAATGGATCATATCGCGGTATCATTTGTTGCAGACGAGAAAGTTACAGGAATCTTCGAACAGTATGGCGAAGAAATCAAATCTGAAGTACTTGCAGATGCTATTTATTCCGGAAAACTCGCAGGATTCGAGAAAGAATGGAATATTAATGGCGAAAATGTACAGTTAGCAGTAGAGAAACAGTAGCATAAAGAAGAGGGAGAGGACAAAGCAGGTCTATCTCCCTCTTGTTGCACCCGGTACTGTAAGCGAAAATGGAGGAAAGTTTATGCGAAGTAACGTATTTAACAAGAAAACATTTATCAGAAACGTCAAGGAAAATGTCAAAAATATCTATCGTAAGACCTTAGAGGAAGCCAGTCAGCAGGAAATCTTTCAGGCTGTATCAGCCACAGTGAAAGATGTGATTATGGATCAGTGGCTTGCAACTCAGCAGACATTTGAGAAGGAAGATCCTAAGATGGTCTACTATATGTCAATGGAGTTTCTGATGGGACGAGCATTGGGAAATAATCTGATTAACCTATGCGCATATAAAGAAGTCAAAGAAGCTTTAGATGAGATTGGATTAGATATCAGCGTGATAGAAGATCAGGAGCCAGATCCAGCACTTGGAAATGGTGGTCTTGGCCGGCTTGCAGCATGCTTTATGGATTCTCTTGCAACCCTTGGATATGCGGCTTATGGGTGTGGAATCCGTTATCGTTATGGAATGTTTAAACAGAAGATTTCCGATGGCTTTCAGATTGAGGTGCCAGATAACTGGCTAAAAGATGGATATCCATTCGAGCTCCGCAGACCGGAATATTGTTATGAGGTGAAATTTGGTGGAGATGTCAGAACGGAGTGCCGGGAAGATGGCTCATTGAATTTTGTTCACGAGCATTATCAATCAGTTCTTGCAATCCCATATGATATGCCAATCGTAGGCTATGATAATAATGTGGTGGATACTTTGATTACCTGGGATGCTCAGCCGAAAGAAGTATTCCATTTGGATGCTTTTGATAAAGGGGATTATGAAGATGCAGTTGCTCAGGCAAACCTGGCACGTAATCTGGTGGAGGTATTGTACCCAAATGATAATCATGTGGCAGGCAAGGAGCTTCGATTAAAACAACAATACTTCTTTGTGTCAGCTAGTATACAGCGTGCTTTGGAAAGATTTAAGAAACATCATGATGATATTCATGAGCTTCCGAAAAAAGTGGTATTTCAGATGAATGATACACATCCAACCGTAACAGTAGCAGAATTAATGCGTATTCTGGTAGACGAAGAAGGCTTGGACTGGGAGGATGCATGGGATATCACAACCCGTTGTGTGGCATACACCAATCATACAATTATGTCAGAAGCTTTAGAAAAGTGGCCAATTGAAATATTCCAAAGATTACTTCCTCGTGTTTATCAGATTATAGAGGAGATTAATCGTCGTTTTGTGATGGAGATTCAGAACAGATATCCAGGAAATGATTATAAAGTTGAGAAAATGGCAATTTTGTGGGGCGGACAGGTAAAGATGGCGCATCTTGCGATTGCAGCAGGGTATTCTGTAAATGGTGTTGCAAGACTTCACACAGAGATTCTTATGAATCAGGAACTTCGTGACTTTTATGATATGTTCCCACAGAAATTTAATAATAAGACCAATGGAATTACCCAGAGAAGATTCCTGGCACATGCTAACCCATTGCTTGCAGACTGGGTATCCAATCAGATTGGGAAAGGATGGATTACAGATTTATCAAAGATTGCAGGGATAGCACCACTTGCAACGAACCCAAAGGCTCAGAAGGAGTTTATGGAGATTAAATATCAGAATAAGGTTCGTCTTGCCGAATATATTAAGGAGCACAATGGAATTGAAGTGAATCCGGAATCTATTTTTGATGTGCAGGTAAAACGATTGCATGAATATAAACGACAGCTTTTAAATATTCTTCATGTGATGTATCTATATAATCAGTTGAAGGATAATCCGAATATGGACTTTTATCCAAGAACATTTATTTTTGGCGCGAAGGCAGCAGCGGGGTATCGCAATGCAAAGCTAACCATTAAGCTGATTAATAATGTGGCAGATGTCATCAACAATGATGCTTCTATAAACGGTAAGATTAAGGTGGTATTTATCGAAGATTATCGTGTATCCAATGCAGAATGGATTTTTGCAGCAGCAGATGTCAGTGAACAGATTTCTACTGCAAGTAAAGAGGCTTCTGGAACTGGAAATATGAAGTTTATGTTGAATGGTGCTCTTACTATAGGTACTATGGATGGAGCCAATGTAGAAATGTATGATGAAGTTGGAGCGGATAATATATTTATATTTGGCATGAGCGCAGACGAAGTAATCCGACATGAAGAACATCAGGATTATTATCCAATGGAAATCTATAATAATGATCCAGATATTCACAAAGTGTTAAATCAATTGATAGATGGAACTTACTCTGCAAATGGCAGAGAATTATTCCGAGATCTATACAATTCATTGCTTAGCACAAGGGATGGACAAATCGCAGACAGATATTTTATCCTTGCGGATTTCCGTTCTTATGCAAATGAGCAGCAGAAAATTAACTCCTATTATCAGCAGAAAGAAGCGTGGGCAAAGAGTGCAATATTAAATGTGGCTCATGTTGGAAAATTCTCTTCGGATAGAACAATCCAGGAATATGTGGATGAAATCTGGCATCTGAATAAAGTGACAGTCAATATGTCTGGGATTTAAGCAAATCAACAAGAACTAAGAAAACGTGATTTTATATGGGAAAGGAAATTGTAGTATATGGGGGAGACACAAGCCACGAGAGGATGCAGCAGCTTCTCACTGAAAATGATTGCAGTTATTACAATGTTTATCGATCATACTGCGGCAATCATTCTTGCAAGAGCACTAGTTCAAGGTACAGCAGCTGGTTATGTTACGCAGTTGAATTATGGAACCTGGGAGCTGATATATGAAGTGATGAGAGCGATTGGGCGTATGTCTTTTCCAATCTACTGCTTTCTTTTGGTGGAAGGGTTTCTGCATACAAGAAATGTTGGAAAATACCTTGGAAGAATGGCACTTTTTGCAGTGGTGTCAGAGATTCCATTTGATTTGGCATTTCCCAATAGGCTCTGGAACTGGAACTACAATAACGTATTTGTTACATTATTCTTAGGTCTTGTGGTTATTGTAGTGATTCACTGGATTGATGAGACAATTCAGGTGGAGAACAAGAATTTATTTTATAAATATTTGAAGTGCTTCGCTATTGCTGCAGCGATTCTTGCGGGAATGGTTGCAGCTGAAGTTATGCACACAGATTATAGCGCTTCAGGGGTTGCTGCAATTTCGATTATGTATGTATTCCGAAGTAACCGAATGATTAGCTTTGGATCGGGAGTTGCAGCGCTTGGAATTATCGGTTCTCCCACTGAATTCTATGCACTTTTGATGTTATACCCAATCTATAAATATCATGGAGTTCAGGGACCGAAAGCAAAATATTTCTTCTACGCATTTTATCCAGTACATATTCTGGTCTTATATGAAATTAGCAGATGGATGGGGTTGTAAATATGGAAAAATGATTGTGTAACATGAGAAAGATGAGCGCAAAATATTATCTTTGTAATAAGAAAGTAAACAATGTATAATGTTTGTAAAAGCTGTTTACAAGATGTGGATTCTATGGTAATCTAATTCAGATTTCGAAAATTTTCTTAAATTCAAATATTAATCATGCATTTTTGATGACTTATATATCACATAAAGATAAAAGAACTCAAATGGCTGTGTGCAGCTGAGCAGTTTCCTTAATATTCCGTTGACTAGAAAATAATAGAATAGTTTATTTTTTCAAATAAGAAGAAATAATAATGGTAACT